>NZ_CP032616.1:5183838-5535118 GCF_003626975.1 Pseudomonas sp. DY-1 | reverse complement strand
ACCGCTCGGTTGCGGTCAATGCCAGCCTGATAAGCCTTGGGCTCGTTGCTGAAGAACGGTCCGAGGCGATCGAGCGCTCCACCCCGAATCAGGGCCTCCAGGGTGCGCTTGTTGATGCGCTTGAGGTCGACACGGTTGCAGAAGTCGAACAGGTCCTTGAACGGACCACCTTCGGCGCGGCATTCGGTAATGGCCTCCACCGGTCCCTCACCCACGCCCTTGATGGCGCCCAGGCCGTAGACGATCTGGCCGTCATTGTCGACGGTGAAGCGGTATTCGGAATTGTTCACGTCTGGGGCGACGATACGCAGCTTCATGTGCCGGCATTCTTCGATGAGCGTCACCACCTTATCGGTGTTGTGCATATCCGCAGTGAGCACCGCGGCCATGAAGGGTGCCGGGAAGTGAGCCTTGAGCCACGCGGTCTGGTACGAGACCCAGCCGTAGGCGGCGGAGTGGGACTTGTTGAAGCCGTAGCCGGCGAACTTTTCCACCAGGTCGAAGATGTTGCCCGAGAGGTTCGGGTCGATGCCGTTGTTGGAGCAGCCTTCAATGAAGCCGCCGCGCTGCTTGGCCATTTCCTCGGGTTTCTTCTTACCCATGGCACGTCGCAGCATATCCGCGCCACCAAGGGTGTAGCCGGCCATCACCTGAGCGATCTGCATCACCTGTTCCTGGTACAGGATGATGCCGTAGGTGGGCTTGAGCACCGGCTCGAGGCCGGCGTACTGGTAGTCGGGGTGCGGGTAGGAAAGCTCGGCACGGCCGTGCTTGCGGTTGATGAAGTCATCCACCATGCCGGACTGAAGCGGACCCGGGCGGAACAGCGCCACCAGGGCGATCATGTCCTCCAGGCAGTCGGGCTTGAGCTTCTTGATCAGTTCCTTCATGCCGCGCGATTCGAGCTGGAAGACCGCGGTGGTCTCCGCCTTCTGCAGCATGTCGTAGGTTTTCTTGTCGTCCAGCGGGATGCGGTCGATGTCGACCAGGGGCTTGCCCAGCTTCTCCTGCTCCCGATTGATCATCTCCATGGCCCACTTGATGATCGTCAGGGTACGCAGGCCGAGGAAGTCGAACTTCACCAGGCCGGCGGCCTCCACATCGTCCTTGTCGAACTGGGTCACCAGGCCGGTGCCCTCTTCGTCACAGGCGATCGGAGAAAAATCGGTAAGTTTGGTCGGCGCGATCACTACACCACCGGCGTGCTTGCCGGTGCCCCGGGTGATGCCTTCCAGCTTCAGGGCCATGTCCCAGATTTCCTGGGCCTCTTCGTCCACCTTGAGGAAGTCCCGCAGCGCTTCTTCCTGGTTGAACGCGGCCTCCAGGGTCATACCCACTTCGAACGGGATCATCTTCGACAGACGATCCGCCAATCCGTAGGACTTGCCCTGCACGCGCGCCACGTCGCGCACCACCGCCTTGGCCGCCATGGAGCCGAAGGTGATGATCTGGCTCACCGCATTGCGTCCGTACTTGTCGGCCACGTAGTCGATCACCCGGTCGCGGCCATCCATGCAAAAGTCGACGTCGAAGTCGGGCATGGATACCCGCTCAGGGTTGAGGAAGCGCTCGAACAGCAGGTCGTAGGCCAATGGGTCGAGGTCGGTGATCTTCAGTACGTAGGCAACCAGGCTGCCGGCACCCGAGCCCCGGCCCGGCCCTACCGGCACGCCATTGTTCTTGGCCCACTGGATGAAGTCCGCAACGATCAGGAAGTAGCCGGGGAAGCCCATCTGGATGATCGTGCCGAGTTCGAACTCCAGGCGATCGATGTAGAGCTGGCGTTTCTCTTCGTAATCGGGCGTGGTTTCCTTCGGCAAGAGCACGGCCAGGCGCTCTTCCAGGCCCTCGAAGGAGGCATGACGGAGGTAGTCATCGATGCTCATGCCGTTGGGTGTGGGGAAATCGGGCAGGAAGTGCTTGCCCAGTTGCACCTCGATGTTGCAACGCTTGGCAATCTCGACGGTGTTCTCCAGCGCTTCCGGAATATCGGCGAACAGCTCGGCCATTTCCTCAGGAGACTTGAGGTACTGCTGATCGGAGTAGTTGCGAGGACGGCGCGGGTCATCGAGGACACGGCCCTCGCCGATGCAAACGCGGGTCTCGTGGGCCTCGAAGTCGCCGGGCTTGATGAAACGCACGTCGTTAGTGGCCACGAGCGGCGCACCACAGCGGCTGGCCAGGGCGACGGCAGCGTGGACGTGCTCCTCGTCGTTGATGCGAGAGGTACGCTGCAGCTCCAGATAGAAGCGGTCGGGGAACACACTCTGCCACTCAGCCAGCATGGCCTCGGCGCTCGCCGGGTCATTGTTGAGGAGGGCCATGCCGATCTCGCCCTCCTTGGCACCGGACAGGGCGATCAGGCCTTCGGCCGCCTCCTTCACCCATTCGCGCTGGATAATCACCAGGCCATTGCTCTGACCGTCGGACCAGCCGCGGGAAACTAGCTCAGTCAGATTGCGGTAACCCTTGGCGTTCATCGCCAGGAGCGTCATGCGGCTGAGCGGGCCGTCCTCGAAGGGACTGGCCAGCCAGATGTCCGCGCCGCAGATGGGCTTGATGCCGCCGCCCATGGCGGTCTTGTAGAACTTCACCAGCGAGCACATGTTGCTCTGGTCGGTGATCGCCACCGCCGGCATGCCCGCTCCCGCCACGGCCTTGACCAGTGGCTTGACCCGTACCAGGCCGTCTACCAGGGAGTATTCGGAATGCAGACGCAGATGGACGAAAGAAGCGGTCATGGAAGTCCTATGCAAAACGCGAAAACGACAGGGCCCGGATTGTACCGGGCCCTCGGACAAAGCTACAGGCTTGGGGCAAGGTCGCGGATAGGCGCGACATTGCGCCTCAATAACCGCCTTCGATGAGATCCCGGACCGGGCCGAAAGAACGGCGATGGATTGAGGTGGGGCCCAGTCGGCGCAAGGCTTCCAGATGGACGGCCGTGGGGTAACCCTTGTGTCCGGCGATGCCGTAACCCGGGTAAAGCGCGTCCAGTTCGGCCATTTCACGGTCACGGCTGACCTTGGCCAGGATGGACGCGGCGGCGATCGCGGGAACCTGGCTGTCGCCTTTGACCACAGGAGCGCTGGGCACCTTGAGCTTGGGACAACGGTTGCCGTCGATAAGGGCCAGCTTCGGCGTCACACTGAGGCCCTCCACTGCGCGCTGCATGGCCAGCATGGTCGCGTGAAGGATGTTCAGCTGATCGATCTCTTCCACTTCGGCGCGCGCGATGCACCAGGCCAGAGCCTTTTCGCGTATTTCGTCGAACAGCGCATCACGACGGGCTTCGGAGAGCTTCTTCGAATCGTTAAGGCCGAGGATCGGCCGTGCCGGGTCGAGGATCACCGCGGCCGTCACCACCGGACCACAGAGGGGGCCACGGCCAACTTCGTCGACACCAGCCACCAACTCTTCTACCAGACTGAAATCCAGACCGAGTTGCATCAGGACACTCCAATCAATTTCAGGATGGCATCGGCCGCCTCGCGCGAGGCGTCTCGGCGCAGAGCGCGATGAATGACGTCGAAACCGTGCGTCTGCACCTCGCCGTCGTCGAGCAGGGGCGAAACGGCCTGGGCAAGCGCCTCCGGCGTAGCGGCATCCTGCAGCAGCTCGGGCACCAGCAAGCGCTGGGCCAGCAGGTTGGGCAAGGACACGTACGGGCTTTTCACCAGGCGCTTGAGAATCCGATAGGTCAGCGGTGCCACCTTGTAGGCCACCACCATCGGGCGCTTGTACAACAGTGCCTCCAGGGTGGCAGTCCCAGAGGCGATCAGTACCGCGTCGCAAGCGGCCAGAGCGTCATGGGAGCGGCCGTCGAGCAACTTCAACGGCAAGTTTCGACTGGCTAGCATCGCCTCGATCTGCACCCTCCGCTCCGGGCTCGCACACGGCAGAACGAAACGGATACCGGGGCGAATCGAACGCAGACGCTCGGCAGCATCGAGGAACAACTCCCCCAGCCTGCCCACTTCACCACCGCGGCTACCGGGTAGTAGCGCTACAACGGCAGAGTCTTCCGGCAAGTCCAGCGCCCTGCGAGCGGCTGAGCGATCGGCCTCCAGCGGGATGGCATCGGCCAGCGGATGCCCGACAAATCGGACCGGAACGCCTTTCTCTTCGTAGAAACGTGCTTCGAAGGGGAAGAGCGTGAGCATCAGATCGCAGCCTTCGCGGATCTTCAGTACACGTTTCTGCCGCCAAGCCCAGACCGAAGGGCTGACGTAATGCACTGTCTTGATACCGGCACGACGAAGCTTGAGTTCGACGCCGAGGGTGAAGTCAGGTGCATCGATTCCAATAAAAACGTCAGGGCGCTCGTCGATCAGGGTCCGGATGAGCTGTTTGCGGCGTGCCAGCAGCTCCGGGAGGCGCCCAAGGACTTCCACCAGTCCCATGACTGCCAGGCGTTCCATGGGGAAATAGGATTCCAACCCTTCTGCCTGCATAAGCGGGCCGCCAACGCCAATGAACTGGGCGTCAGGATGGCGCGCCTTTAGCGCGTGCATCAGGGTGGAGCCGAGAATATCGCCGGACGCCTCGCCGGCAACCAGCGCGATGCGCAATGGACGATTCATGTGCTCAGCGGGTAATGCCGCGGGTCGAGGACTGGATGGAGTCGCGGAAAACTGCCACTTCCGGGAACTGCGCAGCGGACTCGGCCAGTTCGGCCAGCGCCTGCTCCACGGTCAACCCCTGGCGATAGACCACCTTGTAGGCACGACGCAGAGCGGCGATGGCCTCGGCACTGAAGCCACGACGTCGCATGCCTTCGAAGTTCATGCTGCGGGCCTCGGCTGGGTTGCCGAAAACCGTGACGTATGCCGGAACATCCTTGCCGATTGCCGTGCCCATACCGGAGAAGCTGTGGGCGCCGATGCGGCAGAACTGGTGGACCAGGGTATAGCCGGACAGGATCGCCCAGTCATCCACATGTACGTGGCCGGCCAGTGCAGTGTTGTTGACCAGGATGCAATTGTTGGCGATCACGCTGTCGTGACCGATATGCACGTAGGCCATCAGCAGATTGTGGTCGCCGATAGTGGTCTCGGAGCGGTCCTGCACGGTGCCACGATGGATGGTCACGCCTTCGCGGATCACATTGTGGTCACCGATCACCAGGCGCGTGGGTTCACCCTTGTACTTGAGGTCAGGCGTGTCTTCACCCACCGAAGAGAACTGGTAGATGCGATTGTGCTTGCCAATACGGGTCGGTCCCTTGATGACCACATGCGGTCCGACCACGGTCCCCTCGCCGACTTCCACATCGGGTCCAATGATCGACCAGGGGCCGACCTGAACTCCATCCGCCAGCTTGGCTGCCGGATCGATAATGGCGCGAGGGTCAATCAAACTCATAGTTTGCGTTC
Source organism: Pseudomonas sp. DY-1 (assembly GCF_003626975.1). NCBI lineage: Bacteria > Pseudomonadati > Pseudomonadota > Gammaproteobacteria > Pseudomonadales > Pseudomonadaceae > Pseudomonas > Pseudomonas sp. DY-1. Next base: position 5,529,743 of record NZ_CP032616.1, on the reverse strand, counting down.
CGCACAGATAATCTCGGCCGAGCATACTTCCTTGCCATCGACGCTGGCATGGCAGTCGAACTTCCAGATGCCGCGTTTGACGCTGAGGAACTGCGCACTGAGGATCAACTGATCGCCCGGTAGCACCGGCTGGCGGAAGCGCAGCTTATCGGAACCCACGAAGTAATAAAGGGTGCCGTCCGCAGGCTTGACGTCGAGCATCTTGAAGCCAAGGATGCCCGCCGCCTGGGCCATGGCCTCGATGATCAGTACGCCCGGCATGATGGGATGCTGCGGGAAGTGGCCATTGAAGAAGGGCTCGTTGATGCTGACATTCTTGTAGGCGCGAATGCGCTTGCCTTCAACATCCAGCTCCACCACCCGATCTACCAGGAGGAAAGGGTAGCGGTGCGGCAGATATTCGCGAATCTCGTTGATGTCCATCATGTTCCTGGAGCCTTTTCAGAGGATTGGGGATGCACGGCGCGGCGTGAATCACGCTTCTGATGAAGCATCCCCGCCCGGGGTCACTGCCGCCAGGCGTTTTTCCAGTTGCTGCAGACGACGCGCCATGTCGTCCAACTGGCGGATCCGGGCAGCGCTCTTCTTCCAATCCGCGGCAGTCTGCATCGCGGTACCGGAGGAATAAGCACCCGGCTCGGTGATATTGCGAGTCACCATGGTCATGCCGGTGACAAACACGTTGTCGCAGACCTCGATATGGCCAACCATGCCCACGCCACCGGCGATCATGCAGTTGCGGCCAATCTTGGTGCTGCCGGAAATGCCCACACAGCCAGCCATGGCGGTGTTGTCACCGACCTGCACGTTGTGGGCGATCATGATCTGGTTATCCAGCTTCACGCCATTGCCGATCAGCGTATCGGAGAGGGCACCACGGTCGATGGTGGTATTGGCCCCCACTTCCACGTCGTCGCCCAGGGTAACGCCGCCGATCTGTGCGATTTTCTGCCAAACGCCCTTTTCGTTGGCGAAGCCGAAGCCCTCACCGCCTATCACGGCACCGGACTGGATCACGACACGCTTGCCGATCTTCACGTCGTGATAAAGGGTCACGCGCGGCGCGAGCCAGCCGCCCTCACCAATCACGGTACGGGCACCTACGACGCAGTGGGCGCCCAAGGTCACTCCGGCCCCGATCTGCGCACCGGACTCGATCACCGCATAAGCTCCAACGCTGGCACTCGGGTCAACCTTGGCATCAACCGCCACCACAGCGGTCGGATGAATGCCGGGCTGAGCCTTCGGCTTCGGGTCGAACAAGTGGGATAGCTCGGCGTAGGCCAGATAGGGATTGGGTACCACCAGCGCGTCGCCGGCAAAGCCCTCGGCATCAGCCTGAGTCAGCAACACCGCTCCCGCCTTGCAGTCGGCAAGGAACTTGCGGTACTGCGGATTAGCCAGGAAGCTGAGGTGGCCAGGGCCGGCCTCCTGCAGGGTGGCCAGGCCGGTGATCGCTTTTTCCTCGGAACCACGCACGGTGGCTCCGAGACGCTCAGCCAGTTGGCCCAGAGTGAAGACCGGAGTTGCCATCATCAGCGCTGCTGGTTCATGCGCTCAATGACTTGGCGGGTGATGTCGTACTGCGGCTTGACATCAACCACAGCACCACGCTCCAGCACCAGGTCATAGCTGCCTTGCTTCAGGACTTCTTCAACAGCCTTGTCCAGCTTCGGCTTGAGCTGCTTGAGCATGTCGCGGTCAGCAACGGCCTTGGCTTCGTTCAGTTCCTTGGACTGGAACTGGAAATCGCGGGCCTTCTGCTTGAATTCAAGCTCCAGGCGCTCACGTTCGGCTTGTTGCATCTTCTCGCCGTCTTTCACCAGACGGTCCTGGATACGTTTGGCGTCGCTCTCCAGGGTCTTCAGTTTGTTCAGCTGGGGACCGAATTTCTTCTCGGCATCGACCGCGTACTTCTTGGCGGCGTCGGACTCGAGCAGGGCCATTTGATAGTTCAGTACCGCAATCTTCATTTCCGCGAAGGCCGGAGTCGCCATCATGGCAGCGGCAACCAGAACGAATTGAGTCAACTTACGCACGATGCAACTCCTGCAACACTTACTGTTGTCTTGAAATAACACTTAGAAGGTCTGGCCCAGAGAGAACTGGAACACCTGGGTATCGGCATTGTCCGGTTTCTTGACAGGCATGCCCAGACTGAAGCTCAGCGGACCCAATGCAGTGATCCAGGTCAGGCCGACACCCACGGAACTGGCCAGGTCACCGGCGTTGATGCTGCTGCAGTTGGTCGCAGTAGACGAGCAACTGGTATCGAATACGTTACCCACATCCCAGAACAGCACAGTACGCAACTGGCGCTGGTCCTTGACGAATGGCATCGGGAACAGCAACTCGACACCACCCTGGATCAGAACGTTGCCACCGAAAGGCAGCGGATCCTGGTCCGGGTCGAAAGCAGTGCCCGGCTTGGTACCTTTGCTCGGTGTGCTGCGTGGGCCCAGGCTGCTGTCTTCGAAGCCACGCACGGAGTTGAAGCCACCCGCGAAGTAATGCTCGTAGAACGGCAGCTCGGAAGTGGAGCCGTAGCTGTCGCCGTAGCCCAACTCGGTGTGCCAGCGCAGGGCAGTGTTCTGGCTCAGCGGAGTGAACAACTGGCCGCGGTAGTCGAGCTTGTAGAACGACAGGTCGCTACCCGGAATGGTGCTTTCCAGCACCAGGCTCTGGGAATGACCACGAGTGGCCAGCACGCCTTTGTTCAGGGTCGATTCGGACCAGCCGATGGAGCCCTTGAAGTTCAGGTAGCTGTCGCCTTCCTGATCGATGAAGTCAAAGATCTCGTCGACGGTATAGATGCCGGTGTTGATCTTGTCCTGCTGCACGGTCAGGCCGTAGGTAAGGCGCCCGGTCTCACTGATCGGGTAGCCGATGCTGACGCCCGCGCCGTAGCTGTCCACCGCATAGCTGGATACGTCCACGTCGAGGTCGTCGTAGTCGGTGCTGCGATAGAAGGCGTTGTAGCCCAGGCTCACGCCGTCCGGTGTCCAGTAGGGGTCAACGAAACCGAAGTTGTAGCGGGTCTGGTACTCGGAACGCGTCAGGCCAATGCTGACCTTGTTACCGGTGCCCAGGAAGTTGTTCTGGCTGATGGAGCCGCCCAGGATCAGGCCCGCACTCTGGGCGAAGCCCACGCTGGCGGTGATGGAGCCGGACGGCTGCTCTTCCACGGTGTAGTTCACGTCGACCTGGTCGTCGGTGCCAGGCACCTGCGGGGTCTCGACGTTGACTTCCTTGAAGAAGCCGAGACGCTCAAGACGAGTCTTGGACTGGTCGATGAGGTAGGTCGAGGCCCAGCCACCTTCCATCTGACGCATTTCGCGGCGCAGTACTTCGTCTTCGGTCTTGGTGTTGCCGCGGAAGTTGATACGGTTGACGTAGGCACGTTTACCCGGATCGACCACGAAGGTGATGGAAACGGTGTTGTCCTCGTCATGGGCCTCCGGGACGCCGTTCACGTTGGCGAAGGTATAGCCCTCGTTACCCAGGCGACGGGTTATCAGCTCGGAAGTGGTAGTCATTACCTTGCGCGAGAAGACCTGCCCCTTCTGCACCAGCAGCAGCTTCTTCACTTCGTCTTCGGGAACCTTCAGGTCACCGGAGAGCTTGACGTCGCTGACGGTGTACTTTTCGCCCTCGTCCACGTTCACGGTGACGTAGACGTGCTTCTTGTCCGGAGTGATGGATACCTGGGTGGAGGAGATATCCATGTTGATGTAGCCGCGGTCCAGGTAGTAGGAGCGCAGACGCTCCAAGTCACCGGAGAGTTTCTCGCGGGCGTACTTGTCGTCGTTCTTGAAGAAGGACAGCCAGTTGGTGGTCTTCAGTTCGAACAGGTCGATCAGGTCTTCATCAGAGAAGACAGTATTGCCGACGATATTGATGTGCTGGATGGCCGCAACGGAGCCTTCGTTGATCTTGATCTTCAGCGCTACGCGGTTACGCGGCTGCGGATTCACATCAGCCTCGATCTCGGCGGAGTATCGGCCTTGGGCCACGTACTGGCGCTGCAGTTCGTTACGCACACCTTCAAGGGTCGCGCGCTGGAAGATTTCACCTTCGGCAAGGCCCGACTGTTTTAGCCCTTTGAGCAGGTCTTCGGTGCTGATGGCCTTGTTGCCTTCGATCTCGATGCTGGAAATCGACGGGCGCTCGACTACGGTAATGACCAGCACATCGCCATCGCGACCCAGTTGGATATCCTGGAAGAAGCCGGTCTTGAACAGTGCGCGGGTAGCTTCGACCAGACGACGGTCGTCCGCGGTGTCACCGACGTTGAGCGGAAGTGCGCCGAACACGCTGCCAGCGGAAACTCGCTGCAGGCCGTTGACGCGAATGTCGGAGATGTTGAAGGACTCGGCGTGAACCTCGGCGATCATGAGTGCGGCAAGCACCGCAGGTAGCAGCAGGCGTTTCATGAAGTCCTTTTTTATTCCAACCGGTAATAAAGAATCTGCCGCACAAGGCGGCAGACTCGAAATTCAGTGACTCGTTACAGACGGCTCAGATCGTTTACCAGGGCGAGCAACATCACCCCCACGACCAGACTGATACCGATCTGCACCCCCCAAGCCTGCACCCGCTCCGATACTGGGCGACGCCGCACCAGTTCGATCAAGTAGAACAGCAGGTGCCCCCCGTCCAGGACAGGAATTGGCAACAGATTGAGAACCCCCAGGCTTATGCTCAGATAGGCGAGGAAGTTCAGAAAATCCCCCACCCCGGACTGGGCCGAAGCGCCCGCCACTTTAGCAATGGTTATCGGCCCGCTCAAGTTTTTTACCGAGAGCTCGCCAAGCAACATTTTCTTTAAGGAATCCAGAGTTAGCAGGCTCATGGACCAGGTTCTGGCCATCGCTTCGGTAACAGCATCCAGCGGTCCGAAACTGACCTCCCGTAGCATTTCAGCGGGCCAATCCACACCTTTCACCCCAGCGCCCAGGTAGCCACTGCGAGCTTCGCCTTCGCCCCGAGCAGCCAGGCTCAATTGAACATCGCGCACCTGCCCATCGCTCTCGACACGCAAGGTAACGCGCTCAGCAGGACGCTTGCGGACTCGCTCCACCACCTGCTGCCAATCGTCCAGAGGCTGCCCATCAAGTGCCAACAGGCGGTCGCCGAGCTTGAGACCAGCAGCCTGGGCAGGGCCTTTCGGATCGAGTTCAGCGAGAATCGGCGGAATCGCCGGGCGCCAGGGCGTGATACCAAGGGCGCCGATAGGATCGGGCTCGTCGACGCCTTTGAGCCAGTTGTTCAACTGCAGCTCATGGCTTTGCTCGGTCGAAGCACCGGACTCGCGCACACTCACCCGCAGCGTGCCGCTTTCACCCAGACGGCGCACCAGCTGAAGGTTGACCTGCGACCAGCCAGTGACGACCTCACCATCTACAGAAATGATTTCTTCGCCAGCTTCAAGACCGGCACGGGCAGCAATGCTGTCCGGCGCAATGCTGCCTATCACCGGCTTCACCTGCTGACTGCCGAGCATGGCCAGTACCCAGAAGAACAGCAGTGCGAGTAGGAAGTTGGCGATGGGACCGGCAGCCACAATGGCGATGCGCTGCCCAACCGGCTTGCGATTGAAGGACTGACCAAGCAGCTCTTCGGGCACTTCAGCCTCGCGCTCGTCCAACATCTTCACGTACCCACCGAGGGGGATGGCAGCGACTACGAACTCGGTGCCGTGGCGATCATGCCAGCGGAACAGGGCCTTGCCGAAGCCCACGGAAAAGCGCAGGACCTTGACCCCGCAGCGCCGTGCAACCCAGAAGTGACCAAACTCGTGAAAGGTCACCAGCACCCCGAGGGCGATCAGGGTGCCAACAATCATGTATAGAGCGCTCATCGGTTTCCTCCGGAACAGGCGGGCTGTCTAGGCCACCTGTTACCGCCCTTGACGAACTAACCACTGCTGCGCCGCCGCCCGAGCACGGGCATCCGCCAGCAGTACGGAATCCAGCGTTTCGACCGCATTCGCCGCTTCGCGGTTCAGCACTTCGTCGATGATACTCGCGATCTCTGTGAAGCGGATGCGCCTATCCAGGAATGCCGCCACAGCCACCTCGTTGGCGGCATTGAGCATCGCCGGGGCGCTGCCCCCCTCCTCTGCCGCCTGCCGCGCAAGACGCAGGCATGGGAAGCGCTCTTCGTCCGGCGCCTGGAAGTCCAGACGAGCCACCGCGAACAAGTCCAGCGGCGACACACCGGAATCGATGCGCTCCGGCCAAGCCATTGCGTGGGCGATGGGGGTGCGCATGTCCGGATTGCCGAGCTGCGCCAGTACCGAGCCATCCACGTAGTCCACCAGGGAGTGGATAACGCTCTGCGGGTGTATCACCACTTCAACCTGGGCCGGTCGCGCATCGAAAAGCCAGCAGGCTTCGATCAGCTCGAGACCTTTGTTCATCATGCTGGCCGAATCAACGGAGATCTTTCGCCCCATGGACCAATTCGGGTGGGCGCAGGCTTGCTCGGGCGAAACATCCGGCAGTTGTGCCAGCGGCATCTCACGGAACGGGCCGCCTGAGGCGGTCAGCAGGATGCGCCGAACGCCTACGGGAGCCAAACCCTGAGCGTAATCCCGAGGCAGGCACTGGAAGATCGCGTTGTGCTCGCTGTCGATGGGCAGCAGCACGGAACCGCTCTTGCGTACGGCCTGCATGAATAGGGCGCCGGACATGACCAGCGCTTCCTTGTTGGCCAGCAGCACGCGTTTGCCAGCCTCCACGGCTGCCAGGGTAGGCTTGAGGCCGGCGGCACCGACAATAGCGGCCATTACTGCGTCGACCTGCGGATGCGCAGCGACTTCGCAAAGACCCTGCTCGCCAACCAGGACGCGAGTGTGCAATCCGGCCGCCAGCAGGCCGCCTTGCAAGTGACGGGCGGAATCGGCGTCCGGCACCACAGCGAACTCGGGCCGATAGCGCAGACACAGCGCCTCCAGCTCGCTCAGGCGACTGAAGCCACTGAGCGCGAAAGCCTGATAGCGATCAGGATGACGACCTATGACGTCGAGGGTGCTGAGACCTATCGAGCCAGTCGCACCCAGAACGGTAATGCGTTGCGGCTGAGTCACAGGGCTCCCCAGCCAGCGGCCCAGAGCAGCGCGGCGAACAGCGGGATGGCCGCGGTCAGGCTATCGATTCGGTCCAGTACGCCACCGTGGCCCGGCAGCAGATTGCTGCTGTCCTTGATGCCGGACTGACGCTTGAACATGCTTTCGGTCAGGTCCCCTACCACCGAGATCAGCACAACCAAGGCTGCACCCACCAAGGCCAGCAACAGCTCGGAACCGACCCATCCACGATAGAAACCGACACCTGCGGTAATCAGGAGACTGGCCAGCAATCCACCCACCAGGCCTTCCCAGCTCTTACCGGGACTCACCTGAGGCGCAAGCTTGCGTTTACCGAAAGCCTTGCCGGAGAAATAGGCGCCGATATCGGCTGCCCAGACCAGCACCATCACTGCCAGGATCAGCCAGTTGGCCAGCGGCCACTGCTTGAACAGGATCAGGCCCTGCCAGGCGGGCAGCAGGATCAACAAACCGATGACCAGCTTGCCAGGTGTTCCACCCCAGTAGCGGCTGGTTTCGGGGTATCCCAACACGAAAACCGTGGCAGCCCCCCACCAGAGCACACCAAGCACCAGTACCAGGGGCGCCATGGCCGGCACGAGATAAAGCCCATAGAGCAGCGCCGCCACGAGAAGTCCGTAAGCGACGCGCAAGGGCTGGGAAGAGAAGCCCGCCAGGCGCGCCCATTCCCAGGCACCGAGGCTCACAACGGCACCGATGAACAGCGCGAAGGCGCCACCGTCCAGCCAGAAGAAACCCGCAAGGGCAATGGGCAGCAACACCAGCGCGGTGATGACGCGTTGTTTCAGCATTTGGCTCGGGCCTCGGCTTCTAGCTGCTCGCTCGTCTTGCCGAAGCGACGCTGGCGCTTTGCGTAGTCGGTCAGCGCCTTACGCATGGCTTCGTGCTTGAAGTCGGGCCAGTAGAGATCGGAGAAATACAGCTCTGCATAAGCGAGCTGCCAAAGCAGGAAGTTGCTGATGCGGTGCTCGCCACCGGTGCGGATGCACAGGTCGGGCAGCGGCAGGTCGCCGGTAACCAGGCAACTTTGCAGCAACTGCGGGGAAATATCGTCCACTTGCAGGTGACCAGCCTGGACCTCTCGCGCCAGGCGCTGTGCGGCCTGGGTGATGTCCCACTGACCGCCATAGTTGGCGGCGACCTGGAGGACGAACTTCTGATGGCTGGCGGTCAACTGTTCGGCTTCGCGCATGGCGGCCTGCAACTCCGGATGGAAGCGCGAGCGATCGCCGATGATGCGCAGCCGGATGTCATTCTGGTTCAGGCGCCGTGCCTCACGGCGCAGCGCCCCCAGGAACAGCTCCATCAGGGCGCTCACCTCGTCAGCCGGGCGCTGCCAGTTCTCACTGGAGAAGGCGAACAGGGTGAGCACTTCGACGCCTGCCTCGGCGCACACCTCGATCACAGCCCGGACCGCATCCACGCCGGCCTTGTGGCCGGCTACGCCAGGCAGCAGACGCTTCTTCGCCCAACGGTTGTTACCGTCCATGATAATCGCCACATGCCGTGGCACCGCGGGGTTCGCGCCTTGCTGGTTCTTGTCCATGACGATTCCGGACGTCAGACGGCCATCAGGTCTTTTTCTTTGTTTTCCAGAGCCTTGTCGACTTCGCCGACGAACTTGTCGGTCAGCTTCTGGACGTCATCAGCGCCACGACGCTCGTCGTCTTCGCTGATTTCCTTTTCCTTGACCAGGTCCTTCAGCTGCGCCAGGGCATCGCGACGGATGTTGCGCACGGCAACACGGGCGTTCTCGGCTTCAGCTCGCGCCTGCTTGGTGAAACCCTTGCGGGTTTCCTCGGTCAGCGCGGGCATCGGTACGCGAATGGTGGTGCCGGCAGTGGCCGGGTTCAGGCCCAGGTCGGAGGTCATGATGGCCTTTTCCACAGCCTGGATCATGCTCTTGTCGAACACGGTCAGGGCCAGGGTACGGGAGTCCTCGGCAATCACGTTGGCAACCTGGCGCAGCGGAGTGTCAGTACCGTAGTAGGACACCATCACGCTATCCAGGATGCTCGGATGCGCGCGCCCGGTGCGGATCTTGGCGAAAGCATGATCCAGCGATTCCAGGGTTTTCTTCATGCGCTCCTGCGCTTCTTGCTTGATCTCGTTGATCACTGTTCGCCCTCCTCGATCAGGGTTCCTTCGGCGCCGCCAACCACGATGTTCAGCAAGGCACCCGGTTTATTCATATTGAAGACCCGCAGCGGCATCTTCTGGTCACGGCACAGACAGATGGCCGTGAGATCCATGACGCCCAGCTTGCGATCCAGCACCTCGTCGTAGGTCAGGCGCTCGAATTTCTCGGCATTGGGGTCCTTGAACGGGTCGGCAGTGTACACGCCATCGACCTTGGTGGCTTTCAGTACCACGTCCGCATCCACCTCGATGGCACGCAGGCACGCGGCCGAGTCAGTGGTGAAGAAGGGGTTGCCGGTACCGGCAGAGAAGATCACCACTTCGCCGGAAGCCAGGTGGCGCATGGCCTTGCGGCGGTCGTAGTGATCGGTCACGCCGACCATGGATATCGCCGACATCACGATGGCCGGGATATTGGAACGTTCCAGCGCATCGCGCATGGCAAGGGCATTCATCACGGTAGCCAGCATGCCCATGTGGTCGCCGGTCACGCGGTCCATGCCAGCGGCGCTGAGGGCCGCACCGCGGAAAAGATTGCCGCCGCCGATTACCAGGCCGACCTGCACGCCGATACCGACCAGTTGGCCGATCTCCAGCGCCATGCGATCGAGGACCTTCGGATCGATACCGAACTCCTCGGAGCCCATCAGGGCCTCACCGCTGAGTTTGAGCAGAATGCGTTTATAGCGAGGTTGGCGACCACTCACCTGCTGAGCCATTGCGTATCTCTCCTGCGGCGCTATTGAATTCTTGGGCCTAAAGGCCCGATGTACTGGCGAGTCCTGAGACTGCGCAAACGGCGGTTGGTGCCCGACAACCGGGCCCGCCGTGGAAGCCACCCCAAAATGGCTCCCCAGTTTGACGAAGAGGCCGCGCGCGTGAGCGGGCAGCCTCTTGGGGCGACAGCCGGAGCCGTCTTATTGCTTGGTAGCAGCGACTTGAGCAGCTACTTCGGCAGCGAAGTCGACTTCGACTTTCTCGATGCCTTCACCTACTTCATAACGAACGAAGGAAACGATCTCGGCGCCGGCTTTCTTGGCCAGATCACCTACCTTGACTTCCGGATCCTTGACGAAAGGCTGCTCGACCAGGCTGGCCTCGGCCAGGAACTTGGCGATACGGCCCTTGACCATGTTCTCGACGATGTTTTCCGGCTTGCCGGCGATCTTGTCGGCGTTCAGGGCCAGGAAGATTTCCTTTTCCTTGGCGATGGCTTCTTCGGAAACCTGGGACGAGCTCAGGAACTGCGGATTGCTGGCTGCCACGTGCATGGCGATGTCCTTGGCCAGCTCCGGGTTGCCACCCTTCAGGTTCACGACTACGCCGATGCGGTGGCCGTGCAGGTAGGCGCCAACCACGTCACCTTCAACGCGGCTCAGACGACGGATGTTGACGTTCTCACCGGTCTTGGAAACCAGGGCCAGGCGAGCCTCTTCGCGGGACTCAACCAGCGGAGCAGCGTCGGTCAGCTTCTCGTTGAAAGCCTGTTCCAGGGAAGCGGCAACGAAGGATTTGAAGTCGTCCTGCAGGGCCAGGAAGTCGGTCTGGGAGTTGACTTCGATGATGACGGCAACCTTATTGTCGTCAGCAACCTTGACAGCGATGGCACCTTCGGCGGCGATGTTGCCAGCCTTCTTGGCAGCCTTGATGGCACCAGCGGCACGCATGTCGTCGATGGCCTTTTCGATGTCGCCGTCAGCGGCGGTCAGGGCCTTCTTGCAATCCATCATGCCGAGGCCGGTACGCTCGCGCAGTTCTTTAACCAGGGCTGCAGTAATCTCTGCCATGTCGCAATCCTCTTGAATAGGTTTTCAACCATTCAGCCCGGAATCCGGGCATTCACAATTCGGAGGTGGCAAAAAGGGGGCCTAGCCCCCTTCTTGCGCACCGGGTAACGCTAGAGGGCTGTCAAATCAGCCTTCAGCGGCCTCGGAAGCAGCTTCTTCAACGAACTCGTCAGGGCCACCAACGGCATTCTGACGGCCGCGGATTACAGCATCAGCAACGCTGGCCAGGTACAGCTGAACGGCGCGAATGGCGTCGTCGTTACCCGGAATGACGTAATCAACGCCTTCAGGGCTGCTGTTGGTATCGACTACGCCGATTACCGGGATACCCAGCTTGTTGGCTTCGCTGATGGCGATGCGCTCGTGGTCAACGTCGATCACGAACAGAGCGTCCGGCAGGCCGCCCATATCCTTGATACCACCCAGGCTGCGCTCGAGCTTCTCGAGGTCGCGGGTACGCATCAGGGCTTCTTTCTTGGTCAGTTTGGCGAAGGTGCCGTCCTGGGCCTGGGTTTCCAGGTCGCGCAGACGCTTGATGGACTGACGGATGGTCTTGTAGTTGGTCAGCATGCCGCCCAGCCAGCGGTGATCGACGTACGGGGAGCCGCAACGAGCAGCTTCTTCGCGAACGATCTTGCCAGCGGAACGCTTGGTGCCGACGAACAGAACCTTGTTCTTGCCTGCAGCCAGTTTCTCAACGAAGGACAGAGCTTCATTGAACATCGGCAGGGTTTTTTCAAGGTTGATGATGTGGATCTTGTTACGCGCGCCGAAAATGTACTTGCCCATTTTCGGATTCCAGTAACGGGTCTGGTGGCCGAAGTGCACACCGGCCTTCAGCATATCGCGCATATTGACTTGGGACATTTCTATTCCTCGATAGTCGGGTTAGGCCTCCACGCATCCCAATTTCCAACCCTTGCGGGCACCCAGGAAATCGTGTCGATACGTGTGTGGGTTTGTGCCTTGCAGACAGGTCGTCCGTAAAGCGGCGCGTTTTATAGCACAAAAAGCAGGCCCAAGCTACTGGAACAATGCCCAGCAAAACAGGCCGCTTGCTGCCAGCCGCTTATGGCTTGCGGCTTGAAGCTGTTAATATCAAGCCTTTTCCGTTTGCGCCCGAGAGCCAATATGACCGTCACCATCAAGACGCCCGCAGAAATCGAGAAAATGCGCGTTGCCGGCCGCCTGGCCGCCGAAGTGCTGGAGATGATCGGCGAGCATGTCAAAGCCGGCGTGACCACCGACGAACTGGACCGCATCTGCCATGACTACATCGTCAACGTGCAGCAGGCCATCCCCGCGCCCCTCAATTACAAGGGCTTCCCCAAGTCGATCTGCACCTCGATCAACCACGTGGTGTGCCACGGCATTCCCAACGAGAAGCCGCTGAAGGATGGCGACATCGTTAATATCGACGTCACCGTCATCAAGGACGGCTACCACGGCGACACCAGCAAGATGTTCATGGTGGGCAAGGCGCCGGAATGGGCGGACAAGCTCTGCCGCGTGACCCAGGAATGCATGTACAAGGGCATCGAGCTGGTCAAGCCTGGCGCTCGCCTGGGCGACATCGGCGAGGTGATCCAGAAGTATGCCGAGAAGCAGGGCTACTCCGTGGTCCGTGAGTACTGCGGCCACGGCATCGGTGCCGTGTTCCACGAAGAACCCCAGGTCCTGCACTACGGCCGCGCCGGCACCGGCATGGAACTCAAGGAAGGCATGACCTTCACCATCGAGCCGATGATCAACCAGGGCCGCCCGGAAACGCGCTTGCTCGGCGACGGCTGGACCGCCATCACCAAGGACCGCAAGCTCTCCGCACAGTGGGAGCACACCGTACTGGTCACCGCCGACGGCTATGAGATCCTCACCCTGCGCAGCGACGATACCCTGCCGCGCACCTCGTCCTGATCAACAACCTATATAAGGAATGCCGCCCCATGCCGCAGGTGGATCCCGAGTTGTTCGACCGCGGGCAGTTCCAGGCGGAACTGGCCTTGAAGTCCAGCCCCATCGCTGCCTTCAAGAAAGCCATCCGCCAGGCCCGCGACGTGCTCGACAACCGTTTCACCAACGGTCGCGACATCCGTCGCCTGGTGGAGGATCGTGCCTGGTTCGTCGACCAGATACTGCGGGCGGCCTGGGAGCGCTTCGATTGGAGCGAAGATGCCGACATCGCCCTGCTGGCAGTGGGCGGCTATGGTCGCGGCGAGCTGCATCCTTACTCTGACATCGACCTGCTGATCCTGCTGGACAGCGCCGACCACGAAGTCTTCCGCGCGCCCATCGAAGGCTTCCTCACCCTGCTCTGGGACATCGGCCTGGAAGTCGGTCAGAGCGTTCGCTCGGTTGCCGAATGCGCCGAAGAAGCACGTGCCGACCTGACGGTGATCACCAACCTGATGGAAAGCCGCACCATTGCTGGTCCCGAGCACCTGCGTCAGCGCATGCTGGACGTCACCAGCCCCGAGCAGATGTGGCCGAGCAAGCACTTCTTCCTCTCCAAGCGCACCGAGCAGAAGGCACGCCACGCCAAATACAACGACACCGAATACAACCTGGAACCCAACGTGAAGGGTTCCCCCGGCGGCCTGCGTGACATCCAGACCATTCTCTGGGTCGCTCGCCGGCAGTTCGGCAGCCTCAACCTGCACGGCCTGGTGCAGCAAGGCTTCCTTGTAGAAAGCGAGTGCAGCATGCTGGCCTCCAGCCAGGAGTTTCTCTGGAAGGTCCGCTACGCGCTGCACATGCTCGCCGGTCGAGCCGAAGACCGACTGCTGTTCGACCACCAACGCAAGATCGCCGCCCTCCTCGGCTTCGGGGACGGAGACGGCAAGCTCAACATCGAACGTTTCATGCAGAAGTACTACCGGGTGGTGATGGGCGTCTCCGAACTCAGCGACCTGATCAACCAGCATTTCGAGGAAGTCATCCTGCGTGCAGGGGAAACCGGTCAGGCACAGCCGCTCAACAGCCGCTTCCAGCTGCGCGACGGCTACATCGAGGTGACCCACCCGAACGTCTTCAAGCGCACGCCCTTCGCAATGCTGGAAATCTTCGTGCTGATGGCCCAGCACCCAGAGATCAAGGGCGTTCGCGCCGATACCATTCGCCTGCTGCGTGAAAGCCGTCATCTGATCGACGACGAGTTCCGCAAGGACATCCGCAATACCAGCCTGTTCATCGAGCTGTTCAAGTCCGCCCAAGGCATCCACCGCAATCTTCGCCGGATGAATCGCTACGGCATCCTTGGCCTGTACCTACCGGAGTTCGGCCAGATCATCGGGCAGATGCAGCACGACCTGTTCCACATCTATACGGTGGATGCCCACACTCTCAACCTGATCAAACACCTGCGCAAGTTGAAGTGGCCCGAGCTGGCGGAGAAATTCCCCCTGGCCAGCAAGCTGATGGACAAGCTGCCCAAGCCCGAACTGATCTACCTCGCCGGGCTCTACCACGACATCGGCAAGGGCCGTGGCGGCGACCACTCCGAGCTGGGCGCCGTGGATGCCGAGGTCTTCTGCGCACGACACCAGTTGCCGGTATGGGACTCACGACTGGTGGCCTGGCTGGTGCAGCATCATCTGGTGATGTCCACCACAGCGCAGCGCAAGGACCTTTCCGATCCGCAGGTGATTTACGACTTCGCGCGTCTGGTAGGCGACCAGACCCGTCTGGATTACCTCTATGTGCTCACCGTGGCCGATATCAACGCCACCAACCCGAGCCTTTGGAACTCCTGGCGCGCCAGCCTGCTGCGCCAGCTCTACACCGAGACCAAGCGCGCATTGCGCCGTGGCCTGGAAAATCCACTGGACCGCGAAGAGCAGATTCGCCAGACCCAGTCCGCCGCCATCGATACCCTGGTGCGCAACGGCATCGACCAGGACGAGGCCGAACAGCTCTGGAGCCAGTTGGGCGACGACTACTTCCTGCGCCATACCGCCAGCGACGTGGTTTGGCATACCGAGGCGATACTCCAGCATCCGGCCGGCAACGACCCGCTGGTACTGATCAAGGAAACCGCCCAGCGCGAATTCGAAGGCGCTACACAGATATTCATCTACGCGCCGGACCAGCACGACTTCTTCGCCGTGACCGTGGCGGCCATGTCGCAGTTGAATCTGAACATTCATGACGCACGGATCATCACGTCCACCAGCCAGTTCACCCTCGACACCTACATCGTGCTCGACGCGGACGGCGGGCGGATCGGCGAGAACCCGGCGCGTATCCGCGAAATCCGTGAAGGCCTGATCGACGCCCTGAAGAATCCGGACGAGTACCCGGCCATCATCCAGCGCCGCGTCCCGCGCCAGCTCAAGCACTTTGCATTCCCGCCACAAGTGACCATCTCCAATGACGCGCAGCGTCCGGTGACCATCCTCGAACTGATCGCCCCCGACCGCCCTGGCCTGCTGGCGCGCATCGGGCGTATCTTCCTGGAGTTCGACCTGTCGCTGCAGAACGCCAAGATCGCCACCCTGGGCGAGCGCGTGGAAGACGTTTTCTTCGTCACCGATGCGGACAACCAGCCACTCTCCGACCCTGAGCTCTGCCTGCGGCTGCAGGAGGCGATCGTCTCCCAGTTGTCCGAAGCCAATGGGCAGAGCCTGGACCCCACGCGAATAAGCATCTGAACCCGTAGGGTGCAATAAGGCCGCAGGCCGGATTGCACCGTTTTACCCACGACCTCCCTGTTGACGCCCTACAACCATGAACGACGCCCTGAATCACCTGCAGCCCTACCCCTTCGAGAAACTCCGTGCCCTGCTGGCCGGCGCCCAGTCACCGGCGGAGAAGAAGGCCATCGCCCTGTCCATCGGCGAACCCAAGCACCGCTCTCCGGCTTTCGTCGCCGAAGCCCTGTCGGCCAATCTCGACCAACTGGCGGTCTACCCCACGACCCTGGGCATTCCGGCGCTGCGCGAGGCCATTGCCCAATGGTGCGAGCGTCGCTTCAAGGTACCGGGTGGCTGGCTCGATGCTGCCCGCCACGTACTGCCGGTGAATGGCACCCGCGAGGCGCTGTTCGCTTTCACCCAGGCAGTGGTCAATCGTGCAGATAACGGACTGGTAGTCAGCCCGAACCCCTTCTACCAGATCTACGAAGGTGCAGCCCTGCTGGCCGGTGCCGAGCCCCATTACCTGCCATGCCTGGCGGAGAACGGCTTCAACCCGGACTTCGACGCCGTTCCAGCTGACGTCTGGCAGCGTTGCCAGGTCCTCTTCCTCTGCTCTCCGGGCAACCCTACCGGCGCGCTGATCCCGGTAGATACCCTGAAGAAGCTGATCGCCCTGGCCGACGAGCACGACTTCGTGATCGCGGCCGACGAGTGCTACAGCGAGCTGTACTTCGACGAGCAGAACCCGCCGGCTGGACTGCTCACCGCTTGCGCCGAACTCGGCCGCTCCGACTTCAAGCGCTGTGTCGTGTTCCACAGCCTGTCCAAGCGCTCCAACCTGCCTGGCCTGCGCTCGGGCTTCGTCGCCGGCGACGCAGGCATCCTCAAGTCCTTCCTGCTGTACCGCACCTACCACGGCTGTGCGATGCCTGTGCAGACCCAGCTGGCCAGCGTCGCAGCCTGGAATGACGAAGTGCACGTGCGCGCCAACCGCGCCCTGTACCGAGAGAAATTCGACGCAATGCTGGATATCCTTGGTCCGGTCCTCGATGTGCAGCGCCCGGACGGCGGCTTCTATCTCTGGCCGAAGACGCCGGTGGACGACGAGACCTTCACCCGCGAACTGTTCGCCCGCGAGCACGTCACCGTGGTCCCCGGCTCCTACCTGTCGCGCGCTGTGAATGGCTTCAACCCCGGTGCGGGCCGCGTACGCATGGCCCTGGTGGCCCCGCTGGCCGAGTGTGTCGAAGCCGGTGAACGTATCCGCGACTTCATCAGGGGCCTGTGAGATTCAAAGGAAATACACGATGAGCATCACCCTCTACGGCATCAAAGCGTGCGACACCATGAAGAAGGCCCGCACCTGGCTCGAAGAGCAAGGCGTCGCCTACAGCTTCCATGACTACAAGGCATCGGCCATCGATCGCGCCAATCTCGACAAATGGTGCGCCGAACACGGCTGGGAAACCGTCCTGAACCGCGCCGGAACCACATTCCGCAAACTGGACGACGCGCAGAAGGCCGACCTTGACCAGGAAAAGGCAATCGCCCTGATGCTGGCCCAGCCCTCGATGATCAAGCGTCCGGTGCTGGACCTGGGTGATCGCACCCTGGTCGGCTTCAAGCCGGACCTTTACGCGGCCGCCTTCAAGTAACCATGGAAATCGCCTGGGCGCTCTTCATCCCGGCCTGCTTCGCGCTGAACATGGCGCCGGGGCCGAACAACCTGCTGTCGCTGCATAACGCAGCGCGCCAGGGTCTGCGCCCCGCCTGCCTCGCTGGTGCCGGACGATTGCTGGCCTTCGCCGGGATGATCGCCCTCGCCGCCTCAGGGCTGGCCCTGGTCCTGCAGGCTTCGGCCACGCTGTTCCTGGCCATCAAGCTGCTGGGCGCCGGCTACCTGTTCTGGCTGGCCTACCAGCTCTGGCGCGCACCAGGTGGCCACTTCGCCGAACCCGGCGAGGTCGTTCGCCTGTCCCTGTGGAAGCTGTCGCGCCAGGAGTTCTGGGTAGCCGCGGGCAATCCCAAGGCAATCCTGATCTTCACCGCCTTCCTGCCGCAGTTCGTCAATCCGCAGCAGGCGGTCGGCCCGCAATTCCTGGCTCTAGGCCTGGCCTTCCTGGCCCTGGAATGGCTGGCCATCCTGCTTTACGCCCTGGCCGGGCTGAATCTCGGCCGCCTGCTCGCCGGGCCTCGTGCCCGGCGCCTGTTCAACCGTGGCTGCGCTGTCCTGCTGGGCAGCGCCGGCCTGGGCCTGCTGCTCAGCCGCCGCCCCGCCTGATCAACCCCTTCAGCAAGAGGAATCCTCATGTCCAACGCTCTCTTCAGCATCGCCTTCGGCGTCGGTACCCAGAATCGCCAGGGCAACTGGCTGGAAGTCTTCTACGCCCTTCCGCTGCTCAAGCCGTCCGAGCAACTGGTCGCTGCAGTCGCCCCGGTGCTCGGCTACAGTGCCGGCAACCAGGCCATCACCATCAGCAATGCCCAGGCCGCCCAACTGGCGACCGTGCTCAAGGATATCGACGCAGCGCAGTCAGCCCTGTTGACCCGCCTGGCCGAAAGCCACAAGCCGCTGGTCGCCACCCTGCTGGCCGAAGACGCCGCCCTGACCTCCACCCCGGAGGCCTACCTCAAGCTGCACCTGCTGTCTCACCGCCTGGCCAAGCCCCATGGCCTGAACCTGACCGGCATTTTCCCGCTGCTGCCGAACGTTGCTTGGACCAGTCAGGGCGCCGTCGACCTGGCCGAACTGGCCGAGCGCCAGCTGGAAGCCCGCCTGAAGGGCGAGCTGCTGGAAGTCTTCTCCGTGGACAAGTTCCCGAAAATGACCGACTACGTGGTTCCGGCCGGCGTGCGTATCGCCGACACCGCCCGCGTACGCCTGGGCGCCTACGTGGGTGAAGGCACCACCGTGATGCACGAAGGCTTCGTCAACTTCAACGCCGGCACCGAAGGTCCGGGCATGATCGAAGGCCGCGTGTCCGCAGGCGTCTTCGTACGCAAAGGCTCGGACCTGGGCGGCGGTTGCTCCACCATGGGCACCCTGTCCGGCGGCGGCAACATCGTCATCTCCGTAGGCGAAGGCTGCCTGATCGGCGCCAACGCCGGCATCGGCATTCCGCTGGGTGACCGCAACATCGTTGAAGCCGGCCTGTACATCACCGCTGGCACCAAGGTGGCCCTGCTGGACGACCAGAACCAGCTGGTGAAAGTGGTCAAGGCCCGCGACCTGGCTGGCCAGGCTGACCTGCTGTTCCGCCGCAACTCGCAGAACGGCGCCGTTGAGTGCAAGACCAACAAGACTGCCATCGAGCTGAACGAAGCCCTGCACGCTCACAACTGAGCCATGGTCCCGAAGCCTCGGCTTCGGGACAGTTTCCGACCAGGCCCGGACGCTCGTTTACACTCAGTAGAACGTGTGTCCGGGCCTGTTCATGTTTCAGCTGGCCGTTATTCGCAACGCTTCACTCTTTATTTTGCGTGCTGCAAGCCATGTCCCTGATTTCACCCTGGCGCTCCGACTTCCCCGCCCTTTCGGCCCTGGCGGCCGAGGGGCAGACCTATCTGGACAGTGCCGCCACCTCGCAGAAGCCCCAGCCAGTGCTCGACGCCCTGCTCGGCTACTACGCCAGTGGCGCGGCTAATGTACATCGCGCCCAACACTTGCCCGGAGAACGCGCCACCCGAGCCTTTGAAGGGACCCGGATGCGCGCAGCGCAGTGGCTGAATGCCGCGAATCCGGCGGAAATCCTCTTCACCCGAGGCGTCACCGAGGCAATCAACTTGCTGGCCTACGGCCTGGAGCACCTGTTCCAGCCTGACGATGAGATCGCCATCAGCGCGCTGGAGCATCACGCCAACCTGCTGCCCTGGCAGCAACTCGTCCTGCGCAGGCAGCTCAAGCTGGTGGTGCTGCCACTGGATGATCGTGGCCTGATAGATCTGGAGCAGGCCCGGCAGTTGATTGGCCCGCGTACCCGCTTGTTGGCGGTGAGTCAGCTGTCCAATGTGCTCGGTCGCTGGCAGCCGCTGACCGAACTGCTGCCCCTGGCGCGCAGCCAAGGCGCCATTACCGTGGTCGACGGTGCCCAGGGCGCAGTCCATGGCCGCCATGACGTACAGGCTATGGGTTGCGACTTCTACACATTCTCCAGCCACAAGCTCTACGGCCCGGACGGCGTCGGCGTGCTCTATGGCCGTAACGAGGCCCTGGGCCGCCTGAAGCATTGGCAGTTTGGAGGTGAGATGGTCCATACCACCGGCTACCAGACGGCCGATTTCCATGGCGCGCCCCTGGGCTTCGAAGCCGGTACCCCGGCGATTGCTTCGGTTATCGGCCTGGGCGCGGCGCTGGACTACCTGGGCAACCTGGAAGCTGCCGCCATCGCCGGGCATGAGGCGGCCCTTCACGCCAAGCTACTGGCCGGCCTTGGCGCACGAGACGGCGTGCGTCTCCTCGGTGCCCCGGAACTGGCGCTCGCCAGTTTCAGCATCGATGGCGTGCATAGCGCTGACCTGGCCCACCTTCTCACCGAGCAGGGTATTGCCGTGCGTGCCGGGCATCACTGTGCCATGCCGCTCATGCAGACCCTTGGCGTGCAAGGTGCTGTTCGCGTGTCCCTCGGACTGTATAACGACGGCGATGATCTGGAGCGGTTCTTCGCCGCGCTGGACAAGGCCCTGGAGTTGCTGCGATGAGCCTACCCGCAAAGGCACAGGAAGCCCTGGACGCCTTCACTGCCGCCGGAGGCTGGGAACAGCGCGCGCGTCTATTGATGCAATGGGGTGAGCGGCTGGAGCCGCTTACGGATACCGAGCGCAACGACACCAATCGGGTGCATGGCTGTGAAAGCCAGGTGTGGCTCGTGGGCGAACGGCAAGACGAGCATTGGCACTTTCGTGCTGCCAGCGACGCCCGGTTGATTCGCGGCCTGCTGGCAGTGCTGGTAGCACGGGTGGAAGGGCTGTCGGCGGGCGAACTGGCTGCCGTCGATCTGGCGGACTGGTTCAGCCAGCTCGGCCTCGGCCGCCAACTGTCGCCCTCACGCAGCAATGGCCTGAACGCCGTCCTCAAGAAAATGCGGGAAATGGCGCAGGCATGAGCACTCTGGGGGCTAATTCATTCGCAAAAGGACGGCGCAGCCGTCCCTAGCCCGCCTGGCGCCCCGACGGCCTGCGCGCCCCTGCCACCAACTTATCCACAATCCTCGCTGCCGCTACCATGCCGAAGGTCGCGGTCACCATCATCACCGCACCGAATCCGCCAGCGCAGTCCAGCTTCACGCCTTCGCCGACGAAACTCTTCTGTTGGCACACCGAGCCATCCGGCTTCGGGTAGCGCAACTGCTCCGTCGAGAACACGCAGGGCACGCTGTAGGTGCGCCCCGGCGTACGGGAGAAGTTGTAGTCGCGGCGCAGGGTGGAACGCACCTTGGCCGCCAGCGGGTCGTTGAAGGTCTTGTTCAGGTCGGCGACCTGGATCTGGGCCGGGTCCACCTGGCCGCCTGCACCGCCGGTGGTAACGATCTGGATCTTGCGTCGCTTGCACCAGGCGATCAGCGCGGCTTTGGCCGCTACGCTGTCGATGCAGTCGATCACAGCGTCCAGTGCGGGCGTGATGTACTCGGCCATGGTCTCGCGGGTCACGAAGTCGGCCACGGCGTGAACGACACAAGCCGGGTTGATGGCACGAAGGCGCTCGGCCATCACATCCACCTTGGCCTTGCCCACGGCTCCCTCGATGGCATGCACCTGGCGATTGGTGTTGGTGATGCAGACGTCATCCAGGTCGAACAGGGATATCTCCCCCACCCCGGAGCGCGCCAGGGCCTCGGCCGCCCAGGAACCCACGCCGCCAATGCCGACCACAGCCACATGGGCGGCCTGCAGCCGGGCAAGTCCTTCCAGGCCATATAGCCGGGCGATGCCGCCAAAACGCTCGTCTGTACTCATCCCAATCACTCCCATCGCCAACTTTCGGGCGGGCGCGCATTATAGGAAGCGCTATCCCTCGGCCCAAGTCCATTGCCGCTGAATGGCGACCTATAGATTCGGGCACGGTGCGCCAGGGCTATAGTCGGCCGATAACGACAAGGGAGCCGGTCATGCGCAACTTCACCTTCTACAACCCTACCCGCATCCACTTCGGCGAAGGCCAGATCAGCAAGCTGACGCGGGATGTCCCGGCCGGTAGCCGGGTGCTGGTGACCCACGGCGGAGGAAGCATCTTCCAGAACGGTGTCTGGCAACAGGTCGAGGAGGCGTTGGCTGATCACAAGGTCGTCCGTTTCGGCGGAATCGAGGCCAATCCGCAGTTCGACACCCTGGTCAGAGCAACCGAACAGGCCAAAACCGAACAGTGCGACTTCATCGTTGCCGTGGGTGGAGGCTCGGTAATCGATGGCAGCAAGTTCATCGCTGCGGCGGCCTGCTACGACGGTGACCCGCTGGACCTGCTCAGTGGCAAGCGGATCACCGCCGCCCTTCCCATGGGCTGCGTACTGACACTGGCCGCCACCGGCTCCGAGAGCAATCCCCACGGTGTGGTTACCCACGTTGGCCGCCAGGAAAAGCTGCCGTTCTCCAGCGCCCTGCTCTACCCGCGCTTCGCCATCCTCGACCCGCGCACCACGTTCAGCCTGCCGCCCCGGCAGATCGGCAACGGCGTGGTGGATGCCTTCGTCCACACCATCGAGCAGTACCTCACCTACCCTGCCGATGCGCCCCTGCAGGATCGCTATGCCGAAGGCCTGCTGCTGACCCTGATAGAAGAAGGCCCCAAGGCCCTGGCCAACCCGGAGGACTACGCCGTACGCGCCAACCTCATGTGGTGCGCCACCCAGGCCCTGAACGGCCTGCTCGGCTGCGGCGTGCCCCAGGACTGGTCGACCCACATGATCGGCCACGAGCTGACTGCGCTGTACCACATCGATCACGCCCAGACCCTGGCCGTGGTGCTGCCGGCCCTCCTGGCGGAACGCCGCCAGGTCAAGCGCGAGAAGCTGCTTCAATACGGGGCGCGCGTCTGGGGTCTGAAGGAGGGCGACGAAGAACAGCGTATCGACGCAGCGATTCAGGCTACCCGCGATTTTTTCAAGCGCATGGGCGTGCCTACCCGTCTGTCCGAACATGGCCTGGATGCCGATGTGATCCCCCAGGTGCTCGCGCAACTGGAGCGCCATGGAATGACCGCGCTGAGCGAGCGCCGAGACCTTGACCTGGAAGCCAGCGAACGCATTCTGCTGCGCGCCCTCTGAAGCTGATCCAGGTCAAGCCGAAGCGGCATTTCGATTCGTCGGTCGAACTTCTCGCGCCGCGGGCAAACAAACCATCTGGCGGGGACAGCTATCCGGCTTCCCCGGCTGGTCGCAATCTATACAGCTGTTGGGCGCCGGGGTAGGATTCGCGCCGACCAGCATATCGCTGGCCCTACCCCAGGTTTTGTACGAATTTTGATCAAATGGCGATCATTCTCGTATGGAACCCAGTTCCTCGATTCGGAACCCTTGACCTCTATGCCATCGCGTAAATTTGGACTCAACCTGGTGGTCTTCGTGGCAGTCGCCGCGTTGTTCACCGGTATCTGGGCGCTCTACAACCGCCCGGTCACCGCGCCGGACTGGCCGGAACAGATATCCGGCTACTCCTTCTCGCCGTTCCGGGCGGACCAGAACCCGCAAACCAACCGCTATCCCAACGACGAGCAGATCCGCCAGGACCTCGAATTGGTAAGCAAGCAGACCGACAACATCCGCACCTACTCGGTGGACGGCACCCTGGCCGACATTCCGCGCCTGGCCGAAGAGTTCGGCCTGCGGGTGACCCTTGGTGTCTGGATCAGCCCGGACGAGGAACGCAACGAGCGCGAGATCGCCAAGGCCATCGAAATCGCCAACGCCTCCCGTAGCGTGGTTCGCGTGGTAGTGGGTAACGAAGCCTTGTTCCGTCGCGAGATCAGCCGCAAGGACCTGATGGTCTATCTGGACCGCGTGCGCGCCGCCGTGAAGGTACCGGTGACCACCTCCGAGCAGTGGCACATCTGGCTGAAGTATCCGGAACTGGCCAAGCACGTCGACCTGGTGGCCGCCCACGTGCTGCCTTACTGGGAGTTCGTGCCGATGGAGGACTCCACCGAGTTCGTCCTGGAGCGCGCCAAGGACCTGAAGAAAGCCTTCCCGAAGAAGCCCTTGCTGCTTTCCGAAGTGGGCTGGCCGAGCAACGGCCGCATGCGCGGCGGTGCCGACGCTTCCCAAGCCGACCAGGCCATCTACCTGCGAACCCTGGTCAACGCTCTCAACGCCAAGGGCTACAACTACTTCGTGATCGAGGCCTTCGACCAGCCGTGGAAGGCCAGTGACGAAGGTTCGGTGGGCGCCTACTGGGGCGTCTACAACCTCGACCGCCAGCCGAAGTTCGCCTTCGAAGGGCCGGTGATCGCCATCCCGCAATGGCGCATGCTCGCGGTCGCTTCTGTGGTCATGGCACTGCTGGCCCTGGCCCTGATGCTGATCGATGGCAGCGCACTGCGCCAGCGCGGCCGCACCTTCCTGACCTTCGTCGCCTTCGCCGGCGGCTCGGTACTGGTGTGGATCGCCTACGACTACAGCCAGCAGTACAGCACCTGGTTCAGCCTGACCGTCGGTCTGCTCCTCGGTGTCGGCGCCCTGGGCGTATTCATCGTGCTGCTGACCGAAGCCCATGAACTCGCCGAGGCGGTCTGGGTGCGCAAGCGCCGCCGTCCGTTCCTGCCGGTGCTGGCCGACAGCGCCTACCGTCCGAAAGTCTCGGTACACGTGCCCTGCTACAACGAGCCGCCGGAGATGGTCAAACAGACCCTCGACGCCCTCGCCAACCTCGACTATCCGGACTACGAAGTCCTGATCATCGACAACAACACCAAGGACCCGGCTGTCTGGGAACCGGTGCGCGACTACTGCGAGCAGTTGGGCCCGCGCTTCAAATTCTTCCATGTCGCCCCGCTGGAAGGCTTCAAGGGTGGTGCGCTGAACTACATCCTGCCGTACACCGCAGCAGACGCCGAAGTTGTGGCGGTGATCGACTCCGACTACTGCGTCGACCGCAACTGGCTGAAGCACATGGTTCCGCACTTCGCCGACCCGGAGATCGCCGTGGTGCAGTCACCGCAGGACTATCGCGACGGCAACGAGAACACCTTCAAGCGGCTCTGCTACGCGGAATACAAGGGCTTCTTCCACATCGGCATGGTCACCCGCAACGACCGCAACGCCATTATCCAGCACGGCACCATGACCATGATCCGTCGCAGTGTGATGGACGAGTTGAAGTGGGCCGACTGGACCATCTGCGAAGACGCCGAACTGGGTCTGCGCGTGTTCAAGAGCGGTTATGCCGCCGCCTACGCGCACGAGAGTTTTGGTCGTGGGCTGATGCCGGACACCTTCATCGACTACAAGAAGCAGCGCTTCCGCTGGGCCTATGGCGCCATTCAGATCATGAAAGGCCACGCCCGCAGCCTGTTCCTCGGCAAGGACTCCAAGCTAAAGCAAGGCCAGCGCTACCACTTCATCGCGGGCTGGCTGCCCTGGGTCGCCGATGGCCTGAACATCTTCTTCACCGCCGGTGCCCTGCTCTGGTCGGCGGCGATGATCATCGTGCCGCAACGGGTCGACCCGCCGCTGCTGATCTTCGCCATCCCGCCGCTGGCGCTGTTCTTCTTCAAAGTCGGCAAAATCGTCTTCCTCTACCAGCGCGCGGTGGGGGTCAACCTGAAGGACGCCTTCTGCGCAGCGGTGGCGGGCCTTGCCCTCTCGCATACCATCGCCAAGGCCGTGCTCTATGGTTTCTTCACCAAGAGCATCCCGTTCTTCCGCACGCCGAAGATGCGCAGCAATCACGGCCTGTTGATGGCCCTGGCCGAAGCCCGCGAAGAAGTCTTCGTGATGCTTCTGCTCTGGGGTGCGGCGATCGGGATCGCCATCGTCCAGGGCATGCCCAGTCCGGACGTGAAGTTCTGGGTGGCCATGCTGCTGGTGCAGTCGCTGCCTTACCTGGCAGCGCTGATCATGGCCCTCCTCTCCTCCCTGCCCAAGGGTCAGGAAGAGGAGCAAGAGGAGGTCGCCACCGCCTGATTGGCGAGCGAAACCCTTAAACGGCGGCCTATGGCCGCCGTTCTTGTTTTAAGATATCGGCCTTTTCATCCCTTGCGTTGCCGCGCTGCCCTCCGGAGCCCTTCATGTCGTCCCTGTCCCCCACCCTCGAACTCGCCTGCGACCTCATTCGTCGTCCCTCGGTCACCCCGGTCGACGAAGGCTGCCAGGACTTGATGATGCGTCGGTTGGAGGCCGCAGGCTTCCGCATCGAGCGCATGCGCATCGAGGATGTGGAAAACTTCTGGGCCATCCGTGGCGGCGATGGCCCGGTGCTCTGCTTCGCCGGCCATACCGACGTGGTCCCCACCGGCCCCGTGCAAGCCTGGCAGCACCAGCCGTTCGATGCCCTGATCGACGCGCAGGGCATGCTCTGCGGTCGTGGCGCGGCGGACATGAAAGGTAGCCTCGCGGCCATGGTGATTGCGGTCGAACGCTTCGTCGCCGAACACCCGCAGCACAAGGGCGCTATCGCCTTCCTCATCACCAGCGACGAAGAAGGCCCGGCCCATCACGGCACCAAGGCCGTAGTCGAGCGCCTGGCCGCTCGTGGCGAGCGCCTGGACTGGTGCATCGTCGGCGAACCGTCGAGCACCTCGCTGGTGGGTGACGTGGTGAAGAACGGCCGTCGCGGCTCCCTGGGCGGCAAGCTGACCGTGCGCGGCGTCCAGGGACACGTGGCCTACCCGCACCTGGCGAAGAACCCCATTCATTTGGCAGCTCCCGCCCTGGCCGAACTCGCCGCCGAGCACTGGGATGACGGCAACGCCTTCTTCCCGCCGACCAGCTTCCAGGTCTCCAATCTCAACTCCGGCACAGGCGCCACCAACGTGATCCCGGGCGATCTGGTAGCAGTATTCAACTTCCGCTTCTCCACCGAATCCACGGTGGAAGGCCTGCAGCGCCGCGTCGAGGCGGTTCTCGACAAGCATGGCCTGGACTACCACTTGGAGTGGTCGCTGTCCGGCCTGCCCTTCCTGACTCAGCCGGGTGAACTGCTGGACGCAGTTTCCGCGAGCATCAAGGCCATCACCGGCCGCGACACTACGCCGTCCACCAGTGGCGGCACCTCCGATGGCCGCTTCATCGCCACCATGGGTACTCAAGTCGTCGAGCTCGGTCCGGTGAATGCCACCATCCACCAGGTGAACGAGCGGGTGCTGGCCAGCGATCTCGATCTGCTGACCGACATCTACCAGCAGACCCTGGTCCGACTGCTCGCACAATGACGCTCATCTGCCCCCTCTGCCAGGGCGCGCTGAGCGCCCGCGACCAGGGCCTGGCGTGCCCGGCGAACCACAGCTTCGACCGCGCCCGCCAGGGCTACTACAACCTGCTGCCAGTGCAACACAAGAACAGCCGCGATCCGGGCGACAACGCCACCATGGTCGAGGCACGCCGACGCTTCCTCAATGGCGGCCACTATGCACCGCTCGCCAGCCGATTGGCCGCCCTGGCCGCCGAACGGGATCCGGAGCGCTGGCTGGATATCGGTTGTGGCGAGGGCTATTACACCAGCCAACTGGCGATGGCCCTTCCCGCCACCGACGGCTATGCCCTGGACATCTCCCGCGAGGCGGTCAAACGCGCCTGTCGCCGCGCACCGCAGCTGCACTGGCTGGTGGCGAGCATGGCGCGCGTGCCCCTGGCCGATGCCAGTTGCCAGTTGCTCGCCAGCGTCTTCAGCCCGCTGGACTGGCAGGAAGCGCTGCGCCTGCTTTCTCCAGGTGGTGGCCTGCTGCGAATGGGGCCAACTCGTGAGCACCTGCTGGAGTTGCGCGAGAAGCTCTATGACGAAGTGCGCGACTACGACGACCAGAAGCACCTGGCGCAGATCCCTGCTGGCATGCGCCTGGCCCACAGCGAAAACTTGACCTATCGCCTGCAACTGGACGAAGCAGACGCCCGCGCCGACCTGCTGGCGATGACCCCCCACGGCTGGCGCGCCAATGCCGAGCGCCGTGAGGCAGTAGTGTCGGCACCATTCGAGGTCACGGTTTCAATCCGCTACGATTGGATCGAACGAATCTAGGGAGTCCCCATGCGCCAACCCGATATCGAGATCTACCTCAAGGACGCCGACCAGGACGCCGTCACCGTCTGGCTCAACGAGGCGCTGGGCTCATGCACGCCCTGGCAGCAGAAGGGGCAGACCTTCAAATGCCTGGCAGGGAACATTCCCGTGACCTGGCTACCGAAGGCCGTGGGCAAGTGGAACAGCCTCTACCTGGAAAGCGACACAACGCCTTGGGAGGACGATCTGGGTTGTGCCCGCGCGGCCTTCGCGGCTCTCGGAGTGGAAATCCGCTGCGCGCCAGGTGGTTGGCAGGAAGTACAGGGCGAGGAGGATGCCGACCGCTGGATCAAGGTTAATGCGGAAGGCGAGCAGGAGATCATCTGGCGCACCGAATGAATTTTCGGCCGCCCGGTGCAGGATTCGCAGAAAACAAAAGGCCCGTCACTGACGGGCCTTTTGTTTTTGAGCCTCAGACCTTGGCGACGTCTTCCGCCTGCAGGCCTTTCTGACCCTGGATCACGGAAAACTCTACCTTCTGGCCTTCCAGCAGAGAGCGGTGGCCCTCGCCGCGGATAGCGCGGTAGTGAACGAATACATCAGGACCGCTTTCGCGCTGAATGAAACCATAGCCCTTGGCGTCATTGAACCACTTGACGGTTCCGACCTCACGATCAGCCATTACTGCTCTCTCCAACTCACAATTTTGTTGTTTACCCCCTTTGGTGGGGGTTTCGACGGTACGACAAAGACGTTCTTCTTGTTATATCCGACCCCGGCCGAATCAAGCTTGGAGCGGCTACTTCGAATGGCGTTCTTTTTTTGACCGCGACCGGAGTATACGACAAGAGTTCGCGCTGAAAAGCACTTTTTTATGACAGTGCAGAATGGCCGTGCCACGCGGGCTGGGCGCCCTTTTTTGGCTCTTTGGAAGTACAAAATGGGGCATAAGGATAGGCGGAAATGAACTGGCTATTGTCCGATTTACCGCCCCCTCAACAACTTGCACTACTTGGCCGCAAGTACATCCTCGAGCTTCTTGGCCAATGCCTGATATTGGAATGGTTCCAGCCGATAGGCCCAATCCAGTTTGCCCGGCACTTGCTCATCGACAAGTTTCTTCTTGTCCTTCAGAACCATCCAGGCCTGCTCGCCCTGACTGAAGACCTCGCCGCGAAGCTCTCCACCATCGAAGGTGGAAAGACTGAACTGAAGCATCGGCTTGCCCTTGAACTGCACTTGCGCCAAGGGCGCGTTGTCGGCGAACTCGAGGCCAGCGAACAGCGTCGCCATGCCATTGGCCGCAGCATCAAAGGCCAGCCTGCGCCCCTTGGGCAGTTGCTTGAGCTTGAGGTTGGGTTCTTCGGCCGTATCGCGATAGACAGTCAGGCGGTTGCCACTCGGATAGGTGATTTCCACCTGCCTCACGCTGGCGAACGGAATGCCGGCCACCCGACGATCCAGCCAGCCGAGTTCGTTCGCAGGCAACGTGATGGCCTGGTCGATCAGCCAGACCTGATTGTCGCCGTAGAGACGCACCAACTGACCGTTGCCCTGTTGCGCCGGTTTTCCCACGAGAAGCTCCAACGGGGGCTCGCCACCGCGCTCCAGCTTGATCCTCGTTCCCTGTTCCTCGGCGCTTCCCTTGTCAGCGAGGCCGACCCGGCCATGCAACTCCGGATTGGCAGTCTTGGCCTCCACCTTGCGCGCATCTGCCAGCGCCCGCAGCAGAGTCGCCACGGGCAGTCCGGCCGCTGGGTAGTCGGCCTTGGCCGGTAGTACCCAGAGGCCATCCTTGCGCGCCAGTCGCAGATCCGGCTGCCCAGGTATTTGCACGTCAAGGGCGGACACGCTCGCCAGCCTGCCTTGCAGCGCAGGTAACAGCAGCTCGCGTGTGACACCGGTCGGCTGCGGTTGGGGCCGCGAGCTGTCGTGTTGAATGACATAGGCGGTGCCAAGACCGGCGGCCAGCAACGCAAGAACGATCAGACCTTTGTGTCCCATTGTGTCTCCCTCAGGCCTTGCGCTGGCGGCGCCAGAACCACAGCACCAGCACACCCAGGGTCAGCACCAGCGGCACCAGGGCGATGTTGATGAATTTCAGGGTGCGCCCCAGGTCTTCGATGCTGGCGTTGAGCTGGAAGCGCACATCGCGAAGTTCCTTGCGAATGCGCAGCTTTTCCTGGACGAACTGTTGCAGCGCCGCCTGCTGTTCCGGAGTCAGTTCCAGGGCCTTGGCAGGGTCCTGGTTCTGCTGCAGCGAGGCCAGCTTCTGCTCAGTGTCCGCCAGGCGCTGCTGGAGTTCCTGCTCCTGCTCGCGGAACTTGACCTCGGCATCGCGCTGGAGCTTCTCCACTACGTCAAACGGGCGGCTGTAGCGGCCGCGGGAACGTACGCTGATCAGTGCATCGGAGCCGGCCAGGTTGTCCAGCGCGTTGATGGCGAAGCCCGAGTTGTCGGCCCAGGGTTGCGGTACGCGCTGGCCAAAGAAGTCCTGCACCTGCACCCACATACGGTCGCTGAGGATGTCAGTGTCGGCGACGGCGATCACGTTGATGTTCTCGGCGGACTTCAGGCCGTCCTTGCGACCTTCGATACCCTCAGGGAAAGCCGATTCTGCCGGCCCACTGATCCGCGCGGCCACGGTGTAGCGCTGGCCGGTCGGCTTGAGCTCACGAATCAATTCTTCGGGATCCGCGAGCATTCCGAAGCGTTGCACGTCGAAGGGCATGGAGTACTCGGAACTCTGGATCAGCGGCACAAAATGGGTCTTGGCGCCATCCAGCGGTTTGAGGATGCCAGCGGTGGCCACGGTGATGTTCTCCAGGCCGGCGGTACTGACATCGTTCTGATCAAGGCTATGCCTTGGCAGGTTGAGCCAGGCGGCATGGCGCGCCGGCGGCTTGTCCTGGCCCACGCTGACGGACATCGCATTGGCACCGTCCCCCAGCACCTTGCCCGGCACCATCTGCAGTCCCCAGGCCTTGAACAGCGCGTCCAGGTCAGACGACTTGTCCCCGCCCGGCTCACCCGGCATTTCCATGCCGCTGTCCGCTTCGCTCCAAGGGTCCACGAAGGCCAGCAGCTTGCCTCCACGCAGGACGAACTGGTCGATGGCGTATTGGGTCTGCTGTGGCAGGTTCTTCGGATGCACCAGCAGTAATACAGAGACCTTCTCGGGAATCTGGTCGATATCACTCTTCAGGCTCTCGATCTGGAACAGTTGGCGAACTTCCTCCATCACCATCCAGGGCTGGGTCGGCTGACGGGTCATCATGTCGAAGCCGCCATTGAGCTTCAGACCGGAGAGAATCCCCACCACCGGGCGCTCCGGCTTGGCCAGGCTTTGCACCAGGCGGCTGACCTCGTATTCGAGGAACTCCTCCTGGTCCAGCGGGAAGAACGGAATGATCTGGGTGTCATCCACTCCGTTTGTGCCTGCCAGGCCGAAATAGATCTGGTCGCCCCCCTGTTGCAACGGCACGGCCTGAAGGCCGAACTCGGCGGCCTTGTCCTCGTCCTCGGAGAAGGGCTCGGGATCGATGACGTGCAACTTGATCTTGCCGTCGGCGGCGCGCTCGTAGGCTTTCAGCATCTCCTCTACGCGGCGGGCGTAGTTGCGCAGCACGACCAGGTCCTTGGCGGACTTGTCGGAGTAGAAAAAGTACAGGTTGATCGGCTCGTCGATCTCGCCAAGGATCTGCTTCGTACCGTCAGAAATGGTGTAGAGCTTCTGCTCGGTGAGATCGACCCGCGCGTTGGTCAGGGTCAGGCCGGCGAGCATGTTGAAGGCAAGGAAAGCCAGGGCGATGAGCAGCAGTCCGGCGCCGGAATACATCATTCTTTTCATGTTCAGTCGGCCTTCTTCAGATCGACCACCACAGCGGTGGCAGCCAGCCAGGCCGCGATCAGGGTGACGAAGTAGAGCAGGTCACGCAGATCGATCACGCCCTTGCTGATGGCATCGAAACGGGTCAGGAAACTCAGCGAAGCCACGGCATCCAGCAGCCACTGCGGTGCCCAGGCGCTGAAGGCGTCCAGCACCAGCGGGAAGCCGCTGACGATGAACAGGAAGCAGACGCTGACGGCGAGAATGAAGGCGATCACCTGGTTCTTCGCCAGCGCCGACATGCACGAACCAATGGCGAGGAAGGCACCGGCAAGCAGCCAGCTACCGATGTAGCCGGTGATGATGGCGCCATTGTCCGGTTCGCCCAGGTAGTTGACCGTGATCACCATCGGGAAGGTCAGCAGCAGCGCCAGTCCAGAGAAGGCCCAGGCCGCGAGGAACTTGCCGGTGACCGCCTCGAAGCGGGTGATCGGCAGGGTCATCAGCAGCTCGATGGAGCCGGACTTGCGCTCCTCGGCCCAGAGTCGCATGGCGATGGCGGGAACGAGGAACAGGTACAGCCACGGATGGAAGTTGAAGAACGGCGCAAGGCTCGCCTGGCCACTTTCGTAGAAACCGCCCAGATAGAAGGTGAAGACCCCGGAGAGCACCAGGAAGATCACGATGAACACATAGGCCAGCGGCGTTGCGAAGTAGCTCGCCAGCTCGCGTTTGAAAATCACCGGCAACTGCCTCATGCCGCTTCTCCTCGGGTCAGTCGGCGGAATACTTCGTCGAGACGACCGCGCTCCACGTCCAGCTCCTTCACTTTCCAACCCCGCTGGTGAATCAGTTGGTTCACCTGCGGGAAGATCACTTCGCCCGGCTTGGCCAGGATGGTCAGGCCGCCCTGTATGGCGTTCTCCTCGATGCCAGCGACACCCGGAAGCACCGCCAGCGCCAGCATGTCCAGAGGCTCCTCGGCCACGAGGGTGACGGCCTGGTGATAACGCGAGCGGCTCTCCAGCTCGAACGGCGTGCCGTCAGCCACCACCTTGCCGGAGGCGATCACCAGCGCACGGGTGCAGACTGCGGCGACCTCTTCGAGGATGTGGGTAGAGATGATCACGATCTTGTCCCGAGCCAGGCTCTGGATCAGTTGACGCACCTGGTGCTTCTGGTTCGGATCGAGGCCATCGGTGGGCTCGTCGAGGATCAGCGCGCGCGGGTCGTGGAGGATCGCCTGGGCCAGGCCGACACGACGTTTGTAGCCCTTGGAGAGCGTTTCGATGGATTGGCCGAGGACGTTGTCCAGCTCTACCTGTCCTACGGCGCGAGCCACGCGGGACTTCTTCTCGACACCACGGAAGCCACGTACTTCGGCAATGAACTCGAGAAAGCCACGCACCGTCATATCGCCATAGCAGGGAGCGCCTTCCGGCAGGTAGCCGATTTCCCGCTGGGCCTTCAGGGTCTGGGTCTGGATATCGAAGCCAAAGATGCTGGCGCTACCGGCAGTAGGAGCAAGGAAGCCGGTAAGCATCTTCATGGTGGTGGACTTGCCTGCGCCATTGGGGCCAAGGAACCCCAGCACCTCCCCAGGTGCGACGCTGAAGGACAGGTTATCCACGGCAGTATGCTGCGCGAAGCGCTTAGTCAGATTTGTTATCTCGATCATGGCCTTTAGTCCCGTAGGGAGCAGCCCCTGGCCATGCTGGCCACCGGGGCCTTGCAAAACGCCGGCGGACTATAAGGAGTGATCCGCCGGCATTGCAAGACAGCCATTTGCGCGAAAAGTTGCAGGATTATTCGGGCTAAATCGACGGCCCGCGCCTTTTTGCGACCCGGCGGCGAATACGGCAAACTAGCCGCCCCGAGCAATTGCTCGTTTCACAGCATTACCCCGCCATGACCCGCTCCCCCTTCCGCCGCCTTGCCTTTGGTGCCCTGCGCCGCCTGCTCTACCTGTGGGTACGTTCGGAAACCATCAACCAATCGGCCTTCACCCTGAAGCTCGACCGCAGCAAGCCGGTGTTCTACGTCCTGCAACAACCGTCGGCCAGCGATCTGGCGGTGGTGGATCGGGAATGCACCAAGGCCGGCCTGCCGCGCCCGGTACTGCCTGTGGGGGTGGGCGACCTGATGGAGCCGGCAGCGTTCTTCTACCTGTCGCCAGAGCCTGGCTGGCTCGGCGGCCAGGACAAACGCGCCGCCTCCCCTACGCTGGTGCGGGTACTGGGCGCGA
This sequence comes from Pseudomonas sp. DY-1, assembly GCF_003626975.1. Taxonomy (NCBI): domain Bacteria; kingdom Pseudomonadati; phylum Pseudomonadota; class Gammaproteobacteria; order Pseudomonadales; family Pseudomonadaceae; genus Pseudomonas; species Pseudomonas sp. DY-1. The sequence continues at coordinate 5,495,860 of NZ_CP032616.1, read as the reverse complement.
TCGAGCGACAGGCTGTGGAAGACGCGCAGATCATCCCGGTGACGGTGTTCTGGGGCCAGTCGCCCGACCGTGAAACCAGCCCTTGGAAACTGCTGTTCGCCGATAGCTGGGCGGTGACCGGTCGCCTGCGCAAGCTGGTCAGCATCCTCATTCTCGGGCGCAAGACCCGCGTGCAGTTCTCCGCACCGATCCACCTGCGCGAGCTGGTGGAGCAGGACAAGGGCCCGGAGCGCACGCTGCGCATGGTCAACCGCATCCTGCGGGTGCACTTCCGCAACCAGAAGACCGCTGTCATCGGTCCCGACCTTTCCCACCGCCGCAATCTGGTCAAGGGCCTGGTGCGCGGCCCGCTTGTGCGCCAGGCCATCGCCGAAGAGGCTGAGCGCGAGAAGATCAGCCTGGCCATTGCCGAAGCCCAGGCGCTCAAGTACGGCAACGAGATCGCTTCGGACTTCGCCTATACCGCCATCCGCTTCCTTGAAGTGGTGCTGTCCTGGTTCTGGAACAAGCTGTACGAGGGCATCAAGGTCAACCACATCGAGCAGGTGCAGGAGATCGTGCATGGTCACGAAGTCATCTATGTGCCCTGCCACCGCAGCCATATCGACTACCTGCTGCTGTCCTACCTGCTGTTCCGCAATGGCCTGACGCCACCGCACATCGCCGCCGGCATCAACCTCAACATGCCGGTCATCGGCGGCCTGCTGCGCCGTGGCGGCGCATTCTTCATGCGTCGTACGTTCAAGGGCAACCCGCTGTACACCGCAGTATTCAACGAGTACCTGCACACCCTCTTCAGCCGCGGTTTCCCGGTGGAGTACTTCGTCGAGGGCGGGCGCTCGCGCACCGGGCGCATGCTGCATCCGAAAACCGGCATGCTCGCCATCACCCTGCGCAGCTTCCTGCGCTCCTCGCGCCTGCCCATCGTTTTCGTGCCGGTCTACATCGGCTACGAGCGCGTACTGGAAGGCCGTACCTACCTGGGCGAACTGCGCGGCGCGAGCAAGAAGAAGGAATCCATCTTCGACATCTTCAAGGTCATCAGCGCCCTCAAGCTGCGTTTCGGCTCTGTGGCGGTGAATTTTGGCGAGCCGATCAAGCTGGCTGAATTCCTCGACCAGCAGCAACCGGACTGGCGTGCTCAGGAACTGGGCCCGCAGTTCCGCCCGGCATGGCTCAACGACACCACCAACCAGCTCGCCGTGCGCATCGCCCGCCACCTCAACGACGCGGCGGCGATCAATCCAGTCAACCTGGTGGCCCTGGCGTTGCTTTCCACTAGCCGCCTGGCTCTGGATGAGCGTGCCCTCACCCGTGTGCTCGACCTTTACCTGGCGCTGCTTCGAGCCGTTCCCTATTCACCCCATGCGACTTTGCCGGAAGGCGACGGCCAGGCGCTGATCCAGTACGTGCAGAGCATGAACCTGCTGGCCGAGCAGAAAGACGCGTTGGGCAAGATCCTCTATCTGGACGAGCAGAACGCCGTCCTCATGACCTACTACCGCAACAACGTCCTCCACGTTTTCGCTTTGCCGGCATTGCTCGCGTGCTTCTTCCAGAGCAGTGCGCGCATGAGCCGCGAGCAGATCCTGCGCTATACCCGCGCGCTCTATCCCTATCTGCAAGCCGAACTGTTCATCCGCTGGGACGCGGGCGAACTGGAAAGCGTGGTGGACCAATGGCTGGCCGCCTTCGTCGAGCAGGACCTGCTCAAGGTGGAAGGCGACATCTACGTGCGTCCGGCACCAAGCTCGCGGCAATTCGTCCTGCTGACCCTGCTGGCCCGCGCCATAGTCCAGACCTTGCAGCGTTTCTACATGGCCATCGCCCTGCTGCTGAACGCCGGGCAGAACCAGTTGAGCGCCGAAGAACTGGAAGACCTCTGCACCGTAATGGCCCAGCGCCTGTCGATTCTCCATGGCCTGAACGCCCCGGAGTTCTTCGACAAGAGTCTGTTCCGCAACTTCATCCAGACCCTGCTGGACCAGCGCGTGCTACGCCGGGACGAGGCCGGCAAGCTGGGTTACCACGAGTTGCTCGGCGAACTGGCCGAGGGTGCCGCCAAGCGTGTGCTACCCGCGGAGATTCGACTGTCCATCCGCCAGGTGGCATTCGATCGCCAGGCCGAGCCGGAGCCGGAAGTCCCGGCAGAAGCCGGCTGACCACGTATCTGCCAGGCCTCCGGGCCTGGCATGCTCCTGCAATTCTCGCTTTAGACCGTTCCTACAAGACATCCAGACAGCTTCCGGCAGGCGTGGCCGGGGCCACTTCGTACCATTCGGCGCTGCGCCGCCTCGGTCAATCGAGCGCGCTACCAGCCCTGAACACGGAAGGCCCGCCCCATGATGCTTAGAACCATCACTGTCGAGGACGGCACTGGAGAGGTGGTCAACGCTGCCGTCCTTTGCAGCTTCGCCATTCCCCTGATCGACAGAAACATCCTCGTCTATACCCTCAACGAAGAAGGCAATCACGGCACCGCCAAGGTGTACGTGACGAGTGCAGTTCCCCAGGAGAACGGATTCCGCCTGGCCAATCTGGAGTCCGAACAGGAGTGGCAGTACACCCTGGAGGTGCTCAGACAGATCACCAAGGGGAATCAATCGTGAGCAAGACCGACAAAATTCAGTTCCACTTCGTCCATTTCGACGGCGAGATTACTGGCGAAGACCGGCAACCTCCGACAACCCGTGAACACCGCAGCCTCGCCATCAACCGCTCCTCGATAGACAAGCTTATTGCCACTCGCCAGAGCGCCAACACCGGCGATACGCTGCCATCCACCCGCCCACCGCTGGCAGATCAGGGCACCGAGGAAGTCGCACCTCCCCAATCCTTCGACAGCCGCTTCCTGAGTGTGGATTTCAGCCTGCCACCATCAGCCGAAGCCGTGATTGCAGCGGAGCCACTGCCCGAATCCGAGGAAAGACGCGCAGAGTCGCAGGAAGCACAAGTTGTCGATCAGGACGCCAACCAGGAAGCGATGGTGCCGCTGGCTATTTCCCAACCGGAGCCGGAGTCCTGGGATAAACCTGGCACCGAAGCAGAGGGGAATATCGAGGCCGAAGACCTGCGGAGCTTCAGAGTCGAACTCGCGACACAAGTCCCGTGCGAGCAACCCGATGCAGCAACGTCGGAGCAGCCGGAGGTTGGACCAATACCCCAATCCACGGTGTCGGTGTCCGTTGGCGGCGAGGCCGACAATCTCCTGGGCGATGTGCAGAACACACTCGACTCCCTCGCGGATATGGCAAAGGGTCTCACCCAGCAGAAGCTGGACGCACTGAAGCATCAGGAGAGCCTGGAGCAACGCAAGGCCCAACTGCAGGACAAGGAACGCCTCCTCGCCGACAAGGAAGAGCAATTGCGCCTGCTTGAAGTGCGCCTGACTCGCGAAGTCGGCAATCTGGAGCGCAGCGCCGAAGACAATGCACGGGCCCTGGCCGAGCGCAGTGCCGCTCTCAAATCCCTGGCCGAGAACGTGGAGGCGCGGGACCGCAGCACTGCCAGGCTCGCCGAAACCCTGCGCCACGAAAAGCAGCGCAATGACGAGTTGACCGAAGCCCTGCAGCGCCGCAGCGATGCCCTGGACGAACGCGAAGCCGCGCTCGGTCGAAAGGAGGACGAACTGGCCGAGAACCTCAAACAGCTGATCGCCGCCAAGGATCGTTTCCGGGCACTGGTCAAGTCTTTCAACGAAACCGTGCAGTTCAACGACACCCTCAACGCCATCTCCAATACCGCGCTGGACGACAGCGCGCACTGACCCTACATCGCCCCCGATCGGGGGCGATTTCTTTTCGGGCGCCTTGACCCGACGCCATGGTTCAACGCACTTCGACTTCTATAGTGGGTGCTATCGACACCACATGGTCCCGAGGTCCCAATGAAATCACTGCCCCTGATCATCGCCAGCGGCCTGCTCGCCGCCTGTGCTGGCCAGCCCGCCGACCAGAAGAGCCATCTGGCAGGTGAAGTCTTTTACCTGCAACGCATCGCGCTGCCTCCCGCCGCCACCCTCAGTGTCAGCCTGCAGGACGTATCCATGGCCGATGCCCCTGCGGTGGAACTGGCTCGCCAGCAGGGGCCGGTCCAGGGCCAGATACCCCTCGCGTTCCGCCTCGACTACGACTCTGCCAAGATCCAGCCCAACCACCACTACGCAGTGAGTGCGCGAATCGAACTGGACGGCAGGCTGATGTTCATCAGCACCGAGCAGCACTCGGTTAAACTCGACGGCTCCGACCCGCAACCACTGCGCATCAAGGTCGATCCGGTCCGCTGATCATCGAGACGGACCGCCCCCAAATAGCCACAAGGATGCAGCCATGATCCGCTTCGCCACCCTCTGCGCAGGCCTCGCCCTGTCCGCCAGCGCCTTTGCCCTGTCCATTGCCGATCTCAGCCAGTCGGATGCCAGCGGGGGCCTGAAGGATGCATTGACCCAAGGTGCCAAGGTCGCCGTCCAGCAACTTGGCAAGCCGGGCGGCTTCGCCAACAACCCGGACGTCCGCATCGAACTACCGGGCAACCTCGGCAAGGCCGCCAAGACCATGAAGATGATGGGCATGGGCGCCCAGGTGGAACAGCTTGAAGACACCATGAACAAGGCCGCCGAGGCCGCGGTGCCGCAAGCCCAGTCGTTGCTGGTGGACGCGGTGAAGAAGATGACCGTGCAGGACGCCAAGGGCATCCTCAGCGGCCCGGACGACGCCGCCACCCAGTACCTGAACAAGTCCAGCCGCGACCAGCTCCGCGCCAAGTTCCTGCCCATCGTCAAGCAGGCCACCGACAAGGTGGGGCTCGCCCAGCAATACAACAGCTTCGCCGGCCAGGCCGCGAGCTTCGGCGTGGTGGATGCCAAGAGTGCCAATATCGAAAGCTACGTGACCGAAGAAGCCCTGGACGGCCTGTTCAAGATGATCGCCGAGCAGGAAGCCAGCATCCGCCAGAACCCGGCGGGCGCAGCCACCAGCCTGGCGAAGAAGGTGTTCGGGGCGCTTTGAGCGTTCTCCGTCGCGAAGAGCCCGGCTTGATGCCGGGCTTTTTTGTGAGTGACCGGACAGATACGGGCAATGCGGTTCGTGCCGGATGAGCATTCCGGTGTGAGGGCTTGGGAACTTGTTGTTCAGCTCCTTACCGAGTTGGTTCGGGCTTTCGTTTCGCCTTGCCGGGCGACTCTCTTTTCCAATCGCCGGATGGCCAGCTCCGTGAAAAGGAAGCAAAAAACTTGCTCCTACATCCGGCTCCAGCCGCGCCGGAACCCCCGTCCCCCCCTAGGTTGCCAAATTTCAGGCCAGCGCTGTCCGGCGATGCGGAACCAATCATAAAACCTCCACCCGCTCCTCCGCCAACGCCTCATCCAGCCCCTGATGGAACCATCTCAGCGCCTGTTCGAACCGGCCATGCCAGAGCCGGTCGCTCGCGCCGGCCTGGATTCCCGCCTGCACTCGTGCGGCCATGGCGAAGTCTTCCTCCAATGCCGAATAGAGAATGGCGTTGTTCTTCTCGAAATAGCGCTGTGCCTTTTCCGTTGCCGGAGTCTCCGGCAGCAGGGTATGGCCCAGCACGCGGGTCGCGAGGGGACCGTCGGGGAATACGGTGGAAAAGTCGATGTGGTCCGGCTCCACCAGCACCAGCGTGTTGGGCCAGAGGAAGTACAACAGGTTGCCATGGCGCCGCAGGTCCCAATCCCGCTCGGGCTGGTCGAGGATCTCCCGCAGGTTCCGCTTCACGTAGTAGTTGCGGATATGCCGGCCGAAACGCTCGAACAGTCCCAGGTTGGGCCAGAACAGGTGATCGATGGTGGCCTGGTGGGCGCGGGAGACGTGGTAGTTCTCGAGGAAGGTGTCGATGGTCAGTTTCCAGTTCACCGGCCGGCGAATGTCCTGGGGGTCGAAGAGCACGTGCCCTTCCAAGGCAAAACTGTCGAAATCGGCCAGGATCTGTTCGCCGAAGAAGGCATCCATGTCCAGCGCAGGCCCCGGTGAGTGCCGGGCCCAAATGGCGCCAAAGCGCTCGGCCACCGGGACTTCGGTGAGATTCAGGCAGGTACGGTCGATGCCCTCGAAGCCGTAGCCATGGGGGATACCCCGCAGCTGGCCATCGGGGTTGTAGGACCAGGCGTGATAAGGACAGACGAAGACGCGGTTGCGCCCGGCCACATCGCCCACCAGCTGGGTACCTCGGTGCTTGCAGACATTGAGGAAGGCCCGCAACCTGCCCTGTTCGTCGCGGGTCAGCAGCAGCGGCGCCAACAGATCACGGGTAATGAAGTGGCCCGCGGGAATCTCCCCGGAGCGAGCCACCAGCAACGGCTCGCGCCGAAGGACCTCGTCTCGCTCGCGGCGGTAGCGTTGCTCGTCCAGGTACAGGTCCACGGGTAGTGATGAGGGCGTCTCGACGCATTCGGAGACGCCCCGTTCCACCAGGGCCAGGGTCCGTTTGAGCAAGTCCACCTGGGTCGCGTGCTGCATGGGCACCTCGTCTTGTTGTGATGGGCGGAGACAGGCCCCGCCAGTCTCTGTCCACAGGCGATCAACGCCAAGAGCTCGGGAAGAAGTGGCCTGATGATTGGCAGGATCGACCGGGACGCCCATGAAAAAGGCCCCCGGAGGGGCCTTTGTCGTCAATGGCTGGGCTGGGTGTCTGGCACCGGTACCGCCCGGACCTGTTCCGCTTCAGCCGGTTTGACCCGGAACCAGGCCGCGTAGAGAGCAGGCAGGAACAGTAGCGTCAGGGCCGTGGCAACGATCAGGCCACCCATGATGGCAACGGCCATCGGCCCGAAGAATACGCTGCGCGACAACGGGATCATCGCCAGCACCGCCGCCAGTGCGGTGAGCACGATGGGCCGGAAGCGCCGCACCGTGGCTTCGATGATGGCGTGCCAGCGATCCAGTCCGAGGGCGATGTCCTGCTCGATCTGGTCAACCAGGATCACCGAGTTGCGCATGATCATCCCCGCCAGAGCGATAGTGCCGAGCATGGCGACGAAGCCGAACGGCTGGCGGAACACCAACAGGAACAGGGTCACACCGATCAGCCCCAGAGGCGCGGTTAGGAACACCATGGCCGAGCGCGAGAAGCTCTTCAGCTGCAACATCAGCAGCGTCAGCACGACCACGATGAACAGCGGCATGCCAGCATTCACTGACTTCTGCCCGCGAGCGGAGTCTTCCACCGTGCCGCCCACTTCCAGCAGGTAACCGTCCGGCAGCTCTGCGCGGATCGGATCCAGCGTTGGCGAGATATCCTTGACCAGCCCCGCCGGCAGCGACTTGTCGTAGATATCGGCACGCACGGTAACGGTCGGCAGGCGATTGCGGTGCCAGATGATGCCTTCCTCGAAACCGTATTCCAGGGTGGCAATCTGCGACAACGGCACGCTGTGGCCGCTGTCGGTGGGCACCGCCAGGCTCGGCAACAGGGCCAGCTCCTGGCGCTCGCGCACCGTGCCGCGCAGGAGTATCTCGATCAGCTCGTTGTCCTCGCGGTACTGGCTCACCGGCGCGCCGGTCAGTGAACTCTGCAGGAAGCGCGATAGATCGGCGGTACTCACACCCATGGCACGCGCGCGGTCCTGTTCGATATTCAGGCGCACCACCTTGCTGGGCTCTTCCCAGTCCAGATGCACGTTGACGACATGGGGGTTCTCACGAACCTTGTCGGCAACCTTGCGGGCCAGGGCACGGACTTCGTCGATGTGCTCACCGGAAACGCGGAACTGCACCGGGTAACCCACCGGCGGGCCGTTCTCCAGACGCGAGATACGGCTGCGCAGAGTGGGGAACTCGTCGTTCAACACCTGGATCAACCAACTGCGAATTTCTTCGCGCGATTCGATGGATTTGGCCAGCACGACGAACTGGGCGAAGCTCGCCGCCGGCAATTGTTGATCCAGCGGCAGATAGAAGCGTGGCGAACCGGTGCCGACATAGGCCACATAGTTGTCCACACCCGGATGCTCGCGGAGCAGTTGCTCCAGGCGCTTCACCTCGACCTCGGTATTGGCCAGGGACGAACCCTCGCCCAGCTTGAGGTCGACCATCAGCTCCAGGCGTCCGGAGGATGGGAAGAACTGCTGGGGCACGAAACGGAACAGGGCAATGGAAGCGACGAACGCCGCCAGGGTCAGCAGGATCACCGTCTTGCGCCGCCGCACGCACCACTCCACCACGCGACGGACGCGCTGGTAGAAGGGCGTGCCGTATGGGTCGTGGCCCTTGTCGCTGCCGCCGTGCTTCTTCGCATGCAGCTTGGCAAGGTCCGGCAGCAGTCGGTCGCCCAGGTAGGGCACGAACATCACCGCGGCGATCCAGGACACCACCAGGGCGATGGTCACCACCTGGAAGATCGAGCGGGTGTATTCGCCCGTACCCGACTGCGCGGTGGCGATGGGCAGGAAGCCGGCGGCGGTGATCAGAGTGCCGGTGAGCATGGGGAATGCGGTGCTGCTCCAGGCATAGCTCGCCGCCTTCAGGCGGTCGTAGCCCTGCTCCATCTTGATGGCCATCATCTCCACCGCAATGATCGCGTCGTCCACCAACAGGCCAAGCGCGAGCACCAGGGCGCCAAGGGAAATCTTGTGCAGGCCGATGCCGAGGTAGTACATCGTGGCGAAGGTCATTGCCAACACCAGCGGAATGGACAGCGCCACCACCAGGCCCGTACGCAGGCCCAGGGAGAAGAAGCTCACCAGCAACACGATGATCAGCGCTTCGGTGAGCACGCGGACGAACTCCCCTACTCCGGTCTTCACCGCTGCCGGCTGGTCCGACACCTTGCGCAGCTGCATGCCGGCCGGCAGATTCTGCTGCAGGCGGGCGAACTCGGTTTCCAGCGCCTGGCCGAGCACCAGGATGTCGCCTCCGGCCTTCATGGACACAGCCAGACCAATGGCGTCCTCGCCCATGAAGCGCATGCGCGGTGCCGGCGGGTCATTGAAGCCACGGCGAACTTCTGCGACATCGCCGATGCGGAAGGTGCGGTCGCCCACGCGGATAGGGAAATCGCGGATTTCCTTCACCGAATCGAAGCGGCCGGAAACCCTCAGCTGCACACGGTCGCTTGGGGTTTCGAAGAAGCCGGCTGCCGCCACCGCGTTCTGCTCTTCCAGGGCTTGCTGCACGGCAGCGAGCGGAAGTCCCAGGGTTGCCAGTTTCACGTTGGACAGTTCGATCCAGATCTTCTCGTCCTGCAGGCCGAGCAGCTCCACCTTGCCCACATCCTTGACTCGCTGCAGCTGCAGCTGGATGCGGTCGGCATAGTCCTTGAGCACTGCGTAGTCGAAGCCTTCGCCGGTCAGCGCATAGATATTGCCGAAGGTGGTACCGAACTCGTCGTTGAAGAACGGCCCCTGGATTCCCGGCGGCAAAGTGTGGCGAATGTCGCTGATCTTCTTGCGGACCTGGTACCAGAGCTCGGGAATCTCATTGGAATGCATGGAATCGCGAGCGATGAAGGTCACCTGCGACTCGCCAGGGCGGGAGAAGGAGATGATCTTGTCGTACTCGCCGGTCTCCATCAGCTTCTTCTCGATGCGTTCGGTGACCTGGCGGGACACTTCCTCGGCGCTGGCGCCCGGCCAGTTCGTACGCACCACCATGGCCTTGAAGGTGAAGGGCGGATCTTCGCTCTGCCCCAGCTTGGTGTAGGAAATGGCCCCAACGATGCCCAGCAGCAGCATGATGTAGAGGACGATCTGGCGATTCTGCAGCGCCCAGGCGGATAGGTTGAAGTTCACGACGCCTTACTCCTTGGCCAGCATCTTCACCGAACGATTCGCACGGTCCACCGGCCGCACCTGCTGGCCTTCGCGCAGCACCTGCACGCCAGCGGCCACCACCCAGTCATCAGGCTGGAGGCCTTCGAGCACCGGCACGCGATCCTCACCATAGGGGCCGACGCGCACTTGGCGGCGCTTCAGCGTGGAGTCTTTCGGGTCGACGATCCAGACGTAAGGCTGGCCGGCCTCGGCGGTTAGCGCCGAGAGCGGTACGGAGAGCGGCACAGAGCCATTGCTGCGGATGAACACGCGGGCGCTTTGTCCCAGTTCGGCGGGTGCCTTGCCATCGTTGAAGGCGACCCGCGCGGCGAACGTGCGCGACTGTGAATCTGCTGCTGGCGCCAGTTCACGGATTCGCGCCGGGAATCGCTGGTCGGGAAGCGACCAGAGTTCCACCGCCACATCCTGACCCACCTTGAAGCGATCGATTGCATGTTCCGGCAGGCTGATCACCACTTCGCGCTCACCATCGGCAGCCAGGGTGAAGACGGTCTGCCCGGCGGCCACCACCTGTCCTACTTCAGCTCGTCGGCTGGCGATCACACCGTCCTGGGACGCGCGCAGAACGGTATAGGCAGCCTGGTTGCTGGCGACGTTATGTTCGGCCTTGATCTGCTTCACCCGCGCCTCGCCGGCCCGGTACTGGTTCTCCACGTTGTCGTACTGAGAACGGCTGATCATCTGGCGGTCCAGCAAGGTGCGGTAGCGATCCCGCTCGGCCCGCACCAGCTTGAGGTTCGCGTCAGCCGCGGCCACCTGAGCCCGGCTGGCTTCCAGTTGAAGACGCACGTCCTCCGGGTCCAGCTCGGCCAGGGCCTGATCCTTCTTCACCCGCTGGCCCACTTCCACCAGGCGCTTGGCGATCTTGCCGCCGATACGGAAGGCCAGATCCGGCTCGTAACGCGAGCGCACCTCGCCCGGGAAGGTATCCACCGCATCGGCAGCAGGCTCGGGTTGCACCACCATGGCCGGTCGCACCACCTGTTGCACGGGCTCCCCATTACCGCAGGCCGTGATCAAAAGGGAGAGGGAAATGGGCAAAGCGAGGGGCAAGGCATGGCGAAACATGATGAATGACCTTTCGCGAAGAGCAGCTGGAATATTTATACTGCTGGGTATAGTAAAAATAGCAAACTCACCAGTCCAGTATTTATAAAGAAATGTCAGACAATTCATTTCCGACTAGCGGCCCAGGCCGCCCGAAAGATCCCGCGAAGAGAAAGGCAATTCTCGAAGCCGCGAAGAATCTTTTCCTACAGAACGGCTACGACGGCAGCAGCATGGACGCCATCGCCGCCGAGGCCGGCGTGTCCAAGCTGACCGTGTACAGCCACTTCACCGACAAGGAGACGCTGTTCTCTGCCGCGGTTAAGGCGAAATGCGAGGAGCAGCTGCCGGAGCTGCTGTTCGAGCTGCCGGCGGACGCCAGCATCGAGCATGTGCTGCTGAACATCGGCCGCAGCTTCCACCAGCTGATCAACAGCCGGGAATCCCTGGAGCTGCACCGGGTGATGGTGGCCATGGCCAACCAGGATCAGAAGCTGTCGCGCATGTTCTACGAGGCGGGACCGCTGCAGATCCTGCAGGAAATGACCGGGCTGCTGGAGCACGCCAACCAGGCCGGCAAGCTACGCATTGACCACCCGCAGAACGCTGCCGAGCATTTCTTCTGCCTGATCAAGGGCGGGCACAACTTCCGCATGCTGATTGGCTGCGCGACAGCCCTGGAAGGGGAAGAAGCCGAAGAGCATGTAAAGGAAGTGGTCGAGCTGTTCATCAGGGCGTATGCGCCCTGATTTCCGGGGTGCGGTGGTCCAGCGTGATGCTTGCGCTGGAGCCAACGCTGTAGCTCAGGCCCCGAGCTTCTTCTTCGGATAGATGTCGTAGCGGCTGGACTTGCCTTCCAGCGCATAACCCGGCTTTGCGCCTTCGATGATCGGCGCCTTGCGCGGGCGCTTCACCACGACCCGGTGACTGGCCAGGGCCAGGGCGGCCTCCAGCAGGGCCGGCGCGTCCTGGTCGTCCCCGACCAGGGGACGGAACAGGCGCATTTCCTTCTTCACCAGGGCGCTCTTGTCGCGGTGCGGAAACATCGGGTCAAGGTAGATGACCTGGGGGGCCTCACCCTGCCAATTGCGCATCAGCTCGATGGCATTGCCATGCAGCAGGCGCATGCGTGCAGCGATGGCCGACGTTTCCAGGTCATGACCGGCGCGAGCCAGGCCATCTTCCAGCAAGGCGGCGATCAGCGGCTGACGCTCGATCAGGGTCATGTCGCAACCCAGCGTCGCCAGGACGAAGGCATCGCGACCAAGCCCGGCCGTGGCATCCAGCACCGTTGGGCGCACGCCCGGCTGCACGCCGACAGCCTTGGCAATCATCTGCCCGCTGCCACCACCGAACTTGCGCCGGTGAGCAGCGGCGCCCTCGACGAAATCCACCCGCACCGGCCCAGGTGAGTCCGGCCCGAGCTGTAGCAGTTGCAGACCCTCGCCGCCCAGTTGCAGGGCGAACTCCGCCTCACCTTCGCGCGTCAGGCCCAGGCGCGCAGCCCAAACATCCAGCGCTTCGGTAAAAGCCGGCTCGAGGGCCTCGGCCCTCACCCTGACAGAATTTTCACTCATGGACGCAATCGCCTGACCGGTAAAAACCCGCGCATTCTGCCAGACCGGTGACGCAGTTTCGCGCCCGTCTCAGCGACACATGCGGAATCGCCCCATGTCCAGATGGAAGTGGTCGCGATGAGCCGCGTTGTAATCCGGGCCGAGGGTCACTTTGAAGTGTTTACAGGCTGCTTCCCGCACCTCACGAAGGAATCGGGCATTGTCTCCCTCCCCAGCCCAATCCCTGGCCACCGAAATATGGCGACCGTCGGCCAGTCGGAAGCCAGCGATATCCAGCGCGTTGGCCGACGCATGCTGGCTCCGACGCTGGCTGCTTTCGATGTTGCGGCAGGCGAAGCTTCCCAGGTGGTCGATGCGCGTCACTCGCTGGCCGAATACCTGCTGAGCAGCGGGCTGCAGGCCATGGCGCTCGAATAGGGCGAAGGCTACCGCAAGTTCGCACGTGGCGATGAAGCTGCTGCTGAAGGTCAGATCGGATGCGCTGATACGCACGCTATTGGAGAGAGGACAACCGGCGATCGGGGCACTATCGGGCAATGCCGCATACCGCAGTGGAGAACTGGCCAGGGCCTGTCGGCAAAGTTCGGGATGGCCCTGCATGCGAGAGACCTTGAAGCGGGTCATCAGGTTGGGCGCTTCCCGCACATCCAGCGGCGCCCAGGGATTCCAGCGCGGCGGCAACTCCAGACGCCACCCCTGCCCCACAGGCGGCGCCAGCAGAACAGTCAGCGCCGCGATACCGAGCAGGATTCGACGCAAGTCAGGCTCAGGGCTTGAACAGGTCGTTCAGGCGGTCGAAGGGCATCGCATGGGACATGGATGCCAAGTCGCCCCGGCGCAGTGCTTCGGCAGCCTGGTAGAAGGCACCAAGAGCCACGCGCGCCAGGTTCGAACCAACGCTGACGCGCTTGACCCCAAGCTCGGCCAGTTCATCCAGGCTCAGCTTGAAACTGGCCGATCCCACCAGCACATTCACTGGCCGCGGTGCCACGGCAAGCACCGCCTCGTGAATCTGTTCTCGAGTGCTCAGGCCAGGCGCATAGAGCACGTCGGCACCGGCTTCAGCATAAGCCACCAAGCGGCGCAGGGTATCGTCCAGGTCAGGACGGCCATGAAGGTAATTCTCCGCCCGGGCCGCCAGGGTGAACGGAAAACCAAGGCCGCGAGCGGCCACAACTGCGGCACGGATACGTTCCACGGCCAGGTCCATGGGGTAGATGGGGGCTTCCGGACGCCCACTGGCGTCTTCGATGGAACCGCCAACCAATCCAACGGAAGCGGCGGCACGAATAGTCGCCGCACAGTCCTCGGGATGATCGCCGTAACCATTCTCCAGGTCCGCCGCCACCGGCAACGATGTGGCTTCCACGATTTCGCGAGCATTGGCCAGGGCCTCGTCGCGGCTGACATTGCCTTCGGCATCCCTTCGGCCCAAGGCGAACGCCAGGCCGGCACTGGTAGTGGCCAGTGCATGGAACCCCAGGTGGGCGAGCATCCTCGCCGAGCCGGCGTCCCAGGGATTGGGCAGAACGAGAACGCCAGGGCCTCGATGCAGACTGGCGAAGGCTTCACCGCGTTGGGCTTGTGTGGACATGGCAGGCTCCGCAATCCATGGGGAAGAGTTCGATAGCCTAGCCCAAGGCGAAGCAGGTCATTTCGTGATCCCGCGAACTGTGGATGCGCGCACCCCCGCTAACTCTCAGAGCAGGCCCAGTTGTTGCGCAGGCGGCTCCGGAATCACCAGCTCCGGCAATTCAGGCAAGCGCTCGCACAGGCTGGCATGAAAGCGCAGGGCCTGGGCCGCGGCCAGATGGTTATCCGGGGTGTGCAGAAAGACGTTCGGCGTAAGGCCTTGCTCGATCCAGTCGGCGACCTTGTTCAGCCAGGGCTCGAGGAATGGCTGGTTGGCGTCCAGGTCCGGCCCACCGATGAAGCGCACCTGCGGACTGCCACTGAAGGCCGTGGGCCGCACCGGCACACGTGGCTTCTTCGACTGAGCATGAAGCACCGCCGGGTCCTGAGAACGAACGCTGAACAACGCCCGTGAATCCAGGCAGATTCGCTCCACGCCACGCTCATGCAGCAGGCGGTTGAGCAGCCGCTCATCGCCCCCCTTGTCGAAGAAGGCCGGGCTTCGCACTTCCACCGCGATGGGCTGATGCTGGAACTCGTCCAGCCAGCAAGCCAGTTCGCCCAGGCGGCTCGGGCCGAAGGCCGCCGGCAGCTGCAGCCAGAGCGGCGCCAGGCGTTGGCCAAGGGGAGCCAGGAGCTTGAGGAAGTCCGACGTGGCGGCGAACTGGTCACGCAGATCGCCTTCGTGGCTGATATCGCGGGGCACCTTTGCACAGAATCGAAACCGCTCCGGCATCGTATTCGCCCAACGCTGCAAGGTGTCAGCGGAGGGACGGGCATAGAAGGTGGTATTGCCTTCCACCGCGTTGAACACCTGAACGTAGTGGCCAAGGGTATCGGCAGGACGCAGGTCGGCGGGATAGAAGCTACCGCGCCAGGCCGGCTCGTTCCAGGACGGGCAGCCCAGATGGTAAGGCAGCATCAGGCGTAGAGATCGAGACCGAGGACTTCGGGGGCGTCGTACTCGGCGGTCATGCGGGCGGTGGTGCTGTAGCTGGCAATGGCCTGGGCGGCGCGGTTGCTCATGTTGCGCTGCTGCTGGATCAGATCCTGCGGACGCACCGGCAGGCTGTCGCCGGAGCCATTGCTGGCCTGCACGCGGCGGGGCTGGGGAGCCTGTTCGTAACCCTGGGTCGAGGACGGGGTGCCCGGCTGCTCGCGGCGAGCTTCTTCTTCACGCTGGATCTCGCGAAAAGGCGTGACCGCGCTGCCCTGGCGGGGGCTGCGTTCCAGCGGAAAGGAAGAGGTGAAGCCGTCGATGCGCATCGATTACTGCTCGGCAGTGCTGGCGTTTCGAAATGATTGCGGGTGGACTCTAGCCGCCCGGCCACGGCTTGGCAATCCGCGGCGCAGGGCTCATTGACGCAATTCTACTGCGGCGCCTTGGGCGTGGCGACGTTGTCGCGCAGGTAGACCGGCTGAGCCTGATCGGCGGGCACAGCCTCGCCTCGCGCCCAGGCGAAACGGGCCAGGCTCAGCAGGTCTTCGGCGTGGGGCAGCAGGTTCGGCGACTGACCACTGATCGCAACCGGAATCCGCGCGGCGAAAGTACCCCAGCCAGTACCGGCACCGTACCAGTCACCGCTGGCATCACGCGGCAGCAGCGCTTGCTCGGGCGGCAATACGGCTTCCAACCCAGCCAGGCGCATTTCACCGGCGTCCAGGCGGTAGCAGCCCCAGTAGACCTCATCCATCCGAGCGTCGATGGCGGCGGCCACCTGATCGACACCCTGCTCGCGGTGGGCGCGCTGGGCCAGCACGGCCAGGTCCGACACCGGCAGCACCGGACGATCCAGGGCAAAGGCCAACCCCTGGACGACACCAATGGCGATACGCACACCGGTGAAAGCCCCGGGGCCACGACCGAAGGCGATGGCATCCAGCGCCGACAGCGGCACGCCGGCCTCGCCCAGCAGGGCCTGGATCATCGGCAGCAGGCGCTGGGCGTGCAGACGCGGGATCACCTCGTAGTGGCTAAGCACCTTGCCGTCATGCAGCAGGGCGACGGAGCAGGCTTCGGTGGCGGTATCCAGGGCCAGCAGAGTGGTCATCGATCAGTCCAGACGCAGAAAAAGGCGCGCATTATAAACGCCAACGGCCCGCAAGCGGGCCGTTGGTCAGATACGGGCAGCGTCTCAGCTGAGCGCGGCCAGCACCTTGGAGGTGATCTCTTCCACCGAGCCTACGCCGGCAATGGCGCTGTACTTCGGGGTGCCTTCAGCAGCAGAGAGCTTCTGGTAGAAATCCACCAGCGGTTTGGTCTGCGAGTGGTACACGGCGAGACGCTTGCGCACGGTCTCTTCCTTGTCGTCCTCGCGCTGGATCAGATCTTCACCGGTTTCGTCGTCCTTGCCGGCAACCTTCGGCGGGTTGTGCTCGGTGTGGTAGACGCGGCCGGAAGCCGGGTGTACGCGACGGCCAGCGATACGGCCGACGATTTCCTCGTCGTCCACGGCGATCTCGACCACGTGATCGATGCTCACGCCGGCTTGCTTCATGGCTTCAGCCTGAGGAATGGTGCGCGGGAAGCCATCGAAGAGGAAGCCGTTGTCGCAGTCGGGCTGGGCGATGCGTTCCTTGACCAGGTTGATGATCAGGTCGTCGGAAACCAGGCCACCGGCATCCATCACGCTCTTGGCCTGCAGGCCGAGCTCGGTACCGGCCTTGACGGCTGCGCGCAGCATGTCGCCGGTGGAAATTTGCGGAATGCCGAACTTCTTGGTGATGAAACCGGCTTGAGTACCTTTGCCGGCACCAGGGGCCCCCAGCAGAATCACGCGCATCGATGTGCTCCTCAAAGATTTTGTTTTCAGATCGGTCGGATTTGCCTCATGGGGCCAATCTCAGAATAGGGTTTCGGCGTCGCTGTCGGGCCAAAAAGGACGTTCAAGATACACAGCGCCCCTATAGCGCACAAGACGCCGGAAGTAGGGGCTAAAACGGCCTCAACCAGTGTTGCGAAGCCCCGCCGCGATACCCGCCACGCTCACCAGAAGGGCCTGTTCCAGAGGGCCCTCGACATGCTCTTCACAGCGTCTGGAACGGGCCAGGAGCTCCGTCTGAAGCAGGTGCAAGGGGTCAAGGTAGGTATTGCGCACACTGATGGCTTCACGGGTCTCCGGGTTATGCGCCAGAAGCTCGGACTGGCCGGTCAGAGCCAGTACCGAAGTACCCGCCTGCGACAATAGGTCGCGCAACTGCGCACCTAGTGATTTCAGCTCTTCAGGCACCAGCCGCTCGTCGTAAAGCGCGGCGATATTGGCATCGGCCTTGGCCAGGACCATCTCAAGCATGTCGATGCGCGTGGCGAAGAACGGCCAACGCTCGCGCATTCGCGCCAGTAACTGGGTTTCGCCACGTTGCTGGGCGTTGGCCAGGGCCGCTTCCCAGCCTAGCCAGGCCGGTAGCATCAGGCGGGTCTGGGTCCAGGCGAAGATCCACGGAATCGCCCGCAGGCTTTCCACCCCACCGGCGCGGCGCTTGGCGGGTCGACTGCCCAGAGGCAGGCGGCCCAGTTCCTGCTCGGGCGTGGCCTGGCGGAAATACTCCACGAACTGCGGATGCTCGCGCACCACGGCGCGGTATGCGGTCACACCGTCCGCAGCCAGGCGGTCCATGGCTGCGCGCCAGGCGGTCTCTGGCTCCGGCGGCGGCAGCAGGGTCGCCTCCAGGACAGCCGCCACGTAGGTATTGAGGTTTTGCTCGGCGATACCCGGTAAACCGAACTTGAAGCGGATCATCTCGCCCTGCTCCGTGGTGCGGAATCGCCCAGCCACCGACCCCGGTGGTTGCGACAGAATGGCCGCGTGCGCCGGACCGCCGCCGCGCCCCACGGTGCCACCGCGGCCGTGGAACAACAGCAACTCCACTTGATGCTCGCGGCAAACGTCCACCAGGCGTTCCTGGGCACGATATTGAGCCCAGGCGGCGGCGACGGTGCCGGCGTCCTTGGCCGAGTCGGAGTAGCCGATCATCACTTCCTGCGGACCGTGCAACCGGGCACGATAGCCAGGCAGGCTCAGCAGACGGTCGATGGCGTGACCCGCGTTGTCGAGGTCGGCCAGGGTTTCGAAAAGTGGCACCACACGAATAGCTCGTTGCAACCCGGCTTCCTTGAGCAGCAACTGCACGGCCAGCACGTCGGACGGCGCCCCGGCCATGGAGATAACGTAGGAGCCGAGGGAGGCTGCCGGAGCGTTGGCCACCACGCGGCAGGTGGCGAGCACTTCGGCGGTATCGGCAGAGGGCCGGTAGTTCGCAGGCAGCAGAGGACGGCGGTTGTCCAGCTCGCGCTGGAGGAAGACCAGGCGGGCCTCTTCATCCCATTTGTCATAGTTGCCGAGGCCAAGGTAATCGGTGATCTCACCGAGGGCGGCAGCGTGACGGCTGGCGTCCTGGCGGACATCCAGGCGCACCAGGAACAGACCGAACGTGGCCGCACGGCGCAGGCAGTCGAGCAGCGCGCCATCGGCGATCACGCCCATACCGCAGGCGTGTAGCGAGTGATAGCAGAGCTCCAGGGGTTCCAGCAATTGAGCATTCTCGCTGAGCACCTCGGCACCGGGTGCGATTTCGCGCTCCAGCGCCGCTTCAGCCCAGGCACGGGTGGCGCGCAGGCGGTCGCGCAGTTGCTTGAGCACTGCACGGTATGGCTCGGGATGAACACCCACCCGCACCCGCAACTCATCGCTGGCTTGCTGCATGGACAGCTCGGCGGCGAGGTGATCGACATCGCGCAGATAGAGGTCGGCCGCCATCCAGCGCGCCAACAGCAGCACCTGGCGACTAATGGCGGCGGTGACGTTGGGATTGCCGTCGCGGTCGCCCCCCATCCATGAAGCGAAACGCACCGGCGCGGCGGTCAATGGCAGGCGCAGCCCGGTGGCGGCGTGCAGCGTCTGATCGACATGCCGCAGCACGTTGGGCAGGGCGTGCCAGAGGGAGTGTTCGATCACCGCGAAGCCCCATTTCGCCTCATCCACCGGACTCGGCCGACTGCGGCGGATTTCCTCGGTGTGCCAGGCTTCGGCGATCAGCCGCAGCAGGCGCAGGCGCGTCTGTTCGCGCTCGGCTTCGTTAAGGTCCGCATGGTCCAGGGCCGCCAGCTGCGCGGCCATGGCGTCGTATTTCTGGATCAGGGTGCGCCGCGCGACTTCCGTGGGATGGGCGGTCAGCACCAGTTCGATGTCCAGGCGTCCGAGCTGCCGGGCCAGCTGCTCCGGTCCATGACCGGCATGGATCAGGCGCTGCAGCAGGTCACCGAGGACCGAGTCTTCGAAGGGTTGCGGTTCGTCCGGGCCGCGCCGACGGATGCGGTGGTACTGCTCGGCGATGTTCGCCAGGTTGAGGAACTGGTTGAAGGCACGAGCCACCGGTAGCAGCTCGCCGTCGCTGAGGCTGTCGAGGGTCTCGATGAGCTGGCGTTCTCCCTGAGCCGACCCTTTACGCGCGGCCTTGGCGCCCTTGCGAATGCGCTCGATCTTATCGAGGAAGGCATCTCCCAGCTGGGCGCGAATGGTGTCGCCGAGCAACTCGCCGAGCAGGTGGACGTCCTCGCGCAAGCGCGCGTCTATTTCGGCCATTGCCTCCCCCTCCTTAGCTGGATTCGACCTCCAGATTGCCGATAGCGCCATGCAGATACAAGGGCGCGACGAACGGCGTATCCCCAGGCGCCTGCGAGCTAGTCTGAACAATAGCCGCCATCACGAATGACGACTCCCGGGTGGCAGGGACCGCCCGGAGTTCAAAGCCACCCACAACCACGTGGGAAGAGGATGAGGTGTCTATGAAAATCCGAGAACTAGTCCGCCATTGGGAGCAGAACGCCAAGGGTCGCCTGACCCGCAGCGAGTACAGCATTCACCTGGACCTGGAGTCCGCCGCGCGACTGGCCGCCCTGGCCGAGATGTACCCCAAGCGCAGTGTCGAGGAGCTGATTGGAGAACTGGTCGGTTCCGCACTGGAGGAACTGGAGGCCAGCTTCCCCTACGTCAAGGGCAGCCAGGTGGTCGCCACCGATGAACAGGGCGACCCGCTGTACGAGGATATCGGGCCGACGCCCCGTTTCCTGGCCCTTTCACGCCGCTACCTGCGGCAATTGAGTGATCAGCGCGACAACACGAACCACTAGACCGTTGCACGCCAAGTCAGCCCCGCCGATGCACGCCCGGTACGTGCAGGTGGCCGGCGTGCGCGCATTCCTCGCTGGTCACCGGCGGCGGCCCCGGTTGCTCCAGTTCGCGGAGAATGCCGCAGGCCTCGCTTGCGCCCTCCCCGCTGCAGCGCGCGCGCAGGTCATGGAGCTGGTCGCGCAGTGACTGCAGCTCCGCGATGCGCACCTCCACATGGTGCAGGTGCTCCTCGATTAGCCGGTTGGCGGTGCCGCAATCGGCCTCGGGACGGTCGCGCAAGGCCAGCAGGGCGCGGATTTCCTCCTGGGTCATGTCCAGCGAACGACAGTGGCGGATGAACGACAGCCGCTCGACGTGGACCGTGTCGTACTGCCGGTAGTTGCCCGCGCTGCGCGAGGGCGCCGGTAACAGGCCTTCGCGCTCGTAGTAGCGGATGGTTTCCACAGGGCACCCGGTGAGGGTGGCAAGTTCGCCGATCTTCATGCGGCACCTCCGCTTGACTCTGTAGTTGCTACAGGGTGTGCAATGCCACTCGAAGCGTCAAACAGGAATTGACCCATGAGCCACCATTGCTGCCACGACCATGACCATGCGCCCCGCTCCGCCACGCCGGAATTAGCCGTCTTCGCCGCTACCGCCGAAGCTCGCTGGAGCAGCCTGCGCATCGATGCCATGGACTGTCCCACGGAAGAACGCCTGATCCGCGACGCCCTGGGCAAGGTCCCGGCAGTCGAGGCGCTGGAATTCAATCTGATGCAGCGTCTGCTGCGCGTACGCCATCGCTTCGACGACGTCGAGCCCCTGCAACGTCTGATCGAGAGTCTGGGCATGCAGGCAGTACCACTGGCCGAAGGCGCTTCCGCCACGGCCCCGGCCCAAGCGAAAAAGCCCTGGTGGCCCCTGGCGCTGGCTGGGCTGGCCGCACTGGCAGCGGAAGCCTGCGAGTGGTTTGGCCTGGCGCCAGAATGGGTGATCGCCGGCCTGGCAATACTCGCCATCCTCGGCGCCGGCCTGCCCACCTACAAGAAGGGCTGGATCGCCCTGAAGAACCGCAACCTGAACATCAATGCACTGATGAGCATCGCCGTCACCGGTGCCCTGCTGATAGGTCAGTGGCCAGAAGCAGCCATGGTCAGCGTGCTGTTCGCCATTGCCGAGCTCCTTGAAGCGCGATCGCTGGAACGCGCGCGGGACGCCATTCGCGGCCTTCTACAACTGGCGCCCGAACAGGCCACGGTGTTCGAAAGCGGCCAATGGCGCGAACGCCCAGCCCGTGAGGTACAGCCCGGCACCCGCCTGCGGGTGCGGCCGGGCGAGCGCATCGCTCTGGACGGTGAAGTGCTGAGCGGGCGCTCCAGCGTCAACCAGGCCCCGATTACCGGCGAGAGCCTGCCTGTGGATAAGGACCTGGGCGATCCGCTGTTCGCCGGCACAATCAATGGCGAGGGCGAATTGGAATACCGCGCCACCCGTGCCTCCGACGACAGCACCCTGGCACGCATTATTCATGCGGTGGAAGCCGCCCAGGGTTCGCGCGCGCCTACCCAGCGCTTCGTCGATCGGTTCTCGAGCATCTACACCCCAGTGGTGATCCTCATCGCCGTACTCACCGCCCTGCTCCCGCCCCTGCTGTTCGACGGCCTCTGGCTCGATTGGTTGTACCGGGCACTGGTGCTACTGGTGATCGCCTGCCCTTGCGCGCTGGTGATCTCCACCCCCGTTACCATCGTCAGCGGCCTGTCCGCGGCGGCGCGGAGCGGCATCCTGATCAAGGGAGGCGTTTTCCTGGAGCTTGGCCGCAAGCTGGCCTGGATCGCACTGGACAAGACCGGCACCCTGACCGAGGGCCGCCCCCGGCAGACAGACTTCGAGCTGCTGCACGCGGATGAGCGTGACGCCCGAGCCCTGGCGGCCAGCCTGGCGGCCCGTTCGGACCACCCGGTGTCCCAGGCCGTGGCCCGCGCCGCCGAGGCAGACGGCATCGCGCTCTACGCTGTGGATAACCTGGCCGCCCTGCCCGGCCGCGGCGTCAGCGGTCAGATCGAGGGTCAAACCTACCACCTGGGTAATCACCGCCTGGTGGAGGAACTCGGCCTTTGCGGGGCAGGCCTGGAAGCGCGTCTGGACGGCCTGGAAACCCAGGGCAAGACAGTGGTGGCGCTGTGTGGGGAAAACGCCGTGCTGGCGCTGTTCGCGGTGGCCGACACAGTGCGTGACAGCAGCCGCGAGGCCATCGGCCAGCTGCATGAGCTGGGGGTGAAGACGCTCATGCTGTCCGGCGACAACCCGCACACGGTGCAGGCCATCGCCAGCCAGGTGGGCATGGACGACGCACGCGGCAACTTGCTGCCCGCGGACAAACTGGCGGAAATCAGCAGGCGCCAGTCCGGCAACGTGCCCGTGGGCATGGTCGGCGACGGCATCAACGACGCGCCTGCGTTGGCCCGCGCCGACATCGGCTTCGCCATGGGCGCCGCCGGCACGGATACCGCCATCGAAACCGCCGGCGTGGCGCTGATGGACGACGACCTGCGCAAGCTCCCGCAATTCATCCGTCTGTCTCACCGTACCCACAGGGTGCTGATGCAGAACATCAGCCTGGCACTGGGCATCAAGGCGGTGTTCCTGGCATTGACGTTGATGGGCGAAGGCACGCTGTGGATGGCGGTCTTCGCCGATATGGGAGCCAGCCTGCTGGTGGTGTTCAATGGGCTGCGGTTGTTGTCGCCGAAGTCGTTGCGCTAACGAAACGTAGGTTGGTGCAGAGCGCAGCGAAGCCCAACGATGGTGTCAAAGCCGGAAACTATGGTGCTGGGCATCGCTCCTCAGCACCAACCTACGTCAGAGCCTCTTGATAGACCCTGACCATGTCCCCGCCGAACGCCACCAACAGCACTTCACGCAAACTGCTGCCCTCGGGCCTCGACCGCTTCAACTCGGCCACCGCGACACGCGCCGCTGCCTCCAGCGGATAGCCATACACGCCGCAACTGATCGCCGGAAAGGCGATGCTCGCCAGCCCTTCGGCTTCGGCCAGGGCCAGGCTGTTGCGGTAGCAGTTGGCGAGCAGTTCCGGTTCACGATGATTGCCGCCGCGCCAAACCGGGCCGACGGTGTGGATCACGAACCGTGCAGGCAGGCGGAAGCCCGGCGTGATGCGTGCCTCGCCCGTGGGACAACCGCCAAGGGTACGGCACAGCGCGAGGAGATCGGGGCCGGCGGCGCGGTGAATGGCGCCATCAACACCCCCGCCGCCAAGCAGCGAGGAGTTGGCGGCATTGACGATGGCGTCCACCTCCAGGGTGGTGATATCGCCCTGCCAGATACGAATGTTCATGCGAGTCACCTCCTTACGGAAGCTAGCCCCTTACTTGACCTCTTGCGGGGTCTCCTGACCCACGCAGCGCACCGCTTTCTTCTTGTTGTCCACGAGCACGCCAGTCAGGCCTTTTTGCTGGGTATCGAACATCACCAGCACGCCGTCGATGCACTGCGCCACTTGCGCGGCGGGCTCCAGGGAAACCTTGTAGTCCTCGCCGGGGATGGTCTTGAGCATGGTGAAGTCGGACAGCAGAAGCGCGTCCTCGGGTTTGGCGAAGTGCAGGTAACCGTAGAACCAGAGCACCATCACGGTGCCGACAATGCTGCCGATGCCGGTGAGGATCAGCGGGATGGGATTGCGTTCGCTCATTGGGGACTCTCTGTATTCGGGACTTCAGCCAGTCGGCGCAGTCCGACGAAGCCCGTGGGGTCTTCGAGGTAAAGCAGCATTACCTTCCGCCAGGTGGGATCGGCGAAGGTCTGCACATGATCGCCACGGACCGGCTGGAACACCCGCGGCGGGGGCGCAGCTTGATACAAGCGCACGCCGTTGGAAAGAGGCACCACCGGATCATCGATGCTGTGGTAGATCAGCAGCGGCAAGCCCTTCAGCTCGCCAATGCCACGTATGGCGCTGTCACCGTCGGGCACCAGCCAGGACAACGGCACCTGCAATGGCCAGGTCAGCCAGGCATTGGACAGGCTGTAGCGGGCGATTTCGCGGTAGCTGGCCGGCACCCCATCGAGCACCAGGGCCTTGAGCAGATCGCGCCGTTGTGGGCGCTCGGAGAGGTAGTGCACGGCCAAGGCGCCACCGATGCTCTGGCCAAGCAACACGACCGGCTTGCCCTGGACCTCCGGCGCCTGGTCCAGCCAGGCGAAGGCGGCATCGATGTCCTGGTAGACGTCCGGCAGCCTGGGCGAACCCTCGGAGCGGCCGTAGCCACGATAATCCAGCAACAGCACCTGGTAGCCCTTCGCCGGTAACCACCAGCTGCCGCCCAGGTGCGTAGCGACATTGCCGCCATTGCCATGCAGGTGTAGCACCGTCCCCTTCACCTCCACGCCAGGCTTGGCCGGCAGCCACCAGGCATGCAGGCGTGTGCCATCGGCGGCAGTCAGGCTGATATCGCGATACTCCAGCTTGGCCTTTTCCGGCGTGAAGGGCAGGTGCTGGTCCGGGTAGAACAGCAGCGCACTGCAGCCTTGCAGGATCAGAACGAAGAGGATCAGCAAGAGGCGGGAAGCGGGCATGTGCATTTCCTTCCTGAAACATCACAGGCCAGCCCTGCGGGCTGGTTGGCGAAAGAATTCGCCCCTACAGGGTTCGTGCCGCTCTGCCGGGGCGAGTGCCTTCGCCCCGACAAGGTCGGTCAGAGAATGTTGGCGTAGTCCGCCTCGATGCGCTCCAGGCTCAAGTGGTTGAGGAAGTTGGAGAAGCACATCCACGCCGACAGCGCGTTGAGGTCACGGAACTGCGGCGGCAGGTACTTCGGCGGCACCACCAGGCCTTCGTCCACCAACTGACGCAGCGTGCGGGTGTCTTCCAGGGTGGTCTTGCCGCAGAACAGCAGCGGGATCTGCTCCAGCTTGCCTTTGCGCACTGCGAGCTGGATGTAGTTGTAGATCAGGATGAAGCCCTTCAGGTAGGACAGGTCCTTGGTGAACGGCAGCCCGCCCGGCAACGAACCCCGGAAGGCGCGGCTGGCGCTGCCATAGCTCTCCTCCATGCTGTAACCCTGCTCGCGGTAGAAGTGATAGACCTCGAGGAAATCAGCCCCCTCCTCCGCCATGTGGATCGCGCGGGTGCGGTTGGTCAGCCGACGCAGCCGGGTCGGATAGGACGCGAACGCGATCACTTCCATCAGGATCGCCAGGCCTTCCTGGGTCACGGTGGAGGACGGCGGGCCCTTGGAAAGGAAGGTGCAGATCGGTTGGTTCTGGCCGTTCAGGGTTGTACCCACGTGCACCAGTCCCTCGTGGACTTCCAAGGCACGCACGTCGCGCTCGTTGAACATGGCATCGGCGCGAATCTTGATGTAGTCCGCACCGGCCGCCGCGTCGGCGACGATACCGTCGGACTCGAAAACGCGGATGGTGTCATCGCCGAACACGTCTCCCAGCCGGCTCTGCAGCAGGTTGACGGCATCCTTGGCAGTGAGAGTCTTGGGCTCGTCCTTGAGGTCGCCTCGATGGTCGATGTTGTTCAGGTAGTCCGAGAGCATCAGGCCGAGATCGGCCAGGGTCGGATCGCCGGCATGGAAGGCATCGGAGGCCGCGCCGTAGAGCTCCTGGGAAATCAGGCCGAAATCCGCGGTGCCGCGTGCTTCCAGCATGCGGATCACCATGCGGTATTCCTTGCACATGCGCCGCATGATCTGCCCCACCGGGTTGAACTGGCCCAGATGACGGGTGATATCGCGCTCGATGTTCTGGAACTCCAGCTTCTTCTCCACCGAGTCGAAGGCCAGCGGACGGCTCTCGTAGTAGGCGCGGTCCACATGGGGCATGGACTTGCCCTTGTGCTTGAGGAAGTCCTGGCGAACGCTGTCGTCCCATTTCACGGCGTCGAGCACGCGAATCGGCGTCTGCGCCTGGACGATGCGGTCGGATAGCGCGCGAATGGTTTTCTGGTAATCGTCAGGCAACTTGCGACGGGTCATCGTTGACTCACTCCTCGGCTGAGCGCTGGTAACGCGCCACTTCAACGAAGACGTCCGAGTTCGCGGGATCATCCAGCCAGCCGAAGACCACATCCAGAGGAGTGGTGATGAGCACGCCGTCGCCGTCCGGCATTTCCACAGGCTGCCCCTGGAACTTGCCTTCCTGCATTTCCTGTTCGATGCGCTCGACGTCCAGGTTGTAGACCACCAGTTCGTTATCGGTGGTCAACTCGAAACCGACGATGGCGAAGTTCGCGCCCAGTTTTTTCGGCAGCCCGGCAGAGAGATACCAGCGGCGGCCGTGGTGAGCGACGGTGAAACCGAACTCCTCCATGCCCTCCAGGTTGTCTTTGCTGCCCTCGAAGCTGCGCGCCTTGTACACGTTGGAGCCGGAGCGGCTGATCTCCAGATACTCGCGTTCGCCCCACTCGTCCTTGCGGGTCCAGTCCCCGAGCAGGGGGATAGGGGCCGGTTCGTTGGCCGGAATAGGATCCTTGAAGGTGACCAGGCAGCCGCCCAACAGCAGGAAGGACAGGGCAACCACGGCACGCCAGACTTTCATCTCGCTCTCCTTGTGATAACGAAAAACCCCGCGATAGCGGGGTTTGATCTACGCGCTCAGAGTCCCATCACCAGATACAGGTATCGCTTCAGGACCGCTCGCATCTCGCCGATGTCGAGGTTTTCCACGCCGTCGAGGAGGCCCTGATATTCCATCCGCAGAATGACGGCCGTCAACACCTTGGCGTCTTCGGTGGGCTCGGCCGAACCCAGTACCTGGAAGAAATGCTCCGCGCCCAGCGAGAGTATCTTGCGATGTGCGTCAGCAAGATTACGCAGACCGGCATTCAACAGCGCCTCCTGACGGAAAGCATGTTCGGCCAGCAACTGGTCGCGGTTCTCCTCCAACTGGCTGCGCACGTACTGGATGGCCAGTTCGACGATCTGGTCGGTCATGGCCCGGCGCGAATCACCGTCGCGGCTGAGCACCGCTGCCATGGCCTGCAGGTCATCCTCCACGCTGGCCCAGAAGGCCGCCATCACCGCCGAACTGCGCTCTACGAACTGGGCGAAGGTATCGGTGATGAGATCGTTGATGTCCTTGAAGTAATAGGTAGTGGCCGATAGCGGTACCTGGGCCTCTGCGGCCACGGCGCGATGGCGCACCGCCCGCACACCGTCGCGGACGATGATGCGCATGGCGGCATCGAGGATCGCCTGGCGGCGTTGCTCGCTACCTTGGCGGCTGGCCTTGCGGCCCTGGTACTTCACGCTCTCGGCAACTGCGCTGGCCACGCGGGCGGCGCTGTCACTGCGGGACGACTGGTTCAAGACAGGAAACCCTCCGAACTCACTCAAGGTGAAAGTGTTGACCATTTATCCCGCTTATCAATGCAGGAGCTGGCGAGATTTAGGCTCTGTCTCCCTGACGAGCGCCTTGTAGGAGCGGCGCCGGGGCAAAAGGTTCGCATGCCGGTCGGCGGCCAAGAAAAAACCGCCCGAAGGCGGTTTTATTCTTGCTCCTGCATCAAGCCTGGGGCCGCATGTGCGGGAACAGGATGACGTCACGAATAGACGGCGAATTGGTGAGCAACATCACAAGTCGGTCGATACCAATGCCTTCGCCAGCGGTGGGCGGCATGCCGTATTCCAGGGCATTTACGAAATCGGCATCGTAGTGCATCGCCTCGTCGTCACCGGCATCCTTCTCCTTGACCTGCAGCATGAAGCGCTCGGCCTGGTCTTCGGCGTCGTTCAGCTCGGAGTAGGCGTTGGCGATCTCGCGGCCACCGATGAACAACTCGAAGCGGTCGGTGACGCTCGGGTCCTGGTCGTTGCGGCGCGCCAGCGGCGACACTTCGAAGGGGTACTGAGTGATGAAGTGCGGCTGCTCCAGCTTGTGCTCCACCAGCTCTTCGAAAATCATCACCTGCAGCTTGCCCAGGCCTTCGTGGCCGAGGACCTTGGCACCGGCCTTCTTGGCGATCGCACGGGCCTTCTCGACATCCTTGAGGTCGGCGGCGCTGATTTCCGGGTTGTACTTGAGGATGGCGTCGAATACGGACAGACGGGCGAACGGCTCACCGAAGTGGAAGACCTTGTCGCCGTAGGGCACGTCGGTGGAGCCAAGCACCGCCTGGGCCAGTTCGCGGAACAGTTCCTCGGTCAGGTCCATGTTGTCTTCGTAGTCAGCGTAGGCCTGGTAGAACTCGAGCATGGTGAACTCGGGGTTGTGCCGGGTCGAAACGCCTTCGTTACGGAAGTTGCGGTTGATTTCGAAGACCTTCTCGAAACCACCTACCACCAGACGCTTGAGGTAAAGCTCCGGCGCGATACGCAGGAACATGGCCATGTCCAGCGCATTGTGATGGGTCGCGAACGGCTTGGCCGCGGCGCCACCGGGAATGGTCTGCAGCATCGGGGTTTCCACTTCGAGGAAACCGCGGTCGGACAGGAAGCGGCGGATGTGGGCGATCACCTGGGAACGCACGCGGAAGGTGTTGCGGGTTTCCTCGTTGACGATCAGGTCGACGTAACGCTGGCGATAGCGCTGTTCGGTGTCGGTCAGGCCGTGGTGCTTGTCCGGCAGCGGGCGCAGGGACTTGGTCAGCAGGCGCACGTTGGTCATCTCGACGTACAGGTCGCCCTTGCCGGAACGGGCCAGGGTGCCTTCAGCGCCAATGATGTCGCCCAGGTCCCAAGTCTTGATTTCGGCCAGGGTCTCTTCCGGCAGGGTCTTGCGGTTGACGTAGACCTGCAGGCGGCCGCTGGTGTCCTGAAGGACGATGAAAGAACCGCGGTTGAGCATGATGCGACCAGCGACCTTGACCGGGATGGCGGCTGCTTCCAGCTCTTCCTTGGTCTTGTCGGCGTATTGCTTCTGCAGGTCCGCGAAGTAGTTTTCGCGGCGGAAGTCATTGGGGAAGGCAATGGCCTTGGCTTCTCGCACGGCGGCAAGTTTTTCCTTGCGCTGGGCGATCAGCTTGTTTTCTTCCTGTTGCAGTTCGTGCTGGTCGAGTTGTTGGTCGCTCATGGTCTTGGTGGTTCCCGGTTAGGCGTCGAATCGCCTGTTTGAAAATAATCGCGTTGCAAAGGCTCAAAAGCTTAGCGAGCGCCGGCCAACACGCAGCCCGGCCGGCGAAATCGCGTCAAAGCCCCTGCTTGAGGCTGGCCTCGAGGTATTCGTCCAGATCGCCGTCCAGCACCTTGTCGCAGTCGCTGCGCTCGACGCCGGTACGCAGGTCCTTGATCCGCGACTGGTCGAGTACGTAGGAGCGAATCTGGTGGCCCCAGCCGATGTCGGACTTGGTGTCTTCCAGGGCCTGGGACGCGGCGGTGCGCTTCTGCATTTCCTGCTCGTACAACTTGGCCCGCAGCATTTTCATGGCGGTGTCCTTGTTGGCGTGCTGGGAGCGTTCGTTCTGGCACGCCACCACGGTGTTGGTCGGCACGTGGGTGATACGCACCGCGGAGTCGGTGGTGTTCACGTGCTGACCGCCTGCGCCGGAGGAGCGGTAGGTGTCGATGCGCAGGTCGGCCGGGTTGATCTCGATCTCGATGTTGTCATCGATTTCCGGCGAGACGAACACCGCGGTGAACGAGGTGTGGCGACGGTTGCCGGAGTCGAACGGGCTCTTGCGTACCAGGCGGTGCACGCCGATCTCGGTGCGCAGCCAGCCGAAGGCGTACTCGCCCTTCACATGGACGGTGGCGCCCTTGATACCGGCGACCTCGCCTTCGGACAGTTCGATGATGGTGGCGTCGAAGCCGCGCTTGTCGGCCCAACGCAGGTACATGCGCAGCAGCATGTTGGCCCAGTCCTGGGCTTCGGTACCGCCGGAGCCGGCCTGGATGTCCAGGTAGGCGTTGTTCATGTCCATCTCGCCGCTGAACATGCGACGGAATTCGAGCTTCTCGAGGATCGTGCGCAGGCGCTCGACTTCGGTGGCGACGTCATTCACGGCGCCTTCGTCGTTCTCCTCGACCGCCATGTCCAGCAGGTCGCGGGAGTCGGCCAGGCCGCTGGTCAGGTCGTCCAGGGTTTCGACGATCTGCGCCAGCTGGGCACGTTCACGGCCGAGATTCTGCGCGTATTCGGGGTTGTTCCAGACGGCGGGGTCTTCGAGTTCGCGGTTTACTTCGACGAGACGATCATGCTTCTGATCGTAGTCAAAGATACCCCCGAATAGACAGGGTGCGATCGGAGAGGTCCTTGATGCTGTTCAGGATCGGGTTGATTTCCATGACGGGAAGCTCTCGCTGGCAAAACTTTCGGAAAAGCCGGCGAGTATACCCGAGTCACTGGATGCCGGCAGCATGCCAGCCGCGAATTGCGCCACGCCGGCGACGCACGGGCTCAATGAAGCCCGTCCCGATCACGGAGTGGAGCTGGTTGCCACCATGGCCACCTGGTTACGGCCATTGTGCTTGGCCTGATAGAGCCCCTGGTCAGCCATGTCCACCAGCACCAGGGAAACCTGGCCTGGCTTGGGAGTGAGCGTGGCGACACCGATACTGACGCTCAGTACCGAGCCCGCCACCGGCAGGTCGTGGTGGATGCCCAGGGCCTCCACCGAGCGCCGTACTTTCTCCGCCAGCAGGCGCGCGCCGCCAGCGGCGGTACCTGGCAGGATCATGGCGAACTCTTCGCCGCCGTAGCGCGCGGCGAGGTCGGTGGCGCGGCTGCAGCAGGTGCGGATCGACTCCGCCACCCGGCGCAGCGCCTCATCGCCCGCTACATGGCCAAAGCTGTCGTTGAAGCCCTTGAAGTGGTCGACGTCGATCATCAGCATCGACAGCTCGCTCTGCTCGCGGAGCGCGCGGCGCCACTCCATGTCCAGGTACTCGTCGAAATGACGCCGGTTGGACAGCCCGGTCAGCCCGTCGGAGTTCATCAGCCGCTGCAGCACCAGGTTGGCTTCCAGCAATTGCTGCTGGCTCTCGCGCAGGGCGCGGTAGGCCTCGTCGCGCTGCTGCAGGGCGGTGAAGGAGCGCGAGTGGTAGCGGATGCGCGCGACCAGCTCGATGGTATCGGGCAACTTGACCAGGTAGTCGTTGGCCCCGGCGGCGAAGGCTGCACTCTTCACCGTGGGTTCTTCCTTGGTCGACAGGACGATGATCGGCACATCGCGCAGCGCTGGCACCGCGCGGTACTCGGCAAGCAGGCTGAGACCGTCGACTCCCGGCATCACAAGGTCCTGGAGGATGACCGTTGGCTTGATCTGCAGGGCCACGGCGACCGCTTGCAACGGGTCGGAGCAGAAATGGAAGTCAATGCCCGGTTCGGCCATCAGTGCCCGACGCACCGTTTCACCGACCATGGCCTGGTCATCGACCAGCAGCACCATTGCCGACGGCTCGACCGGGGT
Source organism: Pseudomonas sp. DY-1 (assembly GCF_003626975.1). Lineage (NCBI taxonomy): Bacteria > Pseudomonadati > Pseudomonadota > Gammaproteobacteria > Pseudomonadales > Pseudomonadaceae > Pseudomonas > Pseudomonas sp. DY-1. The sequence goes on along the minus strand of NZ_CP032616.1, from coordinate 5,464,333 downwards.
CATGTCCATGGGGTTGCGATAGGGGTATTGCATAACGCTCTCCGGGCCCGCAGGCCTGAGGTAGAAATCATCCGAACACCTCGGCCAGCCGGGGCGCGATGCGTTCCAGGCCGAGGATCTCCACCGCCGCGCCAATGGCGGCGGCGGCCTTGGGCATGCCATAAACCGCGCAGCTGGCCTGGTCCTGGGCAATGGTCAGGAAGCCCCGGTCGCGCATGCGTTTCAAGCCTTCGGCACCGTCCCGCCCCATACCGGTAAGGAGCACGCCGATGGCCTCGCCCTTCCAGTGCTCCACCAGACTGTCGAAGAAAACATCGATGGATGGACGATATACGAAGCTGGTGGGCTCGGCGGTATAGGCCAACGTGCCATTTTTCAGCAGTCGCAGGTGATTGTTGGTGCCGGCCAGGAGGATGCTTCCCGGCTGTGGCGGCTCGCCTTCCCGTGCCAGTCGAACGGGCAGTCGGGACTCGCTGGCCAGCCAGTCGGCCATGCCGGCAGCGAAGACTTCGTCCACATGCTGGACCAACACCACGGCTGCCGAAAAATCCGCCGGCAACCGCTTGAGTAGTTGCGCCAGGGACGCCGGACCACCCGCCGAGGCACCGATGGCGACCAGCCGCTGGCCGCCACTGTGCCGGGAACGCGGCTCGTCTGCCCCGCGTCCGCGGTTGTCGCGCTGGCCCACGAGCCAGCCGATATTCTGGATCTTGCGCAGCAGCAGCGCGGCCTCCTGGGCCTGGCCGCTGCCAAGCGCGGGCGTATTCACTGCGTCCAGGGCACCATGGCCCATGGCCTCGAACACCCGGTGCACGTTCTGCTCGATATCCACGGTGACGATGAGGATGGCGCAAGGGCTGCGAGCCATGATCTGGCGGGTCGCCTCCACCCCGTCCATCACCGGCATCAGCAGGTCCATCAGCACCACATCCGGCACATCCCGACCGCAGCACTCCACCGCTTCCGCGCCATTGCCGGCTATCCAGGCGATCTGGTGCGCCGGTTCCAGGGCAAGGGCCCGACGCAGCGCCTCGACCGCCAGGGGCATATCGTTGACTATCCCTATCCTCACCCTTGGGCCTCCCCGATCAGCATGACCACTGCATCCAGCAACGCTTCGTCGTGGAAGCTGGCTTTCGCCAGATAATAGTCGGCGCCGGCATCCAGGCCGCGTCGCCGGTCCTCTTCACGATCCTTGTAGGAAACCACCATGACCGGCAACGACTGCAAGCGATTGTCACGACGCACCAGGGTGACCAGTTCGATGCCGTCCATGCGCGGCATGTCGATATCGGTGATGAGCAGGTCGAAGTGCTCCGAACGCAGTGCGTTCCAGCCGTCCATGCCATCCACTGCCACCGCCACGTCGTAACCACGACCGGCCAGCAGCTTGCGCTCCAGCTCACGCACCGTGAGCGAGTCATCCACCACCAGCACGCGTTTGCGCTGGGCACCAACTCCCTGGCGGCTGCCGCGATCGACCTTTTCCAGACGACCACTGCCCAGCAGCTTGCCGACGGACTTCAGCAAGTCCTCGACATCGAGGATCAGCACAGGCCGGCCATCATCCAGCAATGCCCCGGCGGACAGGTCCTGGACCTTGCCCAGACGCGGGTCCAGCGGCATCACTACCAGCGTTCGTTCGCCGATGAATCGCTCCACGGCAACGCCGTAGCAGGTGTCACGCTCGTTGATCAGCACCACCGGGATGCCGGCCTCGTCACGCTTGCCCTCGGCGCACTGGAGGATCTGGCTGGCCGAGACCAGCCCCACGTGCCGGCCCTCGTACCAGAAATGCTGGCGACCCTCGAGCTGGACGATGTCCTCGTGCTGCAGGCGGGTCATGCGTTCGATATGGGCCAGCGGGAAGGCGTAGGCCTCGCCGCCCACCTCCACCACCAGACTGCGCACCACCGACAGGGTCAGCGGTACTTCGATGCGGAAGGTGGCGCCCTGTCCGCTGCGCTGTTCCATGCGTACGCCGCCACGCAGCTGGCGCACCATGTGCTGAACTGCATCCAGGCCAACGCCACGTCCGGAAACCTCGGTGACCTGCTCGCGCATGCTGAAACCGGGCAGGAAGAGGAAGGCCAGCAACTCTTCCTCGGTCATCCTCGCGGCGGTTTCGGGATTGGCGAACTGGCGGGCGACCACCGCATCGCGCAGGCGCTCCAGGTCCACCCCGGCGCCATCGTCCGCCAGCTCCAACAGGAGCATCCCGGCGTGATGGCGGGCATGCAGGCGGATCACGCCCTCTTCCGGCTTACCCAGGCGCGAGCGCACCTGCGGGCTCTCGATACCGTGATCCACGGCATTGCGTAGCAAGTGTGTGAGTGGGGCCTCCAGGCGCTCCAGCACGTCGCGGTCGACTTGCGTGGTCTCGCCGCTCACTTCCAACCGCACCGGCTTGCCCAGTGAGCGGCCAAGATCACGGACCATGCGCGCCTGACCGGCCAACACGTCGGCGAACGGACGCATGCGCGAAGCCAGGGCGGCGTCATAGAGCAACTGGGCCCGCTGGCCACCTTGCCAGCCGAACTCATCGAAATCGGCCATGTAGCCGGAGAGCATCTGCTGGCACTCACCGAGCAGCTGCCGGGCCTCGCCGAGCATCGCCTGGGCTTGCGGGTCCAGGGTGCCATCCAGCACCGATTCCCGCGCCACATCAAGGGCGCGGCTGGCACTGGCCTGAAGGCGTTTGAGGCGGTGCAGGGCATCGTTCAGGGGTTTTATGCGCTGGAACTCCACCAGCGACTTGCTGGAGATATCCAGCAGGTGATCAAGACGTTCGGCACTCACCCGCAGTACCCGGTCACGGGCCTCGGCACCGCTGTCCACAGGGACCTGAGCTTCCACTTCGCGGGGAGCGGACTCCGGCGACGGCGACAGTGCAGCAGGGATGGCGGGAGCAGATACAGTCGGCGCGGGGATGACCGGTTCGTTGAAATCCTCGGCCACGGGCGAAGGTTCGGCGGACCGACCCTGCAGCCGGGCTATCAGCGCAGCGATGGCATCGCGGCCTGCGCTCTCCGCCCAATCGGCATCGCTGCCAATGCGCAGCAGCAGATCGGACCCCTGCAGCAATGCATCGATATTGTCCGGTTGCAGCCGCACATGCCCCTGCCGCGCAGCCTCCAGCAGGTCTTCCATCACATGGGCGACGCGCACCCCGGCATCCAGCCCGACGATACGCGCAGCACCTTTCAGGGAGTGGGCCGCGCGCATGCAGGCTTCCAACTGGTCGGCCTGGGTCGGATTGCGCTCCAGCACCAGCAAGCCGGCGTTGAGCACCTGGGTCTGGGCATCCGCCTCCAGGCGGAACAGCTCCAGCAAGGATGCGTCGCGCATCTGGTCCGGGGTCATGCCAGGCTCCTTGCCATGGCCTGCAACAGCAGGCTTTCGTCCAGCAGCGTGATGCTGCGTCCACGCCACTGAACCACCCCCGACGCGAACTGGCGAGCCGCCAGATCCGGGGTACGGCCAGGATCGATCACCGCATCCACGGGTATGCCGTGTATGCCATCCACTTCGTCCACTGGCGAAACCAAGGGTCCGCTCTGGCTGGCGAGAATCAGCATTCGCGGCACGACACGCCGCTCGCCATTCACCAGGCCGCCCTTCTCCAGCCCCAGCAACTCACTCAAAGACAGGCAGGCCACCAGCGCCCCACGAACATTGGTCACCCCAAGCAGGGCCAGGGAACGCTGGTGCGGCAGGGAATGGATGGGGTTGATCGAGGCCACCTCAACCAGACTGCGCGTCGCCAATCCCAGCCACTGCTCGCCCAGGCGGAACACCAGGGTGGAACGGCAGTCGCGGCCATCCTCTTCCACGCCGGCCACTGGCGCGGCGGCAATGTCCTCGCGAACCAGTGCGTAGCGGTCGAGCAACAAGGTGGCGGCGGCGGCGTGAACCTCGCAGTTGCGACAGTGCACGTGGGCTGCCAGGCGCTCGCAGGACTTGTCGCCATGCACGCCAATGCGATTCCAGCAGTCGTCCACGGCGGGCAGTTGGTCGCTGGCAATCAGGGGCAAGCGGTTATCGGCCATGGCTGTTCACTCCGCGACTGGCGCGCTGCAACAGGCGTTCTGCACCGGCGCGATCGCCACGGGCGGCGAGCAACGCCGCCAGGTGTGCCAGCGCCTCGGCATGCTGGGGCGCCAGATAGAGCGCCTTGCGGTAGTGGTCCTGGGCTTCATCGCTCTTGCCGGCCACATCGCTGAGCAGCCCGAGCCAATAGAAGACGTCGGCCGATGGGCCGTGAGCTGACAGGAAGGCTTCGCAAGCGACGCGAGCCTCCTCGGTTCGGCCACTGTTGGCCAGGCTGGCGATAGCCGCCAAGGCGGCGTCGGGCCCCACGCCATCGGCCTTGGCCCTGGGCAGTTCGGGCTTCGGCAGCATCGCGCGCGGCCTGGCCGGCGCTCTGCTGGGCAGCGGGGCGGTCACGACGGGAGTGGGTGCCGGAGCGCGTGCCTTGGCCGGCTTGGCGGCAGCCTGGGGCGGCGCATTGCGGAACACGAAGGCCTGTGGATAACCCAGCGGTTGCATGCCCTGCTGGCTAAGCAGATTGGCTTCGGCCGGACCGATGAACATGGCGCCGTCCTTCAGCATATGGCGCTTGAGCACCTCCAGCACGGCGATCTGGGTGGTTCGGTCGAAGTAGATCAGCAGATTGCGGCAGAAGACGAAGTCGTAGGGCGGCTCACCAGAGAGGAGGCCGGGGTCAAGTAGGTTGCCCCGCAGGAAGCGCACCTTCGACGCTACCTGCTGGGCCAGCACATAGCTCTCGCCCGAGGGGATGAAATAACGGTCGCGAAAGCCCATGTCCTCGCCACGGAACGAGTTGCGTCCGTACAGCCCCTGGCGCGCCCGCTCCAGTACACGTTCGCTGATATCCACTGCATCCACCTGGAACAGTCCTGGTGCAAGACCGGCATCCAGTAGTGCCATGACGATGGAAAACGGCTCTTCCCCGGTGGAACAGGGCAGGCTGAGGATGCGCAAGGGCCGCCCACCCGCCAGCGTCGGCAGCCGTTCGAAGGCCAGGCGACCAAGGGCGGCGAAGGATTCGGGATAACGGAAGAACCAGGTTTCAGGTACCACCACCGCTTCCACCAGCGCCTGCTGCTCGGCCGGCGAGGCGTTGAGGGTGGCCCAGTAGGCTTCTTCATCGCGACTGCCGCAAGCGCTCATGCGCTGGCGCAGCGCACGTTCGATCACCACCCGGCCGACGGACTCCGCCTCCAGGCCGATGCGGCTCTTCAACAGGGCCTCGAAGCGTTCGATCATGCCGCACCCTCCGTGGCCGGAAACAGCAACGCGCGAACCTCATCCGGCAGTAACTCGGCCACACGAATGCGTTGTACCAGGCCATCCGCGCCCTGGTAGACAGGCCCCAGGTAGCGTGCCCCGCCCTGCTCCAGACCGTAGTCGCGGAACTCATCCGGGCGGCAGCGCAAGGTGTCGGTAGCCTGCTCGAGGATCAGCCCGAGCCAGCGCGTCCGCCCCTCCAATGGGTAATCCACCAGCACCAGCCGGGTACTGGTGCGCACCTGCGCAGCTTGGCCGAAGGCGAGCACGCCCAGGTCCAGCACTGGCACCAGCACGCCGCGATGGGAAAACACCCCGGCCACCCAGCCCGGTGACTCGGGCACCTGTTTCAGCTGGCGCAGGGGCAGGACTTCCACCACTTCATGGACATCCAGCGCATAGCGGTCGCCGCCCATGCGGAACTGCAGGTAGAGCCGGTCCCTGACAGTGCGGGCCGGCGCGCGGGTACGACTCGGGCACATGGGCGCCGACTCAGACCTTGAATCGGCTGACGCCGGTTCGCAGGCCGTTGGCCACCAGGTTCAGTTCGTCGATGGCTGAGCTGGCCTGGCGCAGGGACTCCACCGTCTGACCAGTGGCCTCGCCCAGTTGTACCAGGGCCTGGTTGATCTGTTCGGCGCCGGTGGCCTGGGCCTGCATGCCCTCGTTGACCATCTGCACGCGCGGCGCCAGCGCCTGCACCTGCTGGATGATCTGAGACAGCTGCTCACCCACCTGCCCCACTTCGGCGATGCCGCGGCGCACTTCTTCGGAGAACTTGTCCATGCCCATGACCCCGGCGGACACCGCCGACTGGATCTCGCGCACCATCTGCTCGATGTCGTAGGTGGCAACGGCGGTCTGGTCGGCCAGGCGCCGCACCTCAGTCGCCACCACGGCAAAGCCGCGACCGTACTCGCCTGCCTTTTCCGCCTCGATCGCGGCGTTGAGGGACAGCAGGTTGGTCTGGTCGGCCACCTTGACGATGGTGGTGACCACCTGGTTGATGTTGCCGGCCTTCTCATTGAGGATCGCCAGCTTGGCATTCACCAACTCGGCCGCGCCCATCACCTGGTGCATGGTGTCTTCCATTCGCGCCAGGCCAAGCTGGCCGGAACCCGCGAGGATGGAAGTCTGCTCCGCGGTGCCGGACACCTCGTTCATGGTGCGGACCAGGTCGCGAGAGGTCGCGGCGATTTCCCGCGAAGTGGCGCCAATTTCGGTGGTGGTGGCAGCGGTCTCGGTAGCGGTGGCCTGCTGTTGCTTGCTTGTGGCGGCGATCTCGGTGACCGAAGTGGTCACCTGGACTGCGGAGCGCTGGGCCTGGGAAACCAGGGCCTTGAGCTCTTCGGCCATGCTATTGAAGCCGGTCTCGATGGCGTTGAATTCATCCTGGCGCTTGAGATCCAGGCGCGCGGACAGATCGCCGCCGCCCATGATCCGCAGGGTATCGACGATACCGCCAACCGGGCGGGTGATCGCACGCATCAACAGCAAGCCGCAAACGGCCGCGGCGGCAACCGCCAACACCATGGCAAGGAGCATGCTGCGCTCGGCATTGCGCACCGAGCTGACGATCTCCCCGACCGAGCTCTCGGCGGTCCCCTTGTTGAAATCGATCATTTCGTTAAGCAGTTGGCGCCCACCGTTCCACTGCACGATCAGTCCTTCGCGGAAGCTCTGGCGAGCCTGCACCAGGCTACCGGCACGCGCCAGTACCAGTATTTGTGCCTGGTGCTCGCGATAGGCCTTGTAGATACCGAGGAATTGCCGGTAGTTGTCCAGGTCATCGGTCTTGGAGATCGTCTCTTCGTACGACTTGATGAAGGCATCGAGCTGGTCGTTGCTTTCCTTCAGCGCCTTCTCGTCGCCCGGATAAACCAGTACGTCGCTTGCACCAGCGCCGCCCAGCAACGCCTGGGTCCGCAGCATGTTGTCAGTCCAGCTGCTGCGCAGCTTGCTGATCATGAACATGCCGGGTACGGAGTCGGCCAGCACCCGGTCGCCTTCGTGCTCGATGTTTCTCAGCTGCATGTAGGACATGGCGGCCATCAACAGCATGATGGCGATGATCACCGCGAAACTTGCCTGGATACGCAGGCGAACAGTCCAGTTCTTCACAAAACTTCCCCAGTTACCAATGCCCGGAATCTTGGCGGCGCAGCGCCATTGGCGGCGACTCTAGTGACTCGCCCCAACGCCCGCAAGCACCGGAAGACGTACATTTACGTCGCCAGAAAGCCGACGGCGCGTGGCTTTGGGAGTTTGGCAGAAAGTTGCCGGTTTGCAGGAAGGGAATGGACGGGGCAAGCGCGTGGGGAGCGAATTCCGAATTTGTAGGAGCGAGCTTGCTCGCGAAGAGTCCCGAGCACGATCTTTCGCGAGCAAGCTCGCTCCTACAGAAGACTCGACTTCATTCGTTGATCGTCTTGTTCAGGCCAGCTCTTGCCGAACCTGACGCTCAAGCTCGGCCTTGAGCCCCGGATCGAGGCGCAGCTGGCGCGCCAGCTCTTCCAGATAGGCGCGCTCCATGAAGTGCTCCTCGTCCACCATCAGCACACTGGCCAGGTACATCTCGGCCGCCATTTCCGGGGTTGTGGCCGCGCGGGCCACGTCCGTGGGGTCCAGCGGCTTGTTCAGTTCGGCATCCAGCCAGCGGCGCAGGTCTGCATCCTGGGTCAGTTTGGCCAGTTCTTCTTCTATCAACTGGCGCTCACGGGCATCCACATGGCCATCGGCCTTGGCCGCAGCCACCAGCGCCTTGAGGATGGCCTGGCTGTGCTGTTCAGCCTGGGGAGCGGGCAGTCGATCGAGGGTCTGGGGTTCGCTTTGCGGCGCACCGGCCTGCTGGGCCTGCCAGTTGCCGTAGGCCTTGTAGGCCAGCACACCGAGTGCTGCCAGGCCGCCATAGGTCAGCGCCTTGCCGCCCAGCTTGCGAGCACTCTTGTTGCCGAGCAGAAGCCCCAGGGCGCCTGCCGCAAGCGCTCCGCCACCCGCACCTTTGAGCAGGCTGCCGAGGTCGCCGGAGTTGGACTTCCCGCCCGAAAAACCGCCGGATTTACCGGCGGTTTTCTGTTGCAGAAGGTCCTGGCCGGATTTGAGTAGTTGGTCGAGCAGTCCGCGGGTGTTCATGGAAACCTCCAGGTCAGTCCGAATTCACAGATCGACCGACTCTAGCCGGAGGGACTCCTCGCGGCAGTTCACAGAGTGCTTCGAGATATTGCTGCGGGCCCGCAGAGTGGCGGAAATCTGCATAACCATCTAAAAAAGCGAATCAACCGTTCAGATTTCGATAAACCCTAATCTCCGGCTGCCATCCAGACGCGAGCCACGCCCATGATGACCCTCCGCCAGATCCGCCATTTCATTGCTGTCGCCGAAACCGGCTCCATCTCCGCCGCCGCCCAGGCAGTGTTCATATCCCAATCCACACTGACCCTGGCCATCCAGCAACTGGAGGAGGAAATCGGCGTCAATCTGTTCAATCGCCATGCCAAGGGCATGTCTCTGACCCACCAGGGCCACCAGTTCCTGCGCCAGGCGCACCTGATCCTGGCGACGGTCGAGAACGCCAAGCGCAGCCTGCAGCAGAGCACTGACCAGGTGGCCGGCAGCCTGACCATTGGCGTGACCAGCCTGGTAGCCGGTTACTACCTGGCGGACCTGATTACGCGCTTCCAGCGCGCCTACCCCAACGTAAGGACCCGCGTGGTCGAGGACGAACGCCCCTACATCGAGCATCTGCTGGTCAGCGGCGAGATCGATGTAGGCGTGCTGATCCTCTCCAACCTGGAAGACCGCCATGCCCTGCAGACCGAAGTGCTGACCCACTCTCCACACCGTCTCTGGCTGCCGGCCCAGCACCCGCTGCTGGAACTCGACAGCATCGCACTGGCGGACGTGGCGGGCGAACCGCTGATCCAGCTCAATGCCGACGAGATGGGCCTGCACACCCAGCGAATCTGGTCCCGAGCGGGTCTGACGCCCCAGGTCACCCTGCGCACCGCGTCTGTGGAAGCGGTACGAAGCCTCGTGGCGGCAGGCCTCGGACTGTCGATCCAGCCAGACATGACCTACCGCCCTTGGTCGCTGGAGGGCGACATCATCGAAGCCCGTCCGCTGGTGGACCTGGGCGCCCCACTGGACGTGGGCCTGGCCTGGCGCCGCGGCACCGCGCGCCCGGCGCTGGTGGACCCATTCCTCACCGTGGCGCGAGAGCAGCCGAATAATCGCAAGCCTTCGATTTAATCGAACGCCACTTTCAATATTTAGAATTTGTCGACCTCAAGCCCGACCTCTAGTCTCTCGTCTCCATAAGCAGAGGCATGCCGGGCCCATTCAGGGAGCACCGGAATGACCGAAGAACAAAAAACCGAGAAGAAAAGAGCCAGCAAGATGACCGGCGCCGCCAGCACACCCACCCTGCACACCGAACTGCTGATCGACGGCCAGCTCGTCATCGGCGAAGGGTTGGCCGAGCCGATCATCAACCCCGCCAGCGGCGAGGTCCTGGTGACCATCACCGAAGCGTCCATCGAACAGGTGGAAGTTGCCATCACTGCCGCCAATCGCGCTTTTGCCAGTTGGTCGCGCACCACGCCGGCACAACGCGCCACCGCACTGCTGGCCATTGCCGACGCCATCGAGAAACGCGCAGACCAACTCTCCCGCCTGGAAGCCCTGAACTGCGGCAAGCCGCTGCATCTGGCGCGCCAGGACGACATTCCCGCCACCGCCGACGTATTCCGCTTCTTCGCCGGTGCAGTGCGCTGCCAGCAGGGCCAGCTCGCCGGAGAATACGTGCCCGGCCACACCAGCCTGGTGCGCCGCGATCCAGTGGGCGTGGTCGCATCCATCGCGCCGTGGAACTACCCGCTGATGATGGCGGCCTGGAAGATCGCCCCCGCGTTGGCCGCCGGCAATACCTTGATCTTCAAGCCTTCCGAACACACGCCGCTGTCCATCCTGGCCCTGGCGCCGGCCCTGGCGGAGATCCTCCCACCGGGGGTGATCAACATTCTCTGCGGCGGAGGTGACAGCGTCGGTAGCCAACTGGTTGGCCACCCACGGGTACGCATGGTGTCGCTGACTGGAGACATCGTCACCGGCCAGAAAATCCTCCAGAGCGCCGCGCGCACCCTGAAACGCACCCATCTGGAACTGGGTGGCAAGGCGCCGGTGATCGTCTGCAACGATGCCGACATCGATGCCGTGGTCCAGGGCGTGCGCACCCATGGCTACTACAACGCCGGCCAGGACTGCACCGCTGCTTGCCGCATCTACGCCCAGGCCGGTATCCACGACCGTCTGGTAAGCGCGCTGGGCGAAGCCGTGGCCAGCCTGCGCTTCGCCCGCAAGCGCGATCAGGACAATGAAATCGGCCCGCTGATCAGCTCCCGCCAGCGCGACCGCGTGGCCAGCTTCGTCGAGCGCGCCCTGGGCCAGCCCCACATCGAGCGGGTCACCGGCGCCGCCGTGCACTCAGGCGCAGGCTTCTATTACCAGCCCACCCTGCTGGCCGGCTGCAAGCAGCAGGACGAGATCGTCCAGCGCGAAGTCTTCGGCCCGGTGGTCACCGTCACCCGCTTCGACGACCTGGCGCAGGCCGTGGACTGGGCCAACGATTCCGAGTACGGCCTGGCCTCCTCGGTCTGGACCCAGAACCTGGATAAGGCCATGCAGGTGGCCGCGCGCCTGCAATACGGCTGCACCTGGATCAACACCCATTTCATGCTGGCCAGCGAGATGCCTCACGGTGGGCTCAAGCGCTCCGGCTACGGCAAGGACCTGTCCAGCGATTCACTCCAGGACTACAGCGTGGTGCGCCACATCATGGCCCGCCACGGGAACGACTTTTAAGAGAGATAAACGGCCTTGAAGGCCGGCTGTACCTGCTTCATCTGCCCCGACCAATAACGAAAAAGAGGGAACAACATGTCCGTGCGCAAAACCGCCCTGCTCAGCGCAGTGGCCACCGCCATCCTCGCCAGCGGCAGCCTGCAGGCCGCCGAAGCCCTGAAACAAGTCGGCAAGGGCGAAGGCCAGCTCGACATCATCGCCTGGCCCGGCTACATCGAACGCGGCGAGTCGGACAAGAACTACGACTGGGTCACCCAGTTCGAGCAGGACACCGGCTGCAAGGTCAATGTGAAGACCGCCGCCACCTCCGACGAGATGGTCAGCCTGATGGCCAAGGGCGGCTACGACCTGGTCACCGCTTCCGGCGACGCCTCGCTGCGCCTGATCTACGGCAAGCGCGTGCAGCCGATCAATCCGGAGCTGATCCCCAACCTGAAGAACCTCGACCCGCGCCTGAAGGACGCGCCCTGGTTCACCGTTCAGGGCCAGCAATACGGCACCCCCTACCAGTGGGGCCCGAACCTGCTGATGTACAACACCAAGGCCTTCGCCAAGGCCCCGGACAGCTGGAGCGCGGTTTTCGAGCCGCAGCAACTGGCCGACGGCAAGGCCAACAAGGGCCGCGTGCAGGCCTACGACGGCCCGATTTACATCGCCGACGCCGCCCTTTACCTGAAATCCGCCAAGCCGGAACTGGGCATTCAGGACCCGTACCAACTGACCGAAGAGCAGTACACCGCCGTGCTCGACCTGCTGCGCAAGCAACATGGCCTGGTGCACCGTTACTGGCACGACGCGACCGTACAGATGAGCGACTTCAAGAACGAAGGCGTGGCCGCTTCCAGCACCTGGGGCTACATGGCCAACACCCTGAAGGCCGAAGGTCAGCCGGTAGACACCGTGTTCCCGAAGGAAGGGGTCACTGGCTGGGCCGACACCACCATGCTGCACGTGGACGCCAAGCACCCCAGCTGCGCCTACAAGTGGATGAACTGGTCGCTTGAACCCAAGGTCCAGGGTGACGTTTCCGCCTGGTTCGGCGCCCTGCCGGCCGTTCCCGCCGGCTGCAAGGCCAGCGCCCTGCTCGGTGCCGAAGGTTGCGCCACCAACGGCTATGAGCAGTTCGACAAGATCGCCTTCTGGAAAACCCCGCAGGCCGAGGGCGGCAAGTTCGTGCCGTACAGCCGCTGGACCCAGGACTACATCGCGATCATGGGCGGTCGCTGACCCCATGTCCTGCCCTCTCCCTGACGGGAGAGGGCGCTGTCCTTAGTCCTTTGAAACACCTTGCAAATGGCGTTTCCCTCACCCCAACCCTCTCCCAGGGGGAGAGGGAGCTATTGCCTGCACACCTGATTTTTCGCGTCACCGGAGCACCACACCATGACACTTGCTGTCCAGTTCACTCAGGTTTCCCGCCAGTTCGGCGAGGTCAAAGCCGTCGACCGGGTATCCATCGATATCAAGGACGGCGAGTTCTTTTCCATGCTCGGCCCCTCGGGCTCGGGCAAGACCACCTGCCTGCGCCTGATCGCCGGCTTCGAGCAACCCACCTCGGGTTCCATTCGCATCCACGGTGAAGAGGCCGCCGGCCTGCCGCCCTACGAGCGCGACGTGAACACCGTGTTCCAGGACTACGCCCTGTTCCCCCACATGAACGTGCGCGACAACGTCGCCTATGGCCTCAAGGTGAAGGGCGTAGCTCGCGCCGAGCGCCTGGCACGTGCCGAAGAAGCGCTCGGAATGGTCGCCCTGGCCGGCTACGGCGACCGCAAGCCCGCGCAGCTTTCCGGCGGCCAGCGCCAGCGCGTGGCCCTTGCTCGCGCATTGGTCAATCGCCCGCGCGTGCTGCTGCTTGACGAACCCCTCGGCGCATTGGACCTGAAGCTGCGCGAGCAGATGCAGAGCGAGTTGAAGAAGTTGCAGCGCCAGCTCGGCATCACCTTTATCTTCGTCACCCACGACCAGGGCGAGGCGCTGTCCATGTCCGACCGCGTGGCGGTGTTCAACAAGGGCCGCATCGAGCAGGTGGACACCCCGCGCAATCTCTACATGAAGCCGGCCACGCCTTTCGTTGCCGAATTCGTCGGCACCTCCAACGTGCTGCGCGGCGACCTGGCCCGCCAGCTCTCCGGTGTAGAGCAACCTTTCTCCATCCGCCCCGAGCACATCCGCTTCGCCCAGGGCGAGGTCGGCAGCCACGAGGTGGAAATCAGCGGCCTGCTCCACGACATCCAGTACCAGGGCGCCGCCACCCGCTACGAAATCCGCCTGGATAACGGCCAGAACCTCTGCGTCAGCCTGGCCAACAGCCAGTGGCAGGACGCCGCGCCGCTGCACCAGCAGGGCCAGGTGGTCACCGCTCGCTGGGCCCGCGATGCCATGGTCCAGCTGACCGAGGGTGCGTGACATGGAACTGACCCTCAACGCCGAGCGGCCGCGCGCCGCCAATGGCTTGATGCGCAGGTTCTCGGGCCTGCTCTATCGCCGTCCGACGCTGTACCTCTCGCTGCTGCTGGTGCCGCCGCTGCTGTGGTTCGGCGCTATCTACCTGGGCTCGCTGCTGACGCTGCTCTGGCAGGGTTTCTACACCTTCGACGACTTCACCATGACGGTGTCGACGGACCTGACCCTGGTCAACTTTGGCGCACTGTTCCAGGCCGCCAACTTCGACATCATCGTGCGCACGCTGAGCATGGCCATCGCCGTGTCCATCGCCAGTGCCGCACTGGCCTTCCCCATCGCCTACTACATGGCGCGCTACACCACGGGCAAGACCAAGGCGTTCTTCTACATCGCGGTGATGATGCCCATGTGGGCCAGCTACATCGTCAAGGCCTACGCCTGGACCCTGCTGCTGGCCAAGGGCGGCGTAGTGATGTGGTTCGTCCAGGCGCTGCATCTGCAGCCCGTGCTGGAACTGCTGCTGGGCGTGCCCGGTGTCGGTGGCAGCACCCTCTCCACCTCGCACCTGGGGCGCTTCCTGGTGTTCGTGTACATCTGGCTGCCGTTCATGATCCTGCCGATCCAGGCCTCCCTGGAGCGCCTGCCGCCGTCGCTGCTGCAAGCCTCTGCCGACCTCGGCGCGCACCCGCGCCAGACCTTCATGCAGGTGATCCTGCCGCTGTCCATTCCGGGTATCGCCGCCGGCTCTATCTTCACTTTCAGCCTGACCCTGGGCGACTTCATCGTGCCGCAGCTGGTGGGCCCGCCCGGTTACTTCATCGGCAGCATGGTGTACGCCCAGCAGGGCGCCATCGGCAACATGCCCATGGCCGCCGCCTTCACCCTGGTGCCGATCGTGCTGATCGCCGTTTACCTGTCCATCGTCAAACGTCTGGGGGCCTTCGATGCACTCTGAGAAAGCGTCCTGGGGCCTGAAAGCGGCCGCCTGGGGCGGGCTGGCATTCCTGCACATCCCGATCCTGATCATCTTCATGTACGCCTTCAACACCGAAGACGCCGCCTTCAGCTTCCCGCCGCAGGGCTTCACCCTGCACTGGTTCAGCGTCGCCTTCGGCCGCGCCGACGTGGTGGAAGCGATCAAGCTGTCGCTGCAGGTCGCGGTCGTCGCCACGCTGATCGCCATGGTTCTGGGCACCTTGGCGGCCGCCGCGCTGTATCGCCACAGCTTCTTCGGCAAGGAAGGCATCTCGCTGATGCTGATCCTGCCGATCGCCCTGCCCGGCATCATCACCGGTATCGCCCTGCTCTCGGCGTTCAAGGAGTTGGGCATAGAACCCGGCCTGCTGACCATCGTCATCGGCCACGCCACCTTCTGCGTGGTGATCGTCCACAACAACGTGATCGCGCGCTTCCGCCGCACCTCCCATAGCCTCATCGAAGCCTCGATGGACCTGGGTGCCGACGGTTGGCAGACCTTCCGCCACATCATCCTGCCGAACCTGGGCTCGGCCCTGCTGGCGGGCGGCATGCTGGCGTTCGCGCTGTCGTTCGACGAGATCATCGTCACCACCTTCACCGCCGGCCACGAGCGCACGCTGCCGATCTGGCTGCTCAACCAGCTCAGCCGCCCGCGTGATGTCCCGGTCACCAACGTGGTCGCCATGCTGGTGATGCTGGTGACCATGCTGCCCATCCTCGCCGCCTACTACCTGACCAAGGGTGGCGAGAGCGTGGCGGGTAGCGGGAAGTAAACAGTTTCAGGCCGGCTCCCTCTCCCTCGCTTTCTCCCCTCTCCCTCCGGGAGAGGGGCCGGGCGTGAGGGCGGTCCGAGCCACACCGATTTTCCCTCACCCCAACCCCTCTCCCAGGGGGAGAGGGGCTAGAACCGAACAAGGATCACCCCATGCAAACCAAACTCCTGATCAACGGCCAGCTCGTCGCTGGTGAAGGCCCCAGCCTCGCCGTGCTCAACCCGTCCCTGGGCACCGCCCTGGTGGAAATCGCCGAGGCCAGCCCGGCCCAGGTCGATGCCGCCGTGCGCGCCGCCGACGCCGCCTTCCCGGCCTGGTCGCAGACCTCGCCGAAAGACCGCTCCACCCTCCTGCTCAAGCTCGCCGACCGCATCGACGCCCACGCCGAAGAACTGGCCCGCCTGGAATCGCAGAACTGCGGCAAGCCCTACGCCGCCGCGCTGAACGACGAACTGCCGGCCATCGCCGACGTGTTCCGCTTCTTCGCCGGCGCCAGCCGCTGCATGAGCGGTTCCGCCGCCGGTGAGTACCTGCCCGGCCATACCTCGATGATCCGCCGCGACCCGGTCGGCGTGGTCGCTTCCATCGCGCCGTGGAACTACCCGCTGATGATGGCCGCCTGGAAACTCGGCCCGGCCCTGGCCGCCGGCAACACCGTGGTACTGAAACCCTCCGAGCAGACCCCGCTGACCGCCCTGAAGCTCGCCGAGTTCATCGCCGAGATCTTCCCCGCCGGCGTGGTGAACATGGTCTTCGGCCGCGGCCCGAGCGTCGGTGAACCGCTGACCACCCACCCGAAGGTGCGCATGGTCTCCCTCACAGGCTCGGTCGCCACCGGCTCGCGCATCATCGCCGGCACCGCCGACAGCGTGAAACGCATGCACATGGAACTGGGCGGCAAGGCCCCGGTGATCATCTTCGACGACGCCGACATCGACGCCGCCGTGGAAGGCATCCGCACCTTCGGCTTCTACAACGCCGGCCAGGACTGCACCGCCGCCTGCCGCATCTACGCGCAGAAAGGCATCTACGAGAAGTTCGTCGCCAAGCTCGGCGAAGCCGTCGGCAGCATCCGGACCGGCCTGCAGGACGACCCGAATACCGAACTCGGCCCGCTGATCACCGAGCAGCACCTGGAGCGCGTCGAGGGCTTCGTCCAGCGCGCTGCCGCCGTGCCGCACATCCAGGTGGTCACCGGCGGCAAGCGTGTCGACGGCCCGGGCTTCTTCTTCCAGCCCACCGTGCTCGCCGGCGCCCGCCAGGACGACGAGATCGTCCGCCGCGAAGTGTTCGGCCCGGTGGTCTCGGTCACCGAGTTCGATAGCGAGGAGCAGGTGCTGGAGTGGGCCAACGATTCCGACTACGGCCTGGCCTCTTCCCTCTGGACCGCCGACGTCGGCCGCGCCCACCGCCTGTCCGCGCGCCTGCAGTACGGCTGCACCTGGGTCAACACTCATTTCATGCTGGTCAGCGAAATGCCCCACGGTGGCGTCAAGCACTCCGGCTACGGCAAGGACATGTCCATGTATGGGTTGGAGGATTACACCGCCATTCGCCACGTGATGTTCAAGCACTGATCCGGCCGCCGCTCGCTTGCTCGGGCGTTGTTGAGAAGAACGTCGAAATGCTCATGTACAACAGTACATTCCGCGTTCTCCGCTCTTCTCGCCTAGCCCGCACGGCGTGAGCGACGCCCGGATTCGCGCCACCTGCTGTAGGGGCGATTTCATTCGCCAAGCAGGCCGCAGGCCTGCCCGGGGAAACCTTGGGGCAGCTACGCCGCCCTTAGCGATTGAAATCGCCTCCACAGACAAGCAAAGCAAGAACGTTCCACCCGCAGTACGCCTCACCCAACCAGGAGAACGAGCAATGCGTAATACCTTGCGTAATTTCAGCTTCATCCTGTTTTTCGCCATGGCCGGGATGGCCCAGGCGGCTGACGATGCCAAGGCCATAGTCGATGGCTACATGGCTGCCTGGAACGCCCACGACGTCGACAAGGCCGCCAGCTTCCTGGCCGAGGACGCGGAATACTTCGATGCCACCGTCGGCACGCCGCAGAAAGGTCGTGCGGCTGCCCGCGACAACGTCATCAAGGTGTTCATCGGCGCCGTGCCGGACCTGAAGTGGAAAATGATCAGCGAGCCCATCGTCAGCGCCGAAGGCATCGCCTTCCAGTGGGAATTCGCGGGTACCAACAGCGGTGCCTGGAGTGCCGAAACCCCGGCCACCAACAAGCCGCTGAAGTTCGAAGGCGTGAGCTTCGTACGCGTCAAGAACGGCAAGATCACCTACCAGGGCGACTACTACGATGCCCTCGGTTTCAACAAGCAACTCGGCTGGTAACCCCTTCACCGGTGCCCCCAATGCGGGGCACCGGTCTCCTCCCGCCCGGCTTCGCGCCAGCGTCGCTGCAAAGATCGAAAACAACTGCCTTGCAAGGATTCGCTATGACCATCACCCGCCGTGATTTCCTCAACGGTGTCGCCCTCACCATCGCCGCCGGCCTCACGCCCACGCAGCTGCTGCGCGCAGCGCCGTCCGGCCGCTACTACCCGCCGGCCCTCACCGGCCTGCGCGGCAGCCACCCCGGCGCCTTCGAAGTGGCCCACCAGATGGGTTGGGAGAAGAAGAAATTCGACACCGATGGCATGCCGGTAGCCGAGGAATACGACCTGGTGGTGGTCGGCGGTGGCATCAGCGGCCTGGCTGCCGCCTGGTTCTACCGCGAGAAGCAGCCCAATGCGCGCATCCTGATCATCGAGAACCACGACGACTTCGGCGGCCACGCCAAGCGCAACGAGTTCGAGGTCGGTGGCCGCATGATCATCGGTTACGGCGGCAGCGAATCCTTCCAGTCGCCCAACCACCTCTACAGCGAGACCGTGAATGGCTTGCTGAAGAAGCTCGGTGTCGACATCAAGCGCTTCGAGACCGCCTTCGATCGCAACTTCTACCCCAACCTCGGCCTGTCCCGCGGGGTGTTCTTCGACAAGGAGAACTTCGGCGTGGACAAGCTGGTGAGCGGCGACCCGACACCCATGGTGGCCGACGACATCGCCCCGGAAAAACTCAATGCCCGCTCCTGGCGCGCATTCATCAGCGACTTCCCGCTGCCCGAGGCAGACCGCCAGGCGCTGATCGATCTTTATGAAGCGCCCCGCGACTACCTGGCCGGCAAGACAAGCGACGAGAAGGAAGCCCACCTGGCCAAAACCAGCTACCGCGACTTCCTGCTCAAGGACGTTGGCCTGTCCGAGGGTGCGGTGAAGTACTTCCAGAGCCGCACCAATGATTTCTCAGCCCTCAGCATCGATGCCGTGGCCGCCTACGACGCCTACTACGTCGGCTTCCCCGGCTTCGCGGCGATGCAGCTGCCGCCCATTGGCGAGGAAGCCAAGGCGGAGATGGAAGAGCCGTACATCTATCACTTCCCCGACGGCAACGCCTCGGTGGCACGCCTGCTGGTGCGCGACCTGATCCCGGCCGTAGCGCCCGGCAAGGGCATGGACGACATCGTCCTGGCGCAGTTCGACTACAGCCAGCTGGACGTCGCAGGCAGCCCCGTACGCCTGCGCCTCAACAGCACGGCGGTGAACGTGAAGAACCGCGCCGGCGGCGTCGATATCGGTTACAGCCGTGGCGGCCAGCTGGCCAGGGTACGTAGCAAGCACTGCGTAATGGCCTGCTACAACATGATGATTCCCTATCTCCTGCCCGACCTCTCCCCCGACCAGGCCCAGGCTCTGAGTCAGAACGTGAAGTTCCCGCTGGTGTACACCAAGGTGGTGATCCGCAACTGGGAGAGTTTCCAGAAGCTCGGCGTGCACGAAATCTATGCGACCACGCAGCCTTACAGCCGGATCAAACTGGACTACCCGGTAGACCTCGGTGGCTACAACCACCCGCGGGAACCGAAGCAGCCCATCGGCCTGCACATGGTCTACGTGCCGACGTCGCCTAACTCCGGCATGGACGCCCGCACCCAGGCCCGCACTGGCCGTGCCAAGCTCTATGCGACGACCTTCGAGCAGCTCGAAGCGCAGCTTCGCGACCAGCTCCAGCGCATGCTCGGTCCAGGTGGTTTCGACCACCAGAAAGACATCCTCGCCATTACCGTGAACCGTTGGTCCCACGGCTACGCCTACTTCTCCAACTCACTGTTCGACGATGAAAAAGAGAGCGAGAAAACCATGCTCCTGGCGCGCAAGCCGGTAGGCAACGTGACAATCGCAAACTCCGACTCGGCCTGGAGCGCCTATGCCCACGCGGCCATAGACGAAGCCCACCGGGCGGTCAGCGAACTCGGCTGACAGGTCGAGGCCATCCGGGGTACGAGCGATCGGGCCCCGGTTTCGCGCCACTGCCTGTGGCGTCTTCCTGCCCCAATCCATTTCGGTAGCCCACCATGCAGAGCAGTACCCGACAGCCCCAGGCGCCCATATCGGACGACGGCGTCCAGGACAACTCCACCCTCGACCAGGTCAAGCTGCTGATCGACGGCCTGAACAGCCGCTGGAACGAGATCAGCAAGGTTTCCGACGTGATCCGCCAGATCGCCAGGAATACCAACCTGGTCGCCCTCAACGCCGCCATCGAGGCTGCTCGCGCCGGCGAACTCGGTCGCGGCTTCGCCGTGGTCGCGGACGAGGTGCGGCGCCTGGCCACCCAGTCGGCCAACGCCACCTCCGATATTGGCAACGTGGTCGCCACCATCCGCCAGGAGAGCGAAAAGGCCCTCGAGCAGGTGCAACGAGCGGAAAGCGCCTCAAAGGCGGAGACGGCTGCGGTCCTGCTCGCCCGAGAGGCGCAGCAATTGCAGAACCAGTTTGCGGTAATGGCTACTGCGCTCTATGGCCTCAAGCATTTCATCCTCGGCCTGCATGCCCAGGGCCTCGGCCCGCAGCGCGAGCAGATCGACGCCGTGATGCAGCAATTCCTGCTGCAAAACCCCGGTCTGCTGGCTTTCGCCTGTGCCAGCGAACCCAACGCCCTGGACGGCCGTGACGGCGAGTTCGCCAACCAGCCGGGGCACGACCATACCGGCCGCATCATGGCCTACTGGAACCGGGGCGCCGGCGCCATCCAGCGCGAGTGCCTGGTGGGCTACGACGGCGACTGGTACGAATTACCCCGGCGCAAAGGCCGCGACCTGTTCATGGAGCCCTACGAGTACACGGTGGCCGGCAACACGGTGCTGATGACCTCCTTCATGACCCCGATGCAGGCCGGCGGGCGCTTCCTCGGCATCCTTGGTGCCGACTACAGCCTGCAACAGCTTCAGGAGCGTCTGAGCCAGCTCAAGCCGTTCGGCAACGGCCACTACGCGCTGCTTTCCAACGCTGCCCACTACGTGACTCACCCGAATGAGAAGCGGCTGGGCACCCCGGCCAACGAACTTCCTGGCGATGCGCGCAGTGCAATTCGCGATGGCCAGACGTTGCGCTTCAAGGGCGCCGGCAACACCATATGCCTGCTGCATCCGATTTTCGTCGGCAACTGCAATGCGCCCTGGTCGTTGCTGCTGCAGTTCGATCCTGATCTGGCTAGCTGAAGCAGAGTGACCCTCTCCCCCTTCCCTCTCACCTGATGCCCCGAGGCTCGCAGTACTGCCGAATCCCCCCTCCCCCAGAGGGAGGGGGCTTGAGTGAGGGGGAAACATCTCAAGCGTGTGCCAAGGCTGATCTGAAAGCCCCAGCGCAACGACAGCCTAGAACCCAGCCGCACCAGCCAGCCCCTTCTCCGCCAACCACGCCGGATTGAACAGCCGCCCCTGATAGAGCCCGCCTCGATCACAGAGCAGGGTCACGATCCGGTGCCCCGGCCCCAACGCGCGGGCCACCTGCACAGCCGCGGCGAGGTTGATGCCGGAGGAGCCACCGACGAACAGGCCCTCCTCCCGCAACAGGTGATAGACCATGGCCACGCAGGCGGGGTCGTCCACCTGCACGGCGTCGTCTATAGGCGTGCCTTCGAGGTTGGCGGTAATACGCGTGGTGCCGATGCCTTCGGTGATGGAGCTGCCTTCGGCCACCAGTTCACCGTGCTTCACCCAGTTGTACAGCGCGCTGCCCAGCGGGTCGGCGAGGACGATGCGGATGCCCGGGTCACGCGCCTTGAGGAACCGCGCCACCCCGGCCAAAGTGCCACCGGTACCGGTGGCGCAGACAAAGGCATCCAGCCGACCATCCGTATCGGCCCAGATTTCCGGGCCGGTCGTTTCGAAGTGGGCTTGCCGATTGGCGGTGTTGTCGAACTGGTTGGCCCAGATCGCCCCTGGCAGCTCGGCGGCCAGCCGTCCGGCGATCTTCTGGTAATTGTCCGGGTCCTTGTAAGGCCTGGGCGGCACCGGACGCACTTCGGCGCCGAGGGTACGCAACAGGTCGAGCTTCTCCGGGGACTGGTTGTCAGGAATCACGATGATGCAGCGATATCCACGCGCCGCGCAGATGTGTGCCAGGCCGATTCCCGTATTGCCGGCGGTGCCCTCTACCACGGTGCCGCCGGGATACAGCAAGCCCTGGCATTCGGCGTCGTCGAGGATGGAGCGCGCCGCGCGATCCTTTACCGACCCACCGGGATTGAGGAATTCGGCCTTGGCGAGGATGTCGCAACCAGTCTCGTTGCTCAGGCTTTCGAGACGCAGCAGCGGCGTGTTTCCGACACTGCCGATGAAACCTTCGCGGATCGCCATGCTGCACCTCCAGGCGAAGGCGGACTGACAGATACAGTCTAGTCGTCCTGCTTGTGCAGCCCTCGTGACATGTGGAGCTTGATGACTTCGGTCACCGCCGCAGTCATTACGGCGGTGGACACCCCGAACATGAGGATGCCGTTGGCGGCCTCCAGCGGTCCCAGCAAGCGCCAGGCGCCAGACATGACGATGTCGCCGTAACCCAGGGTCGCGAAGTTGACCGCCGAGTGGTAAAGCGCGGTTGCGAAGTCATCGAACTCACCAAGTAG
The DNA here is from genome assembly GCF_003626975.1 of Pseudomonas sp. DY-1. Taxonomy (NCBI): domain Bacteria; kingdom Pseudomonadati; phylum Pseudomonadota; class Gammaproteobacteria; order Pseudomonadales; family Pseudomonadaceae; genus Pseudomonas; species Pseudomonas sp. DY-1. The sequence goes on along the minus strand of NZ_CP032616.1, from coordinate 5,442,044 downwards.
CCGGAACAACGCCGCCCAGATCGCCATCTGCACGAAATTGCCCAGCAGCATCAGAAGCATCACCACGGCCAGGTATCCGGTGTTGCGCAATTGCGAATCATGCCCCTGCCAGAGCTTCCGATAACGCACGAAGTATTTCAGGCAGAGCGCCACGAAGTACGCCTGCATGAGGAGGCAGAGCAACATCACGGGAATTCCGACTAGCAGATTGAGCAACATGAAGCGACCTCGTCAGAGCGTGGAGCGCCGTTGCCGGCGGAAACGACGCCGATCGATCAGGTAAACCGCGGCGCAGGCATACAGGGTGACGGCGATGAACAGGCCCATGCGGACGGCGAAGGCGGTGTAGACATCCTTGCCCGCCGCGCTGTCCTGCACAGACTGGCCCAGCAGGATGATCAGCGTGATCAGGGTGTTGACCCAGAAACCCGGCGTCTGCGCCGTTGGGCTGAGACGATAGAGCTTTCGGGCCAGCAGCAGGCCGAACAGCAGCATCCAGAGGAAGAACATCCAGAGGTGCGGAAAGAGGCTCAACGCGCTCCAGAACAGCATGGCGAGCACGCCGCCCAGCAGGGTCGAGCCCAGCAGTTCGCGACCGGCCGTGCGTGCGCTGGCACCGCAGACCTGCTGGCCGAGGCTGACCGACTTCATGATCAGCGGCATGTAACTGGCCGGGTCGATAAGCGCCAGGAGGAAAGCAGGCAGCACCACCAACGCTGCGCGCAGCGCCACCCAGGCAGCCTCCACGTCCTCCAGCACCGGGCGCGCGGCGGGCGCCGGCGGCGCGGTTGGCTCGGGAAAGACCATATGGCTGAGCGAAACCACCAGTACAGCGAGCAGCACACCCTTGCCCAATGCCTGGATCACCGTCAGTGCCAACGCGAATTCGGCCGTGCCGGCGGCGCTGATCATGGTCAGGCCGATCACCAGAAACTGCGCCACCAGCGGGTTGCCGCCGCACAATCCATAGCGAAAGCACAGGTACAGGCAGAGTGCGACCAGCAACACACCGCTCGCTGGCGCATGGCGCAGGAGTGGAATCAGCAACAGGCCAGTTCCGGTACTGAGCATGATCACCAGCGCCAGTCCCGGTCCGGCCTTCAAAGGCAGGGGACGATTGCCGGCGGTCAGCAGGACCAGGACGAAAATCGGCGCCAGGAAGGGAATCGGCAGGGCCAGGCCGAAGCTGATCGCCAAGCCCAGCGCCGTACCACTGGCCAGGCGCAGGGCGCGCTGACTGCGTGGGTCGTGCTCAGTAGGCATAGGACAGCCAGCTCATCATGCGAATGAACAGTCGGCCCAGCGGATTGAGGACGTTGCCTTCGCGGGGAAAGGCCATGACTTCGGCCTGGCCGCCAACACGCAGGCCGCGCAGTTCGTCGAGTTCGCCCGGCAGGAGCTCGACGATGACCGGGAATCGCTGGGCGGGCCGCAGCCAGTCACGGCTGTTCTCCACCGATGGCAAGCTACCGGGGGCCGGCGCCTGACCAACGCTGACGCCATAGCCGACGCTGCGTACCCGTCCTTTGAAAACTCGCCCAGGCAGGGCATCGAGCACGATGGCGACCGGAGCCCCCGGCTGGACGTGGCCCAGGTTGTTTTCAGTGAAGTCGGCGCTTATCCACAGGTCGTGGATGGCGATCAGGGTCATCACCGGGTTACCCGCCCCCACGTACTGCCCGATGTCGGTGCGAAGGTCGGTGATCAGGCCGGCCGAGCGTGCCCTGACCTGGGTGTTGGCCAGGTCCAGTTCGGCCTTTTCCAGGGCGGTGGCGGCACTGCGCAACTGCGCGTTCTCCGCTTCGCTGCCACCTTGCTGCTCCCGCGCACGCTGCACTTCGGCCCGCGCTGCCGCTACCTGGCTGATGGCCTGCTCGCGGGATGCCCGCGCCCCTTCCAGGCGCCGTACGGAGAGAGTGCCCGGGTCCTGCTGGTAGAGGCGTTCAAGGCGTTCGCTGTCCTGGCGCGCCTTCAGTTCGTTGGCCTCGGCGGCCCGCTGGGAAGCCAGTGCCGAATCAATGGCGGCAGTGCTCGCCCCCACCTGCCGGCGTACGGTTTCCAGGTCGGCACGGGCGCGGTCGACGGCAATCTGGTAGTGCGTCGGGTCCACTTCGAACAGCACCTCGCCCACCTTGACGTCCTGGTTGTTGCGAACGTGCACCTTGGTGACCCGGCCGGCTACTTCAGCGGCCACCGGCACCACGAAGGCCTGCAGTCGCGCCTGCTGCGTATAGGGGGTGAAACGATCGGCCAGCAGGTACCAGACCAGCGTCAGGACGATGACCAGGGCGACCCAGCGGGTCCCCTTCTTCGCGCCGTCCGCAGCCTTCTCGGGAGCGGGCTGGGCCGGTGGCTGCGGATTGGCCTGAAGAGAATCGGTCATGGTCGTTCACCTTGTTCGATCGGAGACGAGTCGGACGGCGCATCGGGCTCGTCCAGCAGGTCACCCCAATCGGTGCGTTGCTGCATCTGCTGGCGCGTACTGTCGTCGATCAACGGTCTCGTGCTGTACCAGCCACCGCCCAGGGCCTTGTACAGTCCGATCAGGTTGGCCACTGCGTTGCTGCGGCTGACCAGATAGCTGTCCTGCTGCTGGAATAGCTCCCGCTGGGCATCCAGCACCCGCTGGAAATCTGCGAAGCCTTCGCGGTACTGCGCCATTGCCAGGGTCAGGGAGCGCTCCGCCGATTCGGCAGCCTCGCGCCGGATGCGTTCGCTTTCGAGCGATTTGATCAGCCCGGTGGCGGCGTCGTCGGCCTCGCGCGCGGCCTGGCGCACGCCGTCACGGTAAACCTCGATGAGCTGTTGCAGGCGCGCATCCTGGACGCGCACATCGTTCTTGATCCGACCATGGTCGAACACGTTCCACACCAGGCTCGGCCCCGCGGCCAGGTCCAGGCTGTCGGAAGCGCCATCCAGGGTCGAGGCGCTCCAGCCGATGCTGCCCAGCAGGGTGATGGAAGGATAGAGATCCGCCTCGGATACGCCGATCAACGCCGACTGGGCGGCAACCGCGAGCTCGGCTGCGCGGACGTCGGGACGACGTAGCAGCAGGTTGGCGGGAACGTCCTGCAGCACCGCGCGATCCAGCAATGGAATGAGGCCCTCTCGTTCGCGCAGCTCCGGCAGTGGACCTGGCGGCCGGCCCACCAGCACGGCCAGGGCATTGCGCGTGCGAAGCACCTGGCTTTCCAGGTCAGGGATGGTAGCCAGGGTGCCGAGGTACTGGGTCTTGGCTTGCTGGAAGTCCAGCTCGTCGCTGTCACCACTGCGGAAGCGCCGCTCGGTGATCTCGAAGCTGCGCCGCTGCCGTTCGGCGTTGTCACGGGCGATGCGCAGGCGAGCCTCGAAGGTGCGCAGTGAGAAGTAGGTGTCCGCCACCTGGGCACGCAGCAGCACCAGCACGTCTTCGTAGTTGGCATAGGCGGCGAAGTAGGCGGCGTCGGCCGACTCGATGGCGCGGCTGAATCGTCCCCAGAAATCCAGCTCCCAGGCCGCGTCGAAGCCCGCACCGTATTGCCAGGAATGGCTGTCTTGCGGATTGCGCCCCCCGGATTGGTTGCGGTCCAGGTACAGCGCATCAGCACTGACCTGCTGCACCTGCGGATATCGGCCGCTCATGGCGATGCCGAGCTGCGCGCGCGCCTCCATCACCCGCAGGCCGGCAATTTCCAGGCTTGGGTTGTACGCGTCGGCTTCGGCAATCAGGGCATCGAGGACCGGGTCGGTGAACACTTGCCACCATTGGCGGAAGTCCGGCTGCGGGCGATCAAGGCTCGCCTGCGCGATGGCCGGACTGTTCCATTGGTCGATCCAGGGTTCGCGCGGCGTCTGGAAATCCGGTCCCAGACGCACGCAGCCACTGAGGCCAAGGGCTCCGAACAGGAACAGCCAGGTAGATCTGCCGGCCATGTACATGGGGAAGTCGGAGCGTCAGGTCGTCGTCTCTTCTTCCGAAGTGGTTGTCACCGCCGCGCTTTCCGGCTGGTCGTCGACCCAGTGCCAGAACAGCATGTAGCCGACGGCCAGCATGACCGGGCCAATGAACAACCCAATGATGCCGCCGGTGACCATGCCGCCCAGGGCGCCGATCAGCACCACGGGCATCGGTACGTTGACACCACGCCCCAGCAACAGGGGTTTCAGGACGTTGTCCGACATCCCGGCAACGAAGGTGTAGATGGCGAAGATGATGGCTCCGGCGGTCGCTCCTTGGCTGGCGAACACGAAGATGATCACCGGAATGGTGATCAGCAGTGCGGGCAGTTGCATGATGCCCAGCAGCAACACGCCGAGCGCCAGGAGGCCAGCGCCCGGGATTCCCATCAGCACGAAGGCGATGCCCACCAGCAGCATCTGGATGAAGGCAATGCCGACCACGCCCTGCGCCACTGCACGAATGGTCGCCGTGCAAAGCTCGGCGATCTGCGGGCCACGGTCCGGCCCGGAGATGCGTGAAGCGATCTGTATGGCACTGCGGTGACCATTCTCGCCAAATGCCATGAAGATGCCTGCCACGATCAATGCGGCGATGAACAGCAGAAAGCCCGCCCCTACGCCGGCCAGCTTGCCGAACATGCTCATGCCGAAGCCGCGCAGGTGGGGCAGCAACTTCTTCATCAGGCTGGTCAGGTCGACCGACGCCTGCTGCCAGAAGTCGAACAACGGCTGGCCGATCAGGGGCCAGCTGGCAACGGACGCGTTGGGTGATGGAATATTCAGTTCACCGCCCTTGAACAGTTCGATGGCCCCCTGCACCGACTCGGCCATGGAAGATGCCAGCAGGTAGACCGGCACCATCAGCAGAATCAGGGAAACCACAACGATCAGCGTGGCCACGTGGCCATCACGCATGCCCAGCTTGGCCTTCAGACTCTGATGCAGTGGATAGAAAGTGACCCCCAGGATCAATGCCCAGAGCATCAGGTTGAGGAAGGGATGGAAAACCTGGTAGCAGGAAATGGCGAGGATCGCGACCAGGCCTGCTCGAATGAGCACGTCCATCAGGCCGCGAGACAGGATCCTTTCCGAAACGGAACTTGACAGCATTGAGCTCTCCTTCTGCTGTAGCAATCAGGCAAAACCAGTCGGACATTCCTACTGCTTGGCAGCGATCCAACGGACGTACGGCGCAAGATCCTCAAGCCGCACTGGAGTCTGATCCAAGTCATTTCTGTTCAATGATCGTCATTTCTGCCGGCTTCCAGCCTAGACACCCCTATCGTGTCGGGCCTAAAGCGACGTCTCCGATCCGCTGCTGGATCGGCTGAATACCAGCATAGTCGCTACTCGACGATTGGTAGTCCCCTTGCGAGAGGGGCTCTCGCAAGGGGTCCCACTGGCGGGCGCCAGGGGGGACGATGCGGTTGTGGCGTTGGTTTGGGATCAGGCCGCCGGCTCGCCGATATCCTCGTTCCACAACTCCGGCCGGGCTTCGATGAAATCCTCCATGAGCTTCACGCACTCGGCATCCTGCAGCACCTCCAGCTCCACGCCACGGGAGCGAAGCAGTTCCTCCTCGCCCATGAAGGTGCGGTTCTCGCCGATGATCACTTTGGGAATGCCGTAGAGCAGGATCGCGCCGCTGCACATGGAACAGGGCGACAGCGTCGTGTAGAGCACCGCCTCCCGGTAGACGCTGGCGGGCTGGCGGCCGGCGTTCTCGAAGGCGTCCATCTCGCCGTGCTTGATCGCACTGCCTTCCTGGATACGGCGGTTATGACCCCGACCGATGATGCGGCCCTTGTGGACGATCACCGAGCCGATGGGAATCCCGCCCTCGGCCAGGCCCTGGCGGGCTTCTTCGATGGCGGCTTGCATGAAAGGGTCCATGGTCGTTCCTTGGTTTCCAATGGGTTGATCCTGTGGTTTACGCGACAGGCTGCTTTTCCTGCAAGGCCTGCTTCGCCAGCCAGATACGGTAGGCATTGATGCCGGCACGTACCGAGCTGAATACCAGCGGCGGTTTCAGCTCGCCAAACTGCCCGGAGCGTAGCAACAGGTCGTGGGCCGGACCGAAGAGACGGGCAAAGCCGAGAAAAACGCCACGGGCCGCGAGGGTTTCCTGCACCTCACGCAAGGTGGCCAGGCCCGTGACGTCCAGGTTGATCATGGTTTCGGCGTTGAGCAACACCGCGCGCGGGGCTTCCGACCGCTCCACCACAGCCAGCAGGCGCTGCTTGAAGTAATCGGCATTGAAGAACAGCAGCGGCGCGTCGAATCGGTAGATGATCAGCCCCGGCAAGGTGGTGGCCTGTGGATAACGCCCAAGCTCCACCTGGCCATCCACGCCTTCCACCCAGCCAAGCACCGCGTCGGTGGGGCGATAGGTGAGATACAGCAGGCGCAGCAGGGCCAGGGAAATGGCAACGAAGATGCCGGGCAGCACACCGACGCCCAGCACCCCCACGGTGGTCAGCAGGCAGAGCCCGCACTCGAAGCGGCTGAGGCGCCAAAAGGCCTTGATCGTACGAAAATCGATCAGCCCCCACCCTGCCAGCATCAGCACCGCGCCAAGGGCCGCAATGGGCACCCAGGCCAGGGGACCATGGAGGAACACCAGTACCGCGACAATCACCAGCGCCACCACCACGCTGACCATCTGGGTCTTGCCGCCCACCAGGTCGTTCACCGCGGTGCGCGAGTCCGCGCCGCTGATGACGAAGGACTGCGACACCCCGGCGCCGACGTTGGCCAGGCCCAGGGCAATGAATTCGTGGTTGGCGTCGATGGCATAGCCGTGACGGGCGGCGAAGCTGCGAGCGGTGAGCATGGCGCTGCAGAAGCTGACGATCGTGATACCGGTGGCGTCGCGTAGCAGGCTGAGCAGCTCCTGGTAGCTGGCGCGCGGCCAGCTCAGTTCGGGCAGCCCGGCCGGGACGGCGCCCAGCAGGGCCACTCCGTGACGGTCGAGCCCGAGCCAGGCGGCCGCCAGCGAAGCCAGCACGAGGGCCACCAGCGAGACCGGCAGCCGTGGCCAGCGCCGCGGCAGGACGATCATCAGCAGCAGCGCCGCGGCGCCCAAGGCCAGGGTCGGCAGATGGGTGTCTGCCAGATTGCGGATCATCGCCAGCAGGCCGGCGATGAAGCCGCTGGTTTCGCTCTGGTAACCCAGCAGTTTGCCGAGCTGGCCAGCCAGCAGGCTGAGGCCGATACCGTTGAGGTAGCCCACGAGGATGGGCCGTGAGAGGAAGCTCGCGATGAAACCGGCGCGGATGAAGCCAGCCACGATCGACAGCAGGCCAACCATCACTGCGACGATCATCGACAGGTGTACCAGACGCTGTGGATCGCCTGCCGCCAGCGGGGTAATAGCGGCGGCCACCATGGCTGCGGTGGCGGCATCCGGCCCGACCATAAGCTGCCGGGAGCCGCCCACCAGAGCGTAGATCAGCATCGGCAGGATGCAGGCGTAGAGCCCGACCTGAGCGGGAAAGCCGATGATCTGCGCATAGGCGATGGCCGTAGGAATCTGCACGGCGGCGACTGACAGGCCGGCCGTGAGATCGGCGCGCAGCCAATCGCGGCGATAGTGGAAACGGCTGACGTGATCACGCAGCCTGTGGATCAGGAACATTGGAACCGTCCGCTTCAGATGACTCCAGAAGCTTAGGCCCACAACGCCGGGGAGACCCCGGCGCCGCAGTCACTTTTGAGAACTAATGATCCTTCTCACAGTTGATCATCCAGGGCACTCCGAAGCGGTCCACCAGCATGCCAAAGCGCGCGGCCCAGAAAGTCTGCGCCAGGGGCATCTGTACCTGACCGCCCTCGGCCAGCGCATTGAAGACCCGCTCGGCCTCGACTATGCGGTCGACGTTGATTGAAACGCTGATGCCGCTGATGCCCTTGAAAGGCGCTTGAGGCGGGCAATCCGAGCCCATGATCACCTGATCACCCACAGCCAGGCGGGCATGCATGATCTTGTCGCGGAAGTTCTCCGGCACATCCTCGCAGGCTGGGCTTTCGGCGAAGCTCAGGAAGGCTTCCAGGGTGCCGTTCAGCACCTTGGCGTAGAACTGGAAGGCGGGGCCACACTGGCCATCGAACGTGAGGTAGGGATCGATTTTCATGATGGTCTCCTGTCCGTGGTGGATGGCGGTCACTGCTGCCGGGCTTTCTCGAAAACGCGCTGTTCCTGCTCGCGCAGCTCAGGAGTGAACTCCGCGCCGAAGTCCTCGGCCTCGAACACCTGGCGAATTTCGATCTCGGACTCGGAGATCATGGGGTTGGGGCAGCGTTTGACCCACTCGACGCACTCTTCCAGGGAATTGACCTTGAACAGCCAGAAGCCGGCGATCAGTTCCTTGGTTTCTGCAAAGGGGCCGTCGATGACAGTGCGGTCCTTGCCCTTGAACACGACTCGCGCTCCTTTTGAACTGGGATGCAGTCCCTCACCAGCAAGCAGGATGCCGGCGTTGACGAGCTCTTCGTTGTACTGGCCCATGGCCGTGAGCAGTTCCGTGCTGGGCATGATGCCCGCTTCCGATTCCTTGGTTGCTTTGACAATCACCATGAAGCGCATTGTTGTTCTCCTGTTGGGTTGCATGAACATCAGCCTGCGACCGTTGCCTGCTGACTGTGCTTAATGGTCGATGGGGAATCGACGAGATCGACAACAGGCCGAAATTTTTTTCTCGGGGGCGCAGGACTGGATCAGCGTAGACCCGGATCGGAGGTTTGCGCGGACGGGGTGACGGATGAGCAAGTGCGGGCGATTTCAATCGCCAAGCAGACCGAAGGTCTGCCTCGCGGGTCTGCGCTAGCTGTTGCGAGAGATTGACCAGCGGGCCAAGAGGCTTGTAGGAACTGGCTTGCCAGCGATACGGGGCCATTCGCTGGCAAGCCAACTCCTACGGGCAATGCAGCTGCTTGCAACACCAAACGCAGGCATAGCCAATGAATTCGTCCCCACAACCATTCGCGTCAACGCGGGGCGATGTGAGCGACCATCAGCTGCACGCTTTCCTGGCCACGGTATTCGTTGACGTCCAGCTTGTAGGCCACTTCGGCCCAGCGGACGCTGGCGTTGGGCCATTGCTCGCGGTCGATGTTGAAGGCGATGCCGTCCAGTTGCACCGAACCGCATTCACTTTTCAGCACCAGCTTCAGATGGCGCTCGCCGACCAGGCGCTGTTGGACGATCTGGAATACGCCATGGAACAGCGGCTCGGGGAAGTGCTGGCCCCAGGGGCCGGCCAGGCGTAGGGCACGGGCAAGCTCCAGGTGGAACTCCTCGATACTCAGTTGACCGTCGGAAAGCAGGCGGCCGGTGAGGTCGTCTTCATCGAGCTGCCGGCGGGTCTCGGCGTCGAACGCGGCAGCGAAGGCACCAAAGTTTTCCACAGGCAGGGACAAGCCAGCGGCCATGGCGTGACCACCGAACTTGCTGATCAGACCCGGATGGCGGGCGGCGACGGCATCCAGCGCGTCACGGATGTGGAAGCCCGGCACTGAGCGTGCCGAGCCCTTGAGCAGACCGTCGCCAGCATCGGCGAAGGCAATGGTCGGACGGTGGTAGCGCTCCTTCAGGCGCGAGGCGAGGATGCCAATCACGCCCTGGTGCCAGTCCGGCTCGAATACGCAGAGCCCGAATGGCATGTCTTCGATAGGCAGGTTCTTCAGTTGCGCCAGCGCCTCGCGCTGCATGCCCTGCTCGATGGCCTTGCGGTCCTGGTTGAGCTGGTCCAGTTGCACGGCCATGTCGCGGGCCAGGGCCTCGTCTTCGCAAAGCAGGCATTCGATGCCCAGGCTCATGTCGTCCAGGCGGCCGGCAGCGTTCAGGCGGGGACCGAGGATGAAGCCGAGGTCGGTCGAGGTGATGCGCCCTGCCGGACGCCCGGCAACTTCGAGGATCGCCTTGAGGCCGGCACGGGCACGGCCGGCGCGGATGCGCGCCAAGCCCTGGTGCACGAGGATGCGGTTGTTGGCGTCCAGGGGCACCACGTCGGCGACGCTGCCCAACGCCACCAGGTCGAGCAGGTCGCCGAGGTTGGGTTCCTTGAGGCCGGCACGATTGAACCAGTCCAGCTCACGCAGGCGAGCGCGCAGCGCCATCAACACGTAGAAGATCACGCCGACGCCGGCCAGAGACTTGCTCGGGAAGTCGCAGCCAGGCTGGTTGGGATTGACGATGGCGTCCGCCGCGGGCAATTCCGGCCCCGGCAGGTGGTGGTCGGTGACCAGCACCTTGAGCCCCGCAGCCTTTGCGGCTGCCACGCCTTCGACACTGGAAATGCCGTTATCCACCGTCACCAGCAGGTCCGGCTGGCGGGTCAGGGCAACGGCAACTATTTCTGGCGTCAGGCCGTAGCCGTACTCGAAGCGGTTGGGGACCAGGTAATCGACATGGAAGGCACCGAGCATGCGCAGGCCGAGTACGCCAACGCTGCTGGCAGTCGCACCGTCGGCATCGAAGTCGCCGACATAAAGGATGCGCTGGCGCTTTTCCAGGGCCTCGACCAGCAGTTCCACCGCAGCGTCGATGCCCTTGAGCTGCTGGTAAGGAATCAACCGCGCCAGGCTCTTGTCCAGCTCCGCCACGGACTGTACGCCACGGGCAGCGTAGAGGCGGGTCAGCAGCGGGGGCAGCTCGCCCAGGTCAGGCAGGACATCGGGTAGGACGCGGTGTTCGATACGCATGAAAGGTCCAATCTTTGAATCGACTTCCCCTCTCCCTCCCGGGAAAGGGCCTTGGGGCGAGGGCTTGGCGCCCTGCCCCGGAAATCTTCCGGATTTCCGATCAGCGCTCCCCGGCCAGCCACTCCAAGGGAACTTCGTGCTGGCCGCGCTCATCGGTGACGAACAGCTCGCCGTCGCTGATCATCACGCTCCAGCTGATCGAGCGCGGGAGGTCGCGGGCCAGTTCTTCCAGGGCTTGCTGGCCGACGGCGACGACATTGATGTTTTTCAGGCTGCGCACGCCGTCCAGGACCTTGGTCTGCCAGACGCGCAGGTTGCCATAGGCCACCAGGCTGAAGCGCTCGGTGCGGCGCGAGCACCAGGTGATGCGCTCGGCGTCCGGCTGCCCCACCTCGATCCAGTGCAGGACGCGGTCATCCAGGCTCTTTTCCCACAAAGCCGGCTCGTCTACGTCCGACAGGCCACGGCCGAAAGCCAGCTGCTCGTGGTACCACAGCGCGTAGGCGATCAACCGCACGGCCAGGCGTTCCTCGGTTTCCGAGGGGTGCTTGGCGACGGTGAAACGCAGGTTCTCGTAGACGCTGCGATCCAGGTCAGTGAGGTTGAGTTCGACTTTGTAGGGGGTCGCTTGGAGGGCCATGACGGGCTTCTTGGTGATTCGCGGAGGGGCGCAAGTCTACCCTGATTCCATTGCCTTGGCTGGGGCTTCCAGCTAATCGGCGGGGTAGCGCTGGATGCGGTTGCGCCCCTTGTCTTTCGCCGCGTAGAGGGCGTCGTCGGCCATCGAGAGCAGGCGGAACAGGTCGTAACCTGCTTCCTTGGAGCTGACGATTCCGATGCTGACGCTGAGCTCCCCCGGCTCTTGGAATGGCAGTTCGGCGAACTCGCGGCGGATGCGCTCGGCCACCTGGGCACCGGCTTCGTCGTCGGCATCGGCCAGCAGGCAGGCGAATTCTTCGCCCCCGATGCGGCCGAAGACGTCCTGCTTGCGCATGCTGCCGACGGCAATACGGGTGAACGCGACCAGGGCCTCGTCGCCGGCAGCATGGCCGTAGCTGTCATTCAGCCGCTTGAAGTGGTCGAGGTCGCAGAGCAGTAGTGCAACCGGTTCGCGCCGGTGCTCACAACTTTCCAGCAGGTATTCCCCAGTGGTCATGAAGGCGCGCCGGTTGCCGACCCCTGTAAGCGGGTCGCAATAGGCGGCAGCGCGAAACTTCAGTTCGGCGCGTTCCTTGACCATCGCGAGGGTGACGAAGGCAATGCCGATGGCGTACAGCAGGGTCTCGAACACCAGCAGGGAGAAGAAACTGGTGCCCTGGCCGCTGCTGGCCATGGCTGCATCGAACGGCATGCCGCGATCGATCACAATGCGCGCGCTGTAGAAAACCATGTGGAAGAGGGTCAGTACCAAAGCAGGCATGTAGGCCACTTCCAGCGACTGGCGACTGCGCCACAGCTCATGGGCGCTCAGCCCGCAGTAACAGACTGTGATCAGCGAGCTGACCGCAATGCGCACGGTAAGGGATTCGTAGAACGCCGGGTTTAGACAGAGCAGCATCCAGACCAGCGAGCCGGCGCAGATACCCAACAGGTGCGGCTGGCGCCCGGCGAACACACGCATGGCGGTCCAGTTCATGGCCGCGCAGAAATGAAGCACCACATTGCCCAGCACCAGCGGAACGAAGTCCATGCCCATGCCGCGCAGGCTGCCCAGCACCGTGCCCAGGGCACCGAGCAGCAGCATGGCGGCGAGGTAACCGAGCGTCGGTTCGCGACGACCACGACGCCAGGCGTGCAGCATGAGCAGGCCGACCAGGGCGAGGACATAGATATCCACAAGCACCAGCGTGGGGACATTCAGTTGCATGCACCCTCCTCCCGATACGTTCCGGGCGACAAGTGGCTGCGGCTGGCAAGGCGATCTGGCATGGTCGTCGACGCGTTCGAATCGGGGGCCTGCCAAGAACTTTAAGTCGCCCGGGAATGGCGCGCCAGCGACAATCCAGGCTGTTCGCAACAACCTCCAAGGGAGTAGAGTCGCCGCCATTGCCTGGCCCATGGACATCCCGATGAACGCCCCCGCCAAACCACTCGCCGGCCTCAAAGTAATCGAGCTCGGCACGCTGATCGCCGGTCCCTTCGCCTCGCGCCTGTGCGCGGAGTTCGGCGCCGAAGTCATCAAGATCGAATCCCCCGATGGCGGCGACCCACTGCGCAAGTGGCGCAAGCTGTACGAAGGCACGTCGCTCTGGTGGTTCGTACAGGCGCGCAACAAGAAGTCGCTGACGCTGAACCTGAAACACCCCGATGGCCGGGACATCCTCAAGAAGCTGTTGACCGAAGCGGACATCCTGATCGAGAACTTCCGCCCCGGCGTGCTGGAGAAGCTGGGCCTGGGCTGGGACGTGATTCATGCCCTTAACCCCAAGCTGGTGATGGTACGGCTATCCGGCTTCGGCCAGAGCGGCCCCTACAAGGACCAACCGGGCTTCGGCGCGGTGGGTGAGTCCATGGGTGGCCTGCGTTACATCACCGGTTTCGAGGATCGCCCGCCGGTGCGCACCGGCATCTCCATCGGCGACTCCATCGCCGCCCTGTGGGGCGTGATCGGCGCGCTCATGGCGCTGCGCCACCGCGAGGTGAATGGCGGCCTGGGCCAGGTAGTGGACGTGGCGCTCTACGAAGCGGTATTCGCCATGATGGAAAGCATGGTGCCGGAGTTCGACGTGTTCGGTTTCATTCGCGAACGCACCGGCAACATCATGCCCGGCATCACCCCCTCCTCTATCCACACCGCCGCCGATGGCCGTCACGTACAGATCGGCGCCAACGGCGATGCCATCTTCAAACGCTTCATGCTGGCCATCGGCCGCGAGGACCTGGCCAACGATCCGACCCTGGCCAGCAACGACGGTCGCGACGCACGTCGCGAAGAACTCTATGGGGTGATCGACCGCTGGGTGGGCTCGCTGCCGCTGGACGAGGTGCTGGCCGTGCTGAACCGCGCCGAAGTGCCGGCCAGCCGCATCTTCTCTGCCGAAGACATGTTCGCCGACCCGCAGTTCCTCGCCCGGGAAATGTTCCTCTCGGCAAAGCTGCCGGATGGCAAGCCATTCAAGATGCCGGGCATCGTCCCCAAGCTCTCCGACACGCCCGGTTCGACCGAATGGATCGGTCCGGAACTTGGAGAGCACAACGCAGAGGTGCTGGCCGCCCTGGGTTACAACGCCGAGCAGGTTACGGCGCTGAAGGGAAATGGGGCGATCTGATCGCCGCTGGAACAGAGCCGATTTTCCTGTAGGGGCGAATTCATTCGCCAAGCAGGTCGAAGAGTTGCCCCGCGATACCTAAGGGGGATGCTGCACATCCCTTGGCGAATGAGTTCGCCCCTACGAGGTCTCGACGCAATGGCTGCCATAAAAAAGGCCGGCCCCTTTCGGGAGCCGGCCTTTTCGTTCTGGCGCCTGGATTACAGCGGCTTGCCGCGGTTGCCATGCTGGCTGACGAAGGCCTGGATCTGCTTCAGGTCGTTCGGCAGCACGGTGCAGCGTTCCTCGCGCTGGAACAGGTCGGCGAGGTGCGGCGGCAGGGCCGGGACCTGGCCAACGCCAGCCTTTTCCACCGCTTCCGGGAATTTGACCGGATGAGCGGTACCCAGGGTGACCATCGGGGTGGCCAGGCTGCGGCGGCACTCGCGGGCAGCGCGAACGCCGATCGCGGTGTGCGGGTCCAGCAGCTCGCCGCACTCCTTGTACACCTCGGCGATGGTTTCGCAGGTAGCTGCGTCATCCACGGCCAGAGAGTCGAACAGCTTGCGCGCTTCGGTCCAGCGGTCTTCCTCGACGCTGAAGCCGCCGCCCTGCTTGAAGGTATCCATCAGGCTGGCGATGGCGACGCCGTTGCGACCGTGCAGGTCGAACAGAAGGCGCTCGAAGTTGGACGACACCATGATGTCCATCGACGGCGACAGGGTCGGGTGCAGGGTGTCCTTGACGTACTGGTTGCCGCTCATGAAGCGGTGCAGGATGTCGTTGCGGTTGGTGGCGACGATCAGTTGGCTGATCGGCAGGCCCATGTTGCGCGCCAGGTAGCCGGCGAAGATGTCGCCGAAGTTGCCGGTGGGCACGGAGAACGCCACGGAGCGCGCCGGGCCACCCAGCTGCAGGGCTGCGTGGAAGTAGTAGACGATCTGGGCCATGATCCGCGCCCAGTTGATCGAGTTGACCGCGACCAGGCGAGTACCCTTGAGGAAGCCCTGGTCGGCGAAGCTCGCCTTGACCATCTCCTGGCAGTCGTCGAAGTTGCCCTCGACCGCGATGTTATGGATGTTGTCGCCGAGGATGGTGGTCATCTGGCGGCGCTGCACTTCGGACACGCGATTGTGCGGGTGCATGATGAAGATATCGACGTGTTTGCAGGCTTTGCAGCCTTCGATCGCAGCCGATCCGGTGTCGCCCGAGGTGGCGCCCATGATCACCACACGCTCGCCGCGCTTGCTCAGCACGTGGTCGAGCAGGCGACCCAGCAGTTGCAGGGCGAAGTCCTTGAACGCCAGGGTCGGACCATGGAACAGCTCGAGCACCCACTCATTGCCATTCAGCTGGCGCAGCGGCGCCACGGCGTTGTGGGCGAAGACGCCGTAGGTTTCCTCGAGGATCTTCTTGAAGTCGGCGTCATTGATGCAGCCGGCAACAAAGGGGCGCATCACGCGGAAGGCCAGTTCGTGGTACGGCAGGCCGGCCCAGGAGGCGATTTCTTCCTGGGTGAAGCGCGGCAGGTTTTCCGGTACGTAGAGGCCGCCGTCACTGGCCAGGCCAGCCAGCAGCACGTCTTCGAAGTTCAGGGCCGGAGCCTGGCCGCGGGTACTGATATAGCGCATGTCTTAAAACCTTGGTTTCGAGCGGCCGGGGCTGGTGCGTCGCTCCGGGGGATCGCCCCTCGCGGCGGCACCAGCGCCCGGTGGCTGCTTAGTTCAGTTGCTCGACGCGGATGCGCACTACGCTGCCTACCACGTCTTCCAGAGCTTCCAGCGCGGCGATGGCGTCGTTGACGCGCGCCTCGACGACCCGGTGGGTAACCAGGATCATCGGCACCAGGCCGTCCTGCTCTTCGACTTCTTTCTGCATGATGGATTCGATGTTGATGCCGCGCTCCGACAGGATGGTCGCGACCTGTGCCAGCACGCCCGGATGATCCTTGGCCTGAATGCGCAGGTAGTAGGCGCTCTCGCAGGCTTCGATCGGCAGGATCGGGTGGTCGGACAGGGAGTCCGGCTGGAACGCCAGGTGCGGCACATGGTTTTCCGGGTCGGTGGTCAGCGCGCGGACCACGTCCACCACGTCGGCGACCACGGCAGAGGCAGTGGCCTCCATGCCAGCGCCAGCGCCGTAGTAAAGGGTGCTGCCGGCGGCGTCGCCATTGACCATCACAGCGTTCATCACGCCATTGACGTTCGCGATCAGGCGGTCGGCCGGAATCAGGGTCGGATGCACGCGCAGCTCGAAGCCGCTATCGGTGCGACGTGCCACACCCAGGTGTTTGATCCGGTAGCCCAGGGCCTCGGCGTAGTTGACGTCGGCGCTGGTCAGCTTCGAGATGCCTTCGGTGTAGGCCTTGTCGAACTGAAGCGGGATGCCGAAGGCAATGGATGCAAGGATGGTCAGCTTGTGAGCGGCGTCGATGCCTTCGACGTCGAAGGTCGGGTCGGCTTCTGCGTAACCCAGCGCCTGGGCTTCCTTCAGCACGTCCTCAAAGGCGCGGCCCTTCTCACGCATTTCGGTGAGGATGAAGTTGCCGGTGCCGTTGATGATGCCGGCCAGCCAGTTGATGCGGTTGGCAGCGAGTCCTTCGCGGATCGCCTTGATCACCGGGATGCCGCCGGCAACGGCAGCCTCGAAGGCGACCATGACACCCTTCTCGCGCGCTTTGGCAAAGATTTCGTTGCCGTGCACGGCGATCAGCGCCTTGTTGGCGGTGACCACGTGCTTGCCATTCTCGATGGCCTTCATTACGAGCTCACGGGCCAGGGTGTAGCCACCGATCAGCTCGATGACGATGTCGATTTCCGGGTTGTTGGCCACGTCGAAGATATCGGCGGTGATGGGGGTGGCGCCGGTTTCACACTTCGGGTTGGGGCGACGAGCGGCAATCTGGGCAACTTCGATTCCACGCCCGGCACGGCGGGCAATTTCCTCGGCGTTGCGTTTGAGTACGTTGAAGGTGCCGCCACCGACGGTCCCAAGGCCACAGATGCCTACTTTTACCGGCTTCACGCTGAACTCCCCATCATCACTGCGAAAACGGCCGGGTGTACCCCGGCCGAGGAAAAGAGCCGCACTTTACGAAGCGGCTGTTTATTGGTCAATCAAGCTGGGCGCCCGGATTACTTGGCTTCCAGGGCCAGTTTGGCCAGCTGCGGAGCCGGCTGGTATCCCGGAATCATCTGGCCGTTGCCGAGCACGATGGCCGGGGTGCCGTTGACGCCGATCATCTGGCCCAGTTCGAACTGCTTGGCCACCGGGTTATCGCAGGTCGCAGCCGGAAGTTCTTCGCGGGACTTGGCCGTGTTCATGGCAGCTTGGCGGTCCTTGCTGCACCAGACGCTGACCAGGCTGTTGTAGCCATGGCTGCCGATGCCCTGGCGCGGGAAGGCGACGTAGCGCACTTCGATCCCGCGACGGTTCAGCTCCGGCACTTCGCTGTGCAGCTTCTGGCAGTAGCCGCAGTCGGTGTCGGTGAACACGGTGATATGCGCCTTGGCCGGCTCCTTGGGCGAGAACACCACCATCTCGCCAGCAGGGATGGCGTTGATTTCCTTGGCGATGGAGCGGCTCTCGGCCTGCTCGGTGAGGTTCACCGGCTTGCCGTTCTGCACGTGATACAGGTAGCCCTGCATCAGGTACTGGCCGTCGGCGCTGGTGTAGAGCATGCGACCGCCCTTGAGTTGCACCTGGTAGATGCCGTTCATCGGGCTTTCACCGATGGATTCGATGGGCAGTCCAAGTTCCAGGGCATCGAGGGTCTTGCGGATGGCCTGGTCCGGATCGTCGGCGAGGCTGATGGTGCTGGCGAGGCCGAGGGCCAGGCCGGCGATAAGACGGGTCACGCGCATGGGTACTCCTGTCGAGCGGCGGACGTACGGAAACCGCTCAAGCCTACCACAGAAGGCCCAACACGCAGTCGTCTGACGCCCGGCGGATTGCGTAGGCTGCTGGCTGGTGCTGCGTAGGCCGGTCGTTCGCCGGGGCGACGCATGCGCGAGGTCCAGCGCTTGTACATGACATCCCTGTCGTCGCCCTTTTGCCCGGTTCAACCCCGGCCCGGCCATCCATGGCCGGTCGTTCGCCGGGGCGACGCATGCGCGAGGTCCAGCGCTTGTGCATGACACCCCTGTCGTCGCCCTTTTGCCCGGTTCAACCCCAGCCCGGCCATCCATGGCCGGTCGTTCGCCGGGGCGACGCATGCGTCGCCTGATCCGGCTCACCCCCTCGGGTGGTGGCGGGCGTGCAGTTCCTGCAGTCGGGCACGGGCGATGTGGGTATAGATCTGGGTGGTGGACAGGTCGCTGTGGCCAAGTAGCATCTGCACCACGCGCAGGTCAGCGCCGTGATTGAGCAAGTGAGTGGCGAAGGCATGGCGCAAGGTGTGCGGCGACAACGACTTGCCGATACCGGCCACCCGGGCCTGGTGCTTGATGCGGTGCCAGAAAGTCTGGCGGGTCATCTGCTCGCCACGCAGGCTGGGGAAGAGCACGTCGCTGGGCTTGCCGTCGAGCAGGAAGGGCCGCGCTTCGCGCTGGTAGCGTTCGATCCAGGCAATTGCTTCTTCGCCCAGGGGCACCAGACGCTCCTTGCTGCCCTTGCCGAAGACCTTGAGTACGCCTTGGCGCAGGTTGACCTGCTCCAGGGTCAGGCTAACCAGTTCGGTCACGCGCAGGCCGCAGGCGTAGAGCACTTCGAGCATGGCGCGGTCGCGCATGCCGATGGGATCGTCGAGCTCCGGCGCCTCCAGCAGCGCCTCCACATCGGCCTCGGAAAGCGACTTGGGCAACGGTCGCCCCAGCTGTGGCAAGTCTATCTGCAGGGTCGGGTCCTCGATGATCAGGTTCTCCCGCAGCAGGAAACGGTAGAAACCGCGCAGGCCGGAGAGAAACCGAGCGGTGGAGCGTGCCTTGTAGCCCTGTTCCAAACGCCAGGCGAGGTGATCGAGGATGAGATCGCGTCCGGCTTTATCCAGCGCCAGACCGCGATCGTCCAGCCAGCTGTTGAAGTGCGCGAGGTCGCTGCGATAAGCCGAGCGGGTGTGTTCGGAAAGTCCCTTCTCCAGCCAGAGGGCATCGAGGAAACGGTCGATCAGGGGATGGTCTAGCGCGGGCATGAATGGCGGCCTTGACTGTACGAAACGCTAGTCTTTCATAGCGCTGTATACGATTCATCCCCGACAAGGACTTCCAATGAGCGAACACCACATCTTGCTGGGCCTGGGCGGTATAGGCGCGGCTGCGCTGTTCAGCCAGTGGCTGGCATGGCGCCTGCGTCTGCCGGCGATCCTCTTCCTATTGGTGGCCGGCATACTCAGCGGACCGGTGACCGGCCTACTGGACCCCGAGGCGCTGTTCGGCCCGCTGTTGTTCCCGCTGATTTCCCTGTCGGTGGCACTGATCCTCTTCGAGGGCAGCCTCACCCTGCACGTCTCCGAATGGCGCGAAATCGGCAGCGTGGTGCGGCGAATGGTGACTGTCGGCGCGCTTCTGACATGGGCGGTGATCGCGATCGCCACGCACTGGCTGCTGGATTTCTCCTGGGAACTGGCGCTGCTGTTCGGCACCCTGACCCTGGTCACCGGTCCCACTGTGATTGTTCCGATGCTGCGCGTCGTGCGACCGCGCTCGTCGATCGCCAACATCCTGCGCTGGGAAGGCATCGTCATCGACCCCATCGGAGCGCTGCTGGCGGTAGTGGTGTTCAGCTTCATCGTCAGCCGCGACGACGGCGGCTGGATCGCGAGCCTCTCTACTTTTACCAGTGTTATCGCCTGTGGCTGCCTGCTGGGGGCTGTTGGAGGCTGGCTGTTCGGCGTGGTCATGCGGCGCCATTGGCTGCCGGAGTACCTGCAGAACCTTGCAGCCCTGGCGGCGGTACTCGGGGTGTTCATCATTGCCAACCTACTGGTGCATGAGTCCGGGCTGCTGGCGGTGACCGTGATGGGCATGGGGCTGGCCAACATGCGTGGCGTGGATGTACGGCAGATCCTGCACTTCAAGGAAAACCTCAGCGTGCTGCTGATTTCAGGACTGTTCATCCTCCTTGCCGCGCGCATGGACTTCGCCGCCCTTATCGCCATGGGGCCGGCGACTCTGCTGTTACTGGCAGTGATCCAGTTCATCGCACGACCGCTGAACGTCGCAGTCAGTACTTGGGGATCCAGCCTCAATTGGCGCGAGCGGGCGCTGCTGGCGTGGATCGCTCCGCGCGGGATAGTCGCGGCGGCGGTGTCGGCGATTTTCTCCCTACGTCTGATCGAGGCTGGCCACGAGCAAGCGCAACTGCTGGTCCCTCTGACCTTCCTGGTGATCATCGGCACCGTGGTACTGCAAAGCGCCACCGCGCGTCCGCTGGCTCGACTCCTGAAGGTTGCCGAACCTGCCCCCTCGGGCTTTCTCATCATCGGCGCCAATCCTGTGGCCCGGGAGGTCGGCAAGGCGCTGCAGAACCTGGGCAGCCGTGTGCTGCTAACCGACTCCAGCTGGGAAAACATTCGTGCCGCGCGCATGGACAACCTACCCACCTACTTCGGCAATCCCACATCGCAACACGCCGAAGCGCACCTCGACCTGGTGGGCCTCGGCCATCTGCTGGCCCTATCACCTTCCAGTGAACTCAATGCCCTGGCCTGCATGCATTTCCGTCATGACTTCAGTGCCCAGCGTCGCTTCACCCTGCCCAGCGGCCATGAAAGTCGACGCAGCGAGAAGCACCGTGCCGGTGAAACGGTCCGGGGCCGACCGCTGGGCAACCAGCCACTGACCTTTCCGCAATTCGCCAGCTACTTGGCCAAGGGCGCCGACGTTCGGACCACTACGCTGACCGCCGCCTTCGGCTGGGAGGAATACCAGGCATTGCACGGTAACCGCGCGACCCTGCTGCTGGCACAAGACCCACGGGGCTGGGTGCACCTGATCGGCAACCCGACGGACTTCGTACCCGAGAAGGACTGGACCCTCGTGTCCCTGATCGAAACCGAAGCGCAACCCGGTGTTACCGCTGATCGCACTCTGGCGCAAACACACTGACGGGCGGCATGGCCAGCCTATCCTTAGTCTGGTGACAGGATTGGGCTGGCCGTGGATGATTTCATCTTGCTATCACCCACCGCCGGTACCGGACCATGGCCAACCAAATGAACTCCCGCCTGGGGCAGATCCTCATCAACAAGGGTCTAATCAACTCCCAGCAGCTGGATGCCGCAATCAAGATGCAACTCACCTGCAAGATGCGGCTGGGTGAAGTACTGATAGCGCAAGGCCTGCTAACCCAGAAGCAACTGACCAAGGCCCTGAAGAAACAGAGCAATCTGCGTCTGGCAGCTACCCTTGTGGCTGCGTTGATGAGCCCCTTCCAGATGGCCAGCGCCGATATCCAGCGCCTGCAGCCGCCGGCCAGTATCAGCCGCCAGGAGACCCCGCAGGGCCTGCGTCCGCTGAGCGACCTGGAGATGAGCAATGTCAGCGCCCAGGGCCTGGACGACGTTCTGCAGGGCCTTTTCCTGCAAGCGGAGCAGGGCGATGGGTTGGGTGCAGTGAAGCAATTGGCGCGGCTGGTGATGCCAGTGCTGGACGGCCTGGACGCAGAGACCTCGATGAAGGATGTGGCCTACGACACCAGCAAGATGACCTCGGTGGTCAACCCGGATGGTTCGGTGAACCTGCGCCTGCCCAGTTCGATCGGCGAGTTGCGCTTCGAGAATATCCGTGTGGCCGGCGCACCACGGGACCAGAGTTTCGGCAGCCTGACCCTGAACAACATCGATCTGTCGCAGGCATCCCTGAAGATCAGCATGCGGAACTGAACCAGGCGGGATACGAGAAAGGCACCCGACGGGTGCCTTTTGCATTCATGCGGCGCTGGCGGTCCGCGGATGGTCCGGCAGAACCTGCACCGGTCGCTTCTCCCCGTCGATGGCGACGAAGCTGAACAGGCCGGTGATGGCCTTCTCGCGAGTGGCGCAGTACATGTCCTCGACGAACACCTCGACCTCCACCTTGAGACTGGTATTGCCCACCTTCACGACGCGTCCCACCAGTTCGACGATGGAACCTGCCGGGATCGGGTGCTTGAAGTCGATGCGGTCGCTGGACACCGTCACCAGCGGCAGGCGGCAAAAGCGCGTGGCGGTGATGAAGGAAACTTCGTCCATCCAGGCCAGGGCGGTACCGCCGAACAGGGTGTTGTGATGGTTGGTGCTGGGCGGAAACACCGCCTTGGTCACCCGGCTCTCGGACAGTTCGGTCCGGCGGGCTATCTCTTGCTCTCTCGGGGTCATGCCACTACTACCTGAATCGAACCCATGTGGCTGCCACTCGTGCGGCGACTCTTGTGATTCTTCTATGCGCTACCTGGTAGGCAGGAATCTTCCTGGCTGGCGCTGCCAGCGGGGCACGGATTATCCCTTGCACACAGGCAAGAAAAAACCCGCCGAGGCGAACCTGGGCGGGTTTTTCGAGAAACTCTGGCGATTAGACCAGCTTCTCCTTGATACGAGCTGCCTTGCCGGACAGGTCGCGGAGGTAGTACAGCTTGGCCTTGCGCACGTCACCGCGGCGCTTGACGCTCAGGCTGTCGACCAGCGGGGAGTAGGTCTGGAAGGTACGCTCAACGCCTACGCCGTTGGAGATCTTGCGTACGGTGAAAGCGCTGTTCAGGCCGCGGTTACGCTTGGCGATGACCACACCTTCGAAGGCCTGCAGACGCGCACGGTCGCCTTCCTTCACTTTCACTTGAACGATTACGGTGTCGCCCGGGGCGAAAGCCGGAATCTCTTTGTTCATTTGTTCAGCTTCGATCTGCTGAATGATTTTGTTGGTCATCGCTATGCTCCTAAGGCAGGCCTTCTGGGCGTGCCATCGATACGTTAACTATCGTTCCGCTGGCGGACATATTCCTCCAGCAGCTTTTTCTCTTCTCCAGAAAGCGAGCGGCAATCCAGAAGATCGGCCCGACGTTCCCAGGTGCGCCCAAGCGCCTGCTGCAAACGCCATCGCCGGATGTGTTCGTGGTTGCCGCTGAGCAGCACCTCGGGAACACGCTTGCCTGCATACATCTCCGGTCGGGTGTAATGCGGGCAATCGAGCAGGCCGTCCGTAAACGAGTCCTCCTCGGCGGAGTCCGCGTGGCCCAACGCACCGGGCAGCAACCGCGTCACCGCATCGATCAGCACCATGGCCGGCAGCTCACCGCCGGACAGGACGTAGTCGCCAATCGACCATTCCTCATCGACGTGCTCTTCAATGAAGCGTTCGTCGATGCCTTCGTAACGACCGGCGATGAGGATCAATGTTTCCTCGTTCGCCAGCTCGCGCACGGCCGCCTGCTTCAGCTGACGCCCTTGCGGCGAGAGGTAGATCACCTTCGCCTTCTCCCCCGTCGCGGCCTTGGCTGCTGCCAGGGCCCGTTCCAGGGGCTGTATCTTCATCACCATGCCGGGGCCACCGCCGAACGGCCGATCATCCACCGTCTGGTGGCGGTCTTCGGTGAAGCTCCGCGGATTCCAGCAATTGAGCTTGAGCAGCCCTTGCTTCACCGCACGACTGGTAATGCCGTACTCGCTGATGGCAGCGAACATCTCGGGAAAGATGCTGATGACTTCGACCTGCATGCTTTTCATGTCAGGCCCTCAGAAATCAACGTCCCAATCCACCCGCATCTCGCCGGCGTCCAGATCAATCGAGAGCACGCACTGGTCCGTATAGGGCAGCAGGCGTTCACGATCATCGAGGCTGCCAGCACAGGGCTTGACCACCATCACATCGTTGGCACCGGTCTCGAGGAGGTGATCGATTCGGCCGAGCAGTTGCTCGTCCTGGTTGATCACATTGAGACCTTCCAACTGGTGCCAGTAGAACTCGTCATCGTCGAGTTCCGGCAGTTCGCTGACGGGAACGCAGACTTCGAAACCTGCGTAGGTTCGTGCAACCTCGCGGTCGTCCAACCCTTTCAGCCTTACTACCAGGACCTTGCCGTGCACACGTCCGCTGGCGACTTCGACCTGCTTTACCTCGTTGTCACGCTTGAGCGTCCAACGGCGGTAATCGAGCACGTTATCCAGCGGATCGGTGAAGGAGTAGACCTTCACCTCGCCACGTACGCCATGCACCGAGAAAATCTTGCCGAGAACGATCAGTTCATCGGCGGGAGCCGGCGTCGTGCTCATAAAGATGCTTAGGCAGCAGCCTTGGCAGCTTCCTTCAGCAGCTGAGCAACACGCTCAGACGGCTGGGCGCCCTGGCTCAGCCAGTAGCTGACGCGCTCCTGATTTACGGAGAGCTTGACTTCTGCACCCTGGGCAACCGGGTTGAAGAAGCCAACGCGCTCAACGAAGCGACCGTCGCGCGCATTGCGGCTGTTGGTCACGGTCAGGTGGTAGAAGGGGCGCTTCTTGGAGCCGCCACGGGCAAGACGGATGGTTACCATTGAACTTCGTTCCTATAGTCGGTGCTTTTCAAGCTGTGCACACACATGGGCCATGGGCCCGAAAGGCCGCATATTCTAAGGATTATGCGGCCGATTGCAAATCTCTTTTTGGCGGCCACCGATCGGCGGCCAGGGCTCACATCTTCGGCATGCCACCGGGGAACATGCTGCCCATGCCGCGCATCATCTTGGCCATGCCGCCTTTGGCGGTGACCTTCTTCATCATTTTCTGCATCTGCTTGTGCTGTTTGATGAGGCGACCGACGTCCTGCACCTGGGTGCCGGAGCCCAGCGCAATGCGGCGCTTGCGCGAGCCGCTGATCACATCGGGATCGCGACGCTCTGCAGGGGTCATGGAATTGATGATCGCTTCCATCTGCTTGAACTGCTTTTCTGCGGCGTTCTGCGCGTTGCCCATCTGCGCCAGGTTGACGCCACCGAGCATGGGCAGCTTGTCCATCAGACCGCCGAGACCGCCCATGTTCTTCATCTGTTGCAGTTGGTCTCGGAAGTCTTCGAGGTCGAAGCCCTTGCCCTTCTTGATCTTCTTCGCGAGCTTCTCGGCCTTCTCGCGATCCATGTTCTGCTCGGCCTGCTCGATCAGGCTAAGCACGTCACCCATGCCGAGGATGCGCGAAGCGACACGATCCGGGTGGAAGGGGTCAAGGGCTTCGGTCTTCTCGCCCATGCCGAGGAATTTGATTGGCTTGCCAGTGATCGCGCGCACGGAAAGCGCGGCACCACCACGGGCGTCGCCGTCGACCTTGGTCAGTACCACGCCGGTCAGCGGCAGGGCATCGTTGAAGGCCTTGGCAGTATTGGCGGCATCCTGACCAGTCATGGCGTCAACGACGAACAGGGTTTCCACCGGTTTGATGGCGGCATGGACCTGCTTGATCTCATCCATCATCTCGGTATCGACGTGCAGACGACCCGCGGTGTCGACGATGACGACGTCGATGAACTTCAGCTTCGCTTCCTGAATTGCCGCTTGCGCGATGGCCACCGGCTTCTGGCTGGTTTCGGACGGGAAGAAGGTGACGCCAATGTCGTTGGCCAGGGTTTCCAGCTGCTTGATGGCCGCCGGGCGGTAGACGTCCGCGGAAACCACCAGCACCGACTTCTTCTTGCGCTCTTTGAGGAAGCGCGCCAGCTTGCCGACCGTGGTGGTCTTGCCCGCGCCCTGCAGGCCGGCCATCAGGATCACCGCCGGCGGCGCGGCGTTAAGCGCCAGGTCTTCGTTGGCGGCGCCCATCAGCTCCACCAGTTCAGCCTGGACGATCTTCACGAAGGCCTGGCCCGGGGTCAGGCTCTTGGAAACCTCGGTACCGACCGCCCGATCCTTGATCTTGGCGACGAAGTCCTTCACCACCGGGAGGGCGACGTCGGCCTCGAGCAGGGCCATGCGCACTTCACGCAGGGTGTCCTTGATGTTGTCCTCGGTCAGCTTGGCCTTGCCGGTGACATGGCGCAGCGTCTGTGAGAGGCGGTCGGTTAGGTTTTCAAACATGCGCGTTCCTTTCGGGCTCTCATGGGCCCCGGCTGAGCTTGCTGCAGGCGGCGGAGTATAACGAAGAGTCGGCGCCGCCGACACCGCCAGCGGTCTTTCACCGTCAAGCCTTGTATGCCACACTCACTGCCTTTCGGGCTTGCCTTACAAGGACTTATGCACCCTCTGCTGCCCAGCCTCCTGGCTGCATTCCTCTATATGGGCACCACTGGCTACCACGGCTTTCGCCTCAGCCAGCGCACTACGCCGGACAAACGTCTGCTGATCCTCGGCAGCGGCCTGGCCCTGCTCGCCCATTGCACTGCACTTTTCCTCCAGTTGATAACCCCTGCCGGGCTCTACCTGGACTTCTTCAATGCCGCCAGCCTGATCGCCGCAGCGGTGATTCTGCTGACCATCGTGGCGGTCGCGCG
This sequence comes from Pseudomonas sp. DY-1, assembly GCF_003626975.1. Taxonomy (NCBI): domain Bacteria; kingdom Pseudomonadati; phylum Pseudomonadota; class Gammaproteobacteria; order Pseudomonadales; family Pseudomonadaceae; genus Pseudomonas; species Pseudomonas sp. DY-1. The sequence goes on along the minus strand of NZ_CP032616.1, from coordinate 5,415,792 downwards.
GATTCCCATCGAGAACCTGCTGCTCCTGCTGCTGCCTCTTGGCACCCTGACGGTGCTGGCGGCGGTACTGGTGCCGGGCGGCACGTCCCAGGCCATCAATGAAGAGCCGGGCATCCTTGCGCATATCCTGCTGTCCATCCTGGCCTACGGCCTTCTGACCATGGCGGTGTTCCAGGCGCTGCTGTTGCTGCTGCAGGACCACCAGCTCAAGCACAAGCATCCTTCCGGACTGATAAAGAACTTCCCTGCCCTGCAAACCATGGAAAGCCTGCTGTTCGGCTTCCTGTGGGCCGGCTGGTGCCTGCTGTCGCTGTCGCTGATCTCCGGTTGGGTGTTCGTGGACAACCTGTTCGCCCAGCACCTGGCGCACAAGACCATCCTTTCCTGCATCGCCTGGGTCGTGTTCGGGGTGTTGCTGTGGGGCCGCCACCAGCTCGGCTGGCGCGGGCACAAGGCCATACGGTGGACCCTTGCGGGCTTCTGCCTGCTGATGCTGGCGTATTTCGGCAGCAAGCTGGTCCGCGAATTCATCCTTCACGTCTGACTATCCCATGCACGGACTGCTCGCCGGCCTCCTCCTCGGAATCACTCTCTCCCTGGTAGCCGGCGCGCTGGTCGCATGGCTGACGACACGCCGCCGCCATGGCGTGGAGATCCAGCCGCAATCGCGGTTGCCGGTTGCTGTGACCGATGCACTGCAACGGGTCAGTATCAGTTCCATCATGATTCCCCGAAGCGAAATCCAGGGGATCGACCTGGACACGTCGCAAGACGAGCTCATCGCCCAACTGCAGAACGCCACCCACACTCGCCTGCCGCTGTATCGCGAAGACATCAACCAGATCGAAGGCATCCTCCACCTGCGCCAGCTACCGCGCCTGCTGGCGGAGGGCAGGCCCAGCGCCGAATCGCTGCTGGCAGTCAGCCGGGAAACCTACTTCGTGCCGGAAAGCACGCCATTGCTGACGCAGCTGGTGAACTTCCAGAAGCAGAAGCGCCGCCTCGGCATCGTGGTCGACGAGTACGGCGATGTGGTGGGCCTGGTCAGCCTGGAAGACATCTTCCAGGAGCTGGTGGGCGAGTTCGGCAGCCTGGAAGACTTCGCTCCCAATCCCGGCATCCAATCGCGCGATGACGGCCACTACGAGCTCGACGGTGCGCTTCATCTGCGCGAACTGAATCGGGTGCTCGGCTGGCACCTCCCTTGCGACGGGCCGAAGACCCTCAACGGCCTGATCACCGAAGCCCTGGAGCAGATTCCCGACTCAAGCGTGTGCCTGAAGGTCGGCCCGTACCGCCTGGAAATCCTCCAGTCCGGCGACAACCGCGTACAGCGTGTGCTCGCCTGGCGCGCCGGACTTACGCCAAAGGCCTAGTAGTCCCGGCCGGGGCCCCTTCCTATAATCGACCCGGGCTTACCCGCCCTCCTCCGGCCACAGTCGCCACCCGCGACGCCGCGCCACCGGCCGCACTCTGCGACCACCTGAGAACCATCCGCCGCGGCCACCCGCCTGCAGCCCGGGATTCGATGGCGACACAGCGCCATCAGCCCATCCCTCAGCGATCGCCAGCTCCAGAGACCCGCCGGGCATCCCGCAAGGAGCACGTCCGGCCCATGCAAAGGGATATCCACAGATGACCAGCGCCGCCCTAAGCGACACCCCGGGCACCCAACCGGCCAACTCCCCGGTGCGGGTAGCGACCGCCAGCTTCATCGGCACCGCCATCGAGTTCTATGATTTCTATGTCTATGCCACCGCCGCCGCGCTGGTGATTGGTCCGGTGTTCTTTCCGCAGACCTCCAGCACCGCGCAGATGCTTTCGGCCTTCCTCACCTTCGGCATAGCCTTCCTCGCCCGCCCGCTGGGCTCGGCGCTGTTCGGCCATTTCGGCGATCGCATCGGGCGCAAGTCCACCCTGGTCGCCTCGCTGCTGCTGATGGGCGTGTCCACCACCCTGATCGGCGTACTACCCGGTTACGAGAGCATCGGTGCCTGGGCGCCCATCCTGTTGTGCCTGCTGCGTTTCGGCCAAGGCCTCGGGCTGGGTGGCGAATGGGGTGGTGCGGCGTTACTCGCCACGGAAAACGCTCCGCCCGGGAAACGAGCCTGGTATGGCATGTTCCCACAACTCGGCCCATCCATCGGCTTCCTCGCCGCCAACGGTCTGTTCCTCGGTCTGGCCATGGAGCTCGATGACGAGCAGTTCCGCAGCTGGGGCTGGCGCATTCCCTTCCTGCTCAGCGCCGTGCTGGTAGTAGTCGGCCTCTATGTGCGGCTGAAGCTGGAAGAAACGCCGGTCTTCGCCCAAGCCATGGCCCGCCAGGAGAAATCCCGCGTGCCACTGCTGGACACCTTCTCCGGACACTGGCGGCCCCTGCTTCTCGGCGCCCTGGCCATGGTGGTGTGCTACGCACTGTTCTACATCTCCACGGTCTTCTCCCTGAGCTACGGGGTGTCCACCCTGGGCTACAGCCGCGAGACCTTCCTCGCCCTGCTCTGCTTTGCAGTGCTCTTCATGGCCCTCGCGACGCCGATATCCGCCTGGCTCAGCGATCGTTTCGGGCGCAAGCCGGTGCTGATCGGCGGCACGCTACTGGCGATCCTCTCCGGATTCACCATGGAACCCCTGCTGACCCAGGGCTCGGCCTACGGCGTGGCGCTGTTCCTCTGCATCGAGCTGTTCCTGATGGGCGTGACCTTCGCACCCATGGGAGCATTGCTGCCGGAGCTGTTTCCAACTCGCGTGCGCTACACCGGCGCTTCGGCGGCCTACAACCTGGGGGGCATAGTCGGCGCCTCGGTGGCACCCTTCTTCGCACAGAAGCTGGTCGCCATGGGTGGCCTGAGCTGGGTCGGGGGCTATGTGTCGATAGCGGCAGTAATCAGCCTGCTGGCCGTCCTCTGCCTGAAGGAAACCCGCGACAGCGACCTCAGCCTCACACGCTAAGGTCGAGCGCCAGGCCCTCCGCCTCCGGAGACGGTTGGGCCGAGGCGACGAACCAGTCCGCCAGTGACTCGCCCCAGACGCGATAACCAAGTGCGGAAGGATGGTAGCCATCCAACGCCAGAAACTCCGGGCGCATTTCCAGACTGGTGGCACAACAGACCAGCCCCTCACGCTCAGCCAACGCTCGCAGTTGACGGTCCAGCAGCCTGGCCCGCCAGCCGAGCAACTGGCGCAACAGCCAGGGCAATGCAGTGAAATGCTGCAGCGGCGGCACGCCGGCCAGGGCGACTTGCGCGCCACGCTCTACGAAATGCCGAGCCATCCCATTCAGGGCCTCCTGCCAACTACGGCTGGAGCTGAAATGAGTGGTGTCGTTGACGCCGAAGACCAGCAGCACCAGATCAACGGGTTCATCTGCCGCTTGCGGCAGCAAGCGCTTCAGGGCCTCGCCGGCGGTGATGCCATTCTCGCCGCAGGCACGCCAGGCCACAGGGCGCCGCAGGCGCAAGGCCAGAGCGGCTGCCAGCTGACCAGCCAGGGCGAAGTCCAGGCAGGACGCGCCGACACCGGCGACGGTGGATTCACCAATCAATAAAAGCCGGAGGGGATCGCCTTGCAGCTCGCTTCCGGCAAGCCCGCGCTCCGAGCCAGCGGCCGGTGCCAGGCGCAGGGCGGTGCGACGAGTGTGCATGGCCATGGGCAGTGCTAAGGGTAACAGCGGCAACGCCGCTACCCACCAGCACAGCGTGGCCAGGCGCATCACAGCTTGATGTCGACCGCCTGGGCGGACCGGGTCGCCTTGGCCCGCGCCAAGTCGGTGGACTCGTCCCGCGCCAGGGCAACGCCCATGCGGCGCTGGCCATCCACTTCCGGTTTGCCGAACAGGCGCAGCGCGGTATCCGGCTCGCTGAGCGCAGCGCCCAGATTGCCGAAGCTGACCTGGCTGGACTTGCCCTCGACCAGGATCACCGCCGAAGCGGACGGCCCCATCTGGCGAATAGCCGGGATCGGCAGGCCAAGAATGGCTCGCGCGTGCAGGGCGAATTCGGACAAGTCCTGGGAAATCAGGGTCACCAGGCCGGTATCGTGGGGACGCGGCGAAACCTCGCTGAACCACACCTGGTCGCCCTTGATGAACAGTTCGACGCCGAACAGGCCTCGGCCACCCAGGGCTTCGGTCACTAGCTGGGCAATACGCTCCGACTCGGCCAGGGCCTTCGGATTCATGGCCTGGGGCTGCCAGGATTCGTGGTAGTCGCCCTTCACCTGGCGATGGCCGATAGGCGCGCAGAAGCTGGTACCGCCGATGTGGCGCACGGTGAGCAGGGTTATCTCGTACTCGAAGTCGATGAAACCTTCGACGATGACCCGCCCTTTGCCGGCGCGGCCACCTTCCTGGGCGTAGTCCCAGGCGGCCTTCAGATCTGCGTCGGATTTGAGCACTGACTGGCCTTTACCGGAGGAACTCATGATCGGCTTGACCACGCAGGGATAGCCGACGCTGGCCACTGCCGCGCTGTAATCCTCGAAGGTATCGGCGAAATGATAGGGCGAGGTGGGCACGCCCAGTTCCTCGGCGGCGAGACGGCGGATACCTTCCCGGTTCATCGTCAACTGGGCCGCACGGGCGGTGGGCACCACGGTGAAGCCTTCGGCCTCCAGTTCGACCAGAGTCGCGGTGGCGATGGCCTCGATCTCCGGCACGATGTAATGCGGCTTCTCCTGCTCGATCACTGCGCGCAGGGCAGCACCGTCAAGCATGCTGATGACGTGGCTGCGGTGGGCCACCTGCATGGCCGGTGCATCGGCATAACGGTCAACGGCGATCACTTCACAGCCGAGGCGCTGCAGTTCGATCACCACCTCCTTGCCGAGTTCGCCGGAGCCACACAGCAGCACACGGGTCGCGCTGGGCGACAAGGGGGTTCCAATACGGGACATGTCGTTTCCTCGGGGGAGTCAAGAAGCCTGGGGCGGAGTGCTGATGAACTGGCCGCTGGCCTTGGCGCGCTCGAAGCAGCGGGCCAGGACTTCGCGGCGCTCGGCATTGTCCATGCGGCCCCAGCGGGTGATTTCGTCGGCGCTGCGTTGGCAGCCGCCGCAGATGTCATGGTCGTCCAGCACGCAGACTTGCACGCAGGGGGAGCGGACGGGGCGTTCGGCGTCCATCAGTCGTCCTGCTCGGCCAGATCGCGGGCGTAGCGCTGGGCATTGTGTACGTAGTGGGCGGCACTGGCTTCGAGCATCTTCTTCTGTTGCTCGGTCAGCTCGCGCACCACCTTGCCGGGAGCGCCCATGACGAGCGAACCATCGGGAATTTCCTTGCCTTCGGGGATCAGTGCGTTAGCGCCGATGATGCAGTACTTGCCGATCTTCGCGCCGTTGAGCACCACGGCGTTGATGCCGATGAGACTGAAATCACCCACCGAACAGCCGTGCAGCATGGCGTTGTGGCCGATGGTGACGGAGCGGCCGATGTTCAGCGGATAGCCCATATCGGTGTGCATCACCGTGCCATCCTGGACGTTACTGTTCTCACCGATGTGGATCAGCTCGTTGTCACCGCGCAGCACGGCGCCGAACCAGATGCTGGCACCGGCATCCAGGCGCACCTTGCCCACCAGGGTGGCATTAGGTGCGACCCAGCTCTCGGGATGGGTTTCGACCTGGGAGGTTCCAAGGCGGTATTTCATCAGGCGCTCCTCAAACGGGGCTTATTTGAGTTTTATGAAGCTCGCGGGGGCGCGAGTCATATCGATTCCAGCGTCATAGACCAGGTTGACCAGTTCGATGACCATGATCGCCGTCAGGCCCCAGATCTTGTATTCGCCGTACTGATAGCTGGGTACGTACCAGCTGCGGCCGAGGTAGTCGATGCGGTGGGTCACCTGTCGCGGATCGTCGCGAAAGAACACGAGCGGCACGCTGAAGACCGAGTCGATCTCCCCATCGTTGGCCTTGTACTGGACGAAGTCCGGAACCAGCCCGACATAAGGTGTGACCTTTATGCCATGGCGGGAAACCAGGGGGCTGAGCGGGCCGATGACCTCCACCAGCCCTGGTGGCAGGCCCACTTCTTCCTCCGCTTCGCGCAGGGCGGTGTGGATCAGGTCCGCATCCTCGGGGTCGCGACGACCGCCGGGAAAGGCCACCTCGCCGCCATGGGTCGACAGGCCACTGGCGCGCAACGTCAGGACAAGCTCAGGCTCGTCGCTGCGAGTGATAGGCACCAGTACCGCCGCTTCGGGGAAGTCGTGATCGGTTTCCAGGGTTCTCGGGGAGTAGTTCTGCACACGACGGAGCAGGTCATCCAGCATGGATTTTCTCGTTGTTCTCGACTGCCGGGCATCATGGCATGAACCTGTGGGACGCCCAAGTCCCACGCCGACAGGTCGCACCATTCACCACCTTTGGTTTGCCCGGTACGTCGCTTGCCGTGCGACACCGTGCCGCGCCAAGATGAGCTCCTGCCCCCGAGGAACCACGATGAAATACTGCAGCCAGTGCGGCGGCCCGATCGCCCAGCGCATCCCCGACGGAGACAACCGCCTGCGCTACGTGTGCGACAGTTGCCACACGATCCACTACCAGAACCCGCGCATCGTCGCCGGCTGCCTGCCGGTTTGGGGCGAGCAGGTACTGCTCTGCCGCCGCGCCATCGACCCGCGCAAGGGCTACTGGACCCTTCCCGCCGGCTTCATGGAGAACGGCGAGACCATGGAGCAGGCCGCCGCCCGCGAAACACTCGAAGAAGCCTGCGCGCGGGTGAGCAATCTCAGCCTTTACACGCTGTTCGACCTGCCGCACATCAGCCAGGTGTACACCTTCTTCCGCGCCGAACTGGTCGATCTGAACTTCGCCGCCGGTGACGAAAGCCTGGAAGTGCGCCTCTTCCTCGAACAGGATATTCCCTGGTCGGAGCTGGCTTTTCCGACCGTGGGCCGTACCTTAGAATGCTACTTCGCCGACCGCACCGGGCAGGTCTTCCCGGTGCGCAACGAGCCGCTCGCGCCGTTGCGGGCCTACTACAAAAAAGCCTGACCGCTATATCTGCTTACTTGAACACTGTGGGGTTGTTGTGCCGATGCGCTGGTTGCTAGTCGTACTTTCCATGAGCCTTGCCGCTCTCGCCCAAGCGAGCACTACGCCGACTATGGGTGAAAAATCCATCGACAAGGTCCTGGTGGTGAAATCGGAGCGCAAGCTGCTACTGATGAATCGCGGCGACATTCTCAAGTCCTACCGCATCTCCCTTGGCAAGCAACCGCTTGGCCCCAAGCTGCGTGAAGGAGACCAGCGCACTCCCGAGGGCTTCTATTGGATCGACTGGCGAAAGACCAGCGACAAATTCAACCTGGCCATGCACATCTCCTACCCCAACGCCCGCGACGCCGCCAAGGCACGGGACAAGGGCGTGCCGCCGGGCGGCATGATCATGATCCACGGCACCCCGCTCGATGAGGAATACCCCGAGTGGTACTTCCACAGCCTGGACTGGACCGAAGGCTGCATCGCCATGAAGAACTCTGACATGCGCGAAATCTGGAGCCTGGTGAAAGATGGCACGCTGATCGAAATCCGCCCCTGAGTCGATCTGCTGCGAAAAAGGCGCCAAATGGCGCCTTTTTTATTTTCCATTGCACGAATCAGGGAAAGTTCGAAGCAGGCTGGCAACCTTTTTTCAGGCAGACTCAGGCCGAGGCGGCCAAAGGACGAAAGCTGAAATAGAAACGCAGGGCATCGATCAGGTCGGCATACTCCGACGGCGGCGCAACCAGCGAGAAGCCGGAATCGTAATGCCCGGGAGTCACGTCCTCATGGCACCACTGGCAGGTGGCATAGAAATCGATGAAGTGCAGCTGCCCATCCTTGCCCGGAATCTTCAGCTGCATGTCGAAGCGCGCGCCCACCAGCATGGGCAGCTGACTGATCAGCATCAGGCCGTCCATCGAAACATTGCCCAGGTAACCCATGGGCTTGTCGGTGATGCGATTGAACACCTTCAGGTAATAAGGCAACTGATGGCGTTCGATATGGCGCTTGGTCGGCATGATATCAAATCGCTATTGGTGGCACTTCAGTATGAACTCGTTGTAACCCCAGACCAACCTTCAATTGCAATCGCGGGAGATGTTCTCGCCGAGCTTGCGATGGAAGGTTTCGATCTCTTCATCAGTGTAGTACTGACGTTCGCCACGCTCGTCGACCCGGTAAAACGGGCCGCCGCGACTTAGCTGGTCCTGCTGCGAACGCAACTGGCCGCACCTTCTCTGCTGCTTCTCCCGAGCCTCCGTGGCCTGGTCAGCTGCAGCGGCCTTTTCCTGGCGGCGCGCATCGAAGAATTTCGCGGTGCGCGCCTCGCGCTCACGAGTCGCCTGGTCACGCTCCACCACCTGGGGCTTCACCGAGACCGGCTCGGCTCCCTCCCCGGGCGTCTCGCTGAAATGCACCTGTCCCTGGGCATCAGTCCAGCGATAGATCTCTGCACCGGCGATGGCCGGAACCAGCAACAGGCAGCACAGCAGGTGGCGCATTCCAGGGTTCCTCGGATTGACGCACAGCTTAGCCCCGGCCGAACGCAGCTCAAGCTGACAACGACCGACGGCCGGGTTACGGGTCAGAGCGGTGTGGCGCTGGCGCGGGCAGCGCTGCCGCCAAGGTGGCCGAGCTGCTCCAGGGTCTCCAAGCGGGCCTTGGCCCGATAGGCGTACTCGCTGGTGGGATAGCGGGCGATGATGAACTGGTAAGTCTGCGCTGCATCGACGAACAGTCTCTGGCGCTCCAGGCACTGGCCGCGCAACAGAGAGATTTCCGGTTGCAGGTACTGGCGGGACCGGCTTTTGCGCTCTGCCTTGGACAGCTCGAGCATCACATCCTCGCAATCCCCCTTCTCGTAGGAGCGGTAGGCGCTGTTCAGGTGATGGTCGAGGGACCAGCGGGTGCAACCGCCCACGGCCACCAACAGGGTCAGGATGATCAGGGTTCTCATGGGTAATTCCTCCGTCCCACGGGATATCGGCTGGGAGCGCCGCTTCTTCAGGCCGTTGGGCGAACGAGAAGTGCAAAGCATAACCTCCGATTGGTCCTGCTGGCGCGCGACTCGGAGGGCAAGCGGCCACTGCTAGACTGCGGAAGTCGCCCAAGGACACGCTCCCGCCATGCACTCCACGCGCCCCACCCTTCTCGCCCTGTGCCTGCTACTGGGCGCCTGCTCGCCCACCACTCCGCTATTCATTGCCCAGGTCACCACCAACGAGGTGGTGGAGTACAAGACCATGAAAAGCAATCGGATGGCCGCGGCAGTAGAGGAAGAAGGCGATCTGCTGACCTACAGCGCCATGGCCATCCGCGACGCGAAGAGTCCGGAGGCGGAAGAGCTGTATCTGGTCGGCTACCGCGACGACAAGTTCAGCGACGACGTACGCGCCATCAGCCTCTACCAGATCGGCCTGATCTATATGAGCCGTTACAACGAGCAGCGCAACGATGCCAAGGCGCTGGGCTACCTGGAGCGGGTGCTCGACGAATTTCCCAGCAGCCGCGCGGCTCAACGCGCCGAAGCGCGCATTCTGGTCATTCGCCAGCGGGCCGGGGAGCCAGTGCAGAAGACGTCCCGCGAACTCCTCGCCACCTGGCAGCCAAGCAACAACCTCGATCTCTACAAGCCGGGACTGGATCCGGACATGACCCTGCTTTCACGCCGGGCAGTACTCAAGGACCGCGTGGCCGAAGCCGAGGAGCTCTACCTGCTGGCACTGTCCGACGCCCACGTACAGCCTGACATCAAGGAGAAGGCGCTCTATCAACTGGGCCTGATGTACCTGGCGCCGGACAATCCCCACGCCAGTCGCGACAAGGCCATTGGCTATTTCCGCCGGCTACTGGTGCAGTTCCCCGACAGCGACCTGGCCAGCAAGGCTTCGCAGCACCTCGACCAGGCCCTCAATCAGAGTCGTCCGTAGCGCCGCCCAGCGGCCCACCTGAAACAATTCAGCGGGTAGTGCAAAGGAACAATGACTACAGTTTTCTCGCGTAGTAGCCTCGCGCTCTGCTTGAAAAATGGAGTCTTCGCATGCCTTTTCGCCGTACCAAAATCGTCGCCACCCTCGGCCCGGCCAGCAACTCCCCGGAGGTCCTGGAGCAACTGATCGTCGCGGGGCTGAACGTCGCCCGCCTGAACTTCTCCCACGGTAGCCCCGAGGAACACAAGGCACGCGCCCGCCTGGTCCGCGAACTGGCCGCCAAGCACGGCCGTTTCGTCGCGCTGCTCGGCGACCTGCAAGGCCCGAAGATCCGCATCGCCAAGTTCGCCAACAAACGCATCGAACTGAAGGAAGGCGACAGCTTCCGCTTCTCCGTCACCCATCCGCGTGACGCCGGCGACCAGGAAGTGGTGGGCATCGACTACCCGGACCTGATCAAGGATTGCGGCGTCGGCGACGAGCTGCTGCTGGACGACGGTCGCGTGGTGATGCGCGTCGTCGCCACCACCGCTGACGAACTGCATTGCACCGTGCTGATCGGCGGTCCGCTGTCCGACCACAAGGGCATCAACCGTCGCGGCGGCGGCCTGACTGCACCGGCGCTGACCGCCAAGGACAAGGCCGACATCAAGCTGGCCGCGGAAATGGAACTGGATTACCTGGCCGTCTCGTTCCCCCGTGACGCCGCAGACATGGAGCTGGCCCGCCGCCTGCGCGACGAAGCCGGTGGCAAGGCCTGGCTGGTGGCCAAGATCGAACGCGCCGAAGCCGTGGCCGACGACGAGGCCCTCGACGGCCTGATCCGCGCCAGCGACGCCGTCATGGTGGCCCGTGGCGACCTCGGCGTGGAAATTGGCGACGCCGAACTGGTGGGTATCCAGAAGAAGATCATCCTGCATGCCCGCCGCTACAACAAAGCCGTGATCACCGCGACCCAGATGATGGAGTCGATGATCCACAGCCCGATGCCGACCCGCGCCGAAGTTTCGGACGTAGCCAACGCCGTGCTCGACTACACCGACGCCGTGATGCTTTCGGCCGAAAGCGCCGCTGGCGAGTACCCGGTCGAGGCCGTGCAAGCCATGGCGCGTATTTGCCAGGGCGCCGAGAAGCACCCGGATACCCGCCGCTCCCACCACCGCATCGGTCAGACCTTCGACCGCTGCGACGAGAGCATTGCCTTGGCGTCGATGTACACCGCCAACCACTTCCCAGGTATCAAGGCCATCATTTGCCTGACTGAAAGCGGCTACACACCGTTGATCATGTCGCGCATCCGCTCCTCGGTGCCGATCTTCGCCTACTCGCCTCACCGCGAGACCCAGGCCCGCGTGGCGCTGTTCCGTGGCGTGGAGACCATCCCCTTCGACGCCGCCGCACTGCCCCCGGAGAAGGTCAGCCAGATGGCCGTGGACGAACTGCTGCAACGCGGCGTGGTGACCAAGGGTGACTGGGTGATCCTGACCAAGGGTGACAGCTACACCACCCAGGGCGGCACCAACACCATGAAGATCCTCCACGTCGGCGACCTGCTGGTCTGACCTGGCCTGGAACGAAAAAAGCCGCCCTTCGGGGCGGCTTTTGGCTTTCTTGTAGGGGCGAATTCATTCGCCCCTACAGCATCGATTCCCCTACAGCGGCTCTCGCAGCCTCATACAAACTTCGAGAAATCCGGCTTGCGTCGCTGGGTGAAGGCCGACAGCGCTTCCACCGCCTCAGGCGAACGCAGGCGCTGGCTGAACATCTCGCCCTCTTCCGCGATCACCCGGCGCAACTCTTCGCGGCCCGGCGCCTGCATCAGGCGCTTGCTCACCGCCAGTGCCGAGGGCGCCAGGTCGAGGAATCGCAGTGCGGCCTCGCGGGCGCGGGCCAGAGTCGCAGCCCCATTTTCCAGTGCAGCGTTGGCGATACCCCAGCTGGCAGCCTGCTCACCCGTGAAGCCTTCACCCAAAAGCAGCAACTCCGACGCCTTCGCGTGACCGAGCAGACGCGGCAGGATCAAGCTGGAACCGAATTCGGGGCAGAGGCCAAGGCTGACGAATGGCATCTTCAGCTTGGCATCGCAGCTCACGAAGACCAGATCGCAATGCAGCAACAAGGTTGTGCCAATGCCTACCGCCGGACCACTTACCGCCGCCACCACAGGCTTGGGAAAGTCGAACAGCGCGCGCATGAACTGGAACACCGGGCTGCCCATCCCGCTCGGCGGTTCCTGCAGAAAGTCCACGATGTCGTTGCCGCTGGTGAAGCACTCCTCGCTGCCGGTGATCAGCACGACACGTACGCCAGCATCGTTTCGCGCGGCGTCCAGCACTTCGGCCATGCCGCTGTACATGGCACGGGTCAGGGCATTCTTCTTGTCCGGACGGTTCATCCGCAGCGTCAGCAGGCCCTGTTCGCGCTCGACCAGAATGTGCTCGCTCATGGCAAATCCTCGATGGGTGTTGGCCCGCGACTTCAGGCTTCGCGGGTCAGGAAGGTATCGGCCAGCAACTGATTGCGGGGCAGGCCGGCCAGGTACAGCCGGCGTGCAAACTCTTCGACGCTGGCAGGATGGCCGCAGAGTAAGGCGATGGTCTGGCGGGAAACAAGGCGGAATTGCGCCAAAACCTCTGGCAGCTCGGCCGGGGAGATCAGGCTGACTTCCAGGCCTGGATGGGCTGTGGCCAGCTCGGCAAGGGGGTTGGCAAGGTAGTGGCCCTGGGCGTCATGGGCCAGGTGAATGACGCGCATGGGGCCTTGGTGATGCTGCCGCAAGGCCTCCCTCAGCAGCCCCCAGAGCGGCGCGAGACCGGTGCCCGAAGCGAGGAACAGTAGCGGCCGCGCATCCCAGGATGGATCGTAGTGAAGTGCACCGCCATGGAGTTCGCCCAGGCGCAGCTTCTCGCCCAATGCCAGACGACGAGCCCGATCGCTGAAGAGGCCGGGCTTGCGGCAATCCAGATGAAATTCCAGGCAGTCATCGACACCGGGCAGGCTGGCCAGGGAATAGGGCCGCGCAATACCCTCGTCGTTCCATAGCAGAAGGTGCTGACCCGCGCTGTAGCGCAGAGGTCGCTGCGGCACGAGCCGCAAGCGCAGGACGTCTGGAGCCAACCAGTCGATACCGACGACTTCTGCCTCAAGACCATCACGAGCGGGATCGAAGACCTCCACCACTAGGTCCTGCACTACCAGGCACTGGCAGGACAACCGCCAGCCTTCGGCACGCCGGACACTATCCAGCGCCTCAGGTAGGGCATCAGCCGGTTCTCCAGACAGGCAACGAACCAGGCAGGCGTGGCAACTGCCAGCGCGGCAGCTAAAGGGCACGTTGCAACCGCCGGCATTCAGGGCATCCAGCAAGTTGCTGGCAGGTGCAACGCTCCAGTGTTTTCCGGCAACTTCAAGTTCAGGCACCCTGCCCCTCCCAGGCGGCATCGCAACGGTTACGTCCGCCGCGCTTCGCCCGATAGAGTGCCTGATCCGCACGCTGCAGCGCATCATCCAGATCGTCGCCGGCCGTCAGCAGAGTCATGCCCGCCGACAGACTCAACCGCTCAACCTGCACGCCCACCGGCTCGGCCTGTTCAAAGGCCTGGCGCAGGCGCTCGCAACAAGCGGTAAGGCGGTCTGCATCGCAGTTGGGCAGGAGCAGGACAAACTCCTCGCCGCCGTAGCGCGCAAGCACATCGCCATCACGCAGGCACGCCCGCGCAACGGCGGCGAACGTCTGCAACACCCGATCACCGGCGGCATGGCCATGGACATCATTGATTCGCTTGAAATGGTCCAGGTCGATCAGCGCCAGCCCATGCCGGCGGTTCGGCGTCAGGTTCTCCAGCTCGCGACTGGCCAGGCGTAGGAAATGACGGCGATTGAACAGCCCGGTCAGCTCGTCGGTGGCTACCAGGTCCTCCAACTGACGCATCATTCCACGCAGGGTGTCCTGGTGCGCCTGGAGGGCAAAGCGACGTTGACGCATGCGCTGGCGCAGCGCCTGGACATAGCTGGCGAACAAGCTCAGCCAGACCATCAACACGAACAGCACGCAAACCTGCAACAACGCCAGGGCCGGATCGGGCAAGCGCATCCAGTAGGCTTCAAACAGATTGAGGCCGGCGAAAGCAAAGAAGCCGACTGCCGCGCAGCGGGCGAATACCCGCGGTTTGAGCTGGAATACGCCAAACATCATGATCAGCACATAAACCGCCAGCAGTGTCCCCCTCGCGGTGTCGACCATGGACATCAGCCAAGTGTTCCAGGCCAGCGCCAGCAGCACCTGGGGCTCGGTCAGGCTGGGATCGGAAAAGCGCAGGTTGTGCCCGCTCATGAACAGCCAGAACAGGACGAACTGGGACAGGGCGACGAAGCCGGAGCCGATCAGGGCGGTGCTCGCCGAAACCCGGAACAAGCCACCGATCATCGCGACCCAGCACAAAAGCAGGACCATCGAGTAGGTAGCCACTGCCATACCGAAGCGCTTCAACAGCAAACTCTGCAAGGCTCTATGGCTGACCCGCTGGCTGGATGGGCTCATGGGGCTCCTTCCCGTAATGGCACCATGCCTTCAATGTACGCCTGTGATCACAAATTTCCTAGCCTGTAGGATGTGGCCGACAACCGACCAAGGTCGACTACCGGCGACTGTGCCCGAATGGCACCACGCGCTATACTGCCGCGCCTTTTTTAGCCTCGCGCGCCGGGTCGTGGTCCGGCGCTTCCCTGATGTTCCCTCCAAGAGGAGCGCCCACATGACCGTGATCAAGCAAGATGATCTGATCCAGAGTGTCGCCGACGCCCTGCAGTTCATCTCCTACTACCATCCCGTGGATTTCATCCAGGCCATGCATGAGGCCTATCTGCGTGAAGAGTCGCCCGCCGCGCGCGACTCCATGGCGCAGATCCTGATCAATTCGCGCATGTGCGCCACCGGCCACCGCCCGATCTGCCAGGACACCGGTATCGTCACCGTGTTCGTCCGCGTCGGCATGGACGTGCGCTGGGACGGCGCCACCATGAGCGTGGACGACATGATCAACGAGGGTGTGCGTCGCGCCTACAACCTGCCCGAGAACGTCCTGCGCGCGTCCATCCTGGCCGACCCGGCAGGCAGCCGTAAGAACACCAAGGACAACACCCCGGCGGTCATCCACTACTCCATCGTTCCCGGCAACACCGTGGAAGTGGACGTCGCGGCCAAGGGCGGCGGCTCCGAGAACAAGTCGAAGATGGCCATGCTCAACCCGTCCGACTCCATCGTCGACTGGGTACTGAAAACCGTCCCGACCATGGGCGCCGGCTGGTGCCCGCCGGGCATGCTCGGCATCGGTATCGGTGGTACCGCCGAGAAGGCTGCGGTGATGGCGAAGGAAGTCCTGATGGACCCGATCGACATCCACGAGCTGAAGGCCCGCGGTCCGCAGAACAAGATCGAGGAAATGCGCCTCGAGCTGTTCGAGAAGGTCAACCAGCTGGGCATCGGCGCCCAGGGCCTGGGCGGCCTGACCACCGTGCTCGACGTGAAGATCATGGACTACCCGACCCACGCCGCCTCCTTGCCGGTGTGCATGATCCCCAACTGCGCGGCTACCCGGCACGCCCACTTCGTGCTCGACGGCTCCGGCCCCGCCGAACTGGAAGCCCCGCCGCTGGACGCCTACCCGGAGATCGTCTGGGAAGCCGGCCCGTCCGCTCGCCGCGTCGACCTGGACAAGATCACCCCGGAAGAAGTGCAGAGCTGGAAGCCGGGCGAAACCCTGCTGCTCAACGGCAAGATGCTCACCGGCCGCGACGCCGCGCACAAGCGCATGGTCGACATGCTGAACAAGGGCGAAGAACTGCCGGTGGACCTGAAAGGCCGCTTCATCTATTACGTCGGCCCGGTCGATCCGGTCGGTGATGAAGTGGTTGGCCCGGCTGGCCCGACCACCGCGACCCGCATGGACAAGTTCACCCGCCAGATCCTCGAAAGCACCGGCCTGCTGGGTATGATCGGCAAGTCCGAGCGTGGCCCTATCGCCATCGAAGCGATCAAGGACAACAAGGCTGTCTACCTGATGGCCGTCGGCGGCGCCGCCTACCTGGTGGCCCAGGCGATCAAGAAGTCCAAGGTCCTGGCCTTCGCCGAACTCGGTATGGAAGCCATCTACGAGTTCGACGTGAAGGACATGCCGGTCACCGTCGCCGTCGATACCAACGGCGAGTCGGTCCACATCACCGGCCCGGCGATCTGGCAACAGAAGATCGCCGAGAACCTGGCGGTGGAAGTGAAGTAAGCCTACATCGCTCCATGAAAAAGCCCGGCCATGTGCCGGGCTTTTTCGTTGTACCCGCAGGTTGGCGCTGAGCTTACGAGGCCGAACACAGCGATACCGAACTTCGCTCCGAGCAAGCGGAACGCCACCCCGCACCAACTTACTGGAGCTGTGCCTGGCCAAACTGCTCCGGCCAGTCCCGCCGGGTGAACACCTGCCCTTCCGTACGCACACGGCGCACCTCCTCCAGATCCAGATCGCAGATCAGCCACTGGCTGGAAGCGGGGCAGAGTTCGGGGCTTTCCGCGATAACACCATTGCTCGGCATGCCGTAGTCCGGCGGTACATAAAGGCCGGCGCGGCCGATGTTCTCGTCAAGCGCGGGCGACCATGGCGCCAAGCCGACGGTGGGGGCCTGGAGCACGGCGATCTGGTTCTCCAGTGCGCGCGCCTGGGCACCGATGCGCACACGGTTGTAGCCGGCTTCGGTGTCGGTGCAGCTGGGGGCGAGGATCAGGTCGACGCCGCCTTCGGCCAGGGTACGCGCCAGCATGGGGAACTCGTTGTCGTAGCAGATCAGGATGCCCAGTCGTCCCAGGGCCGTGTCGAACACCTTCAGCCCCTCCCCCGCCACGATGCCCCACTGCTCTCGCTCGAAACGGGTCATGATCAGCTTGTCCTGATGGCCGAGTTCGCCGCCCGGACCGAACAGCCAGGCGCGGTTGCGAAAGCGCCCGTCTGCGTCACGCACCGGCAGGCTGCCGGGCTGCAAGTAGACACCGAGCTTCGCGGCAATGCCGGCGCACAGCGCTCGCCAGTCCTGCAGGAGCGGCTGGATGCCGACGATGGACGCCTGCAGGTCGCCCCGCTCATCCGGCGGCAACTGGCCTGCCAGCACCAGGCCGGCGTACTCGGGCAGCACCAGCAGTTTCGCGCCAGTCGCTGACGCCTCGGCGCAGACTGCCTCCAGGTGTGCGGCGTAGGCGTCCCAGCTCTCATGCAGTTCGATGGCGTACTGGCAGGCGGCGATCCTGATCATGGAGTGAGCTCCTTGAGCCAGAAGGACATGGGTTTGGCCGACTGCGAATCTTCGTCCAGGTCGCGCCAGTGGTATTCGGTGCGCAGCTCCGGATGGTGGCTATAGCCACGCCGCGCCCAGAACTCATTGAGCGGCTGGTAGCCCGGAGGCCGTCGTGGATGATCGTCCGGTCGTTCCACCGCGCAGAAGGCGCAATGGCGAAAACGACCCAGGCGCCGTGCGTACCCCTCGCGCTCGGCGAAGAAGCGCACGCCCAGACCGCTGCCCCGGTATTCGGCCTGCAGCACGGACTCACCGAAGTAGAAGATGCGCTTCGGGTCCCAGCCCCGCTCGCGGAAGGGCCGCTGGAACTCCTCCGTTTCATCCGCCATCGGCAGGCCAGTGGAAGCACCTACGACGCGCTGGCCATCCAGGGCCAGGACAAAGAGGCTTTCCGGTGACTCGGCATAAGTCGAGAGGTAGCGCGCTTCATAGTCCAGCGTGCCATCGTAGAGATAGGGAAACTCGCGGAAAACCGTCAGTCGAAGGCGTGCGAGGTCTTCAATGTGGGGCGCGATGGCAGCGCCCTGGAGAAGTCGGATCTGCATGGGAGCGGTCGTTCTGGCGATGTGGATGACGCCCCTGGCTAAGCCGGGTCTGGGTCAAGAACCTATCATGCCGGGCACGGACCGAATGACCCCATTGCGACAGGAACCCAACCATGACCGCTACCGAACTGGTGCAAGCCTATTACGCCGCCTTCAACGCCAGCGACATGCCGGCCTTCCTCGCCCTGCTCAGCGAGGATGTGGTGCACGACATCAACCAGGGCGAACGCCAGCAGGGCAAGGCCGCTTTCGCAGCTTTCATGGACAAAATGAACCGCTGCTATAAGGAGCGACTGTCAGACATCGTGGTCATGCAAAGTGCCGACGGCAGCCGCGCCGCCGCCGAGTTCGTAGTGCACGGCCAGTACCTGTCCGACGATGAGGGCCTGCCGCCGGCCAAGGGCCAGACCTACGTGCTGCCAGCGGGCGCCTTCTTCCACATCCACTGCGGCAAGATCGCCCGCGTGACCAACTACTACAACCTGAACGACTGGGTCGAACAGGTGGTTTAAGGTCTCAGCCCTGCGCTCGCGCCTTTGGCAGCTCGACGACCGTGGCGCGCCGCTGAGCCAGATAGCGGGTGCAGCTCACCCGCAGGAAAGAGGCAAAGTTGATCACCTCGCCGCGGTACTCCATCACCTCGTCGTAGAGCTTGGTGATGAGTTGGTTGGTGGTCATGCCATCCACCTCGGCGATCTCTCGCAGGATGTCCCAGAACTGGTTTTCCAGGCGCAGGGTGGTCACGACCCCGCGGATTCGCAGCGAGCGCGAGCGGGACTCGTAGAGGATGGGATCGGCCTTGACGTACAGCTCGCACATGGGTGCCTCCAGGTTCATGGTGTGGTGCATCGGCGCAGGGTGGATCACGCTTCACCAATCCACCCTCGGAGGCCGGCACGACCTCGGTGGTGGAAACCTAAAGCGGTTTCCACCCTACGCACCTCACAGCTCGATCTTCGTCCCGAGCAGCTTGAGGAAACCTGCCAGCCAGGCAGGGTGAGCCGGCCAGGCCGGGGCGGTGACCAGATTGCCCTGGGTGTGGGCAGCATCCACCGGGATATCCACAAACTGGCCACCGGCGAGCCTGACTTCCGGGCCGCACGCCGGATAAGCGCTGCACTCGCGCCCCTCCAGCACGCCGGCGGCCGCCAGTAGTTGGGCGCCATGGCAGACCGCGGCAATGGGCTTGCCCGTCTTGTCGAAGGCCTTCACCAACTCCAACACGGCAGCGTTCAGGCGCAGGTACTCTGGCGCGCGCCCCCCCGGGATCAACAGGGCGTCGTAGTCCTCTGCCTTGACCTTGGCGAAGTCGAAGTTGAGGGCAAAGTTGTGGCCAGGCTTCTCGCTGTAGGTCTGGTCACCTTCGAAGTCATGGATGGCGGTGCGCACGCTCTGGCCGGCGATCTTGTCCGGGCACACGGCGTGCACCGTGTGACCCACCATCAGCAGGGCCTGGAACGGCACCATGGTTTCGTAGTCTTCGGCGTAGTCGCCGACCAGCATCAGAATCTTCTTCGCGGCCATTTCGCATCCTCCTGGATTGGAAGCCCTGAGGCTTCAAAGGGTAGCCAATTATCCACGGCGTCTTTCGATCGCGGGTAATAGGCCCCTACTACTGGAATGCCAAGCGTCAGATGCCAATCTTATCCAGCACCCGGCCCACGCCGCGCCAGAAACCCTCCTGAGGGCGTACCACTTCACCGCTGGCGGCAACCCGCTCGATCGGCTTCACCTGACGGGTGGCAGTGATTTCCTGGCTGCCCAGGGATTCCTCCACCAGTTGCAGTGGACCGTTGCCCGCGCCGGGCTGTTCGCTGTTCTTCGGCGGCGGGTCCAGTTCGTCGTAGCGCAGGAAGTAGGTTCGACCGGCGCTGGCGTCCAGAGCAAAGGAAGTGACCAGGGTGAAGTCCAGTGGACCGTCGGCGAACAGGGTCCAGTAGCTGCCGAACAGGGGCCGACGCACTTCCAGCTTGTAGCTGGCGGCTTCGAATTCCAATGCCTGGTAGCCATTGCTCGGCAGGCTGCCGATCAGTTCCTTATTGAGGAAGATGCCAGGTGCTTCCAGTTCCTGGTCGGCCCATTGGCTTTGCGGCCGATAGAGGTAGACCAGCGCGTGCTCGCCATCGCTCGGCGCAATGGACTGGAAGGCCGGTCCCTCGGTTGCACCGAAGAACGCACCTGGGGTGGAACAGCCGCCCAGCACGGCGCACAGCAGCAGGATCGGCAGGTATCGGCGGCCCATGCAGCCACTCCCTCTTGTTGTTGTGGAGCAAGCCTAGCCCGGCATCGATCCGCAGACACCCGACGAAAGTGCGGCGGCCATTCCCGTGCCGCTAGCGGCGGCGGTCAAGCAGATTCACCACCAGACGGTCCAGCCATCCCCAAAGGCGCTGGCGCAAGCGTTTGATCAGGGGCCGGGCATGCCAGTCGTCCATGGTGATCTCGCGACTATCGGAGAAATCCTGGCGCATGCAGGCATCGACCGCCTGAGTGAAGTTCTGGTCCAGCGCCTCCACGTTGGCCTCGAGGTTGAAGCGCAGGTTCCAGTGGTCGAAGTTGCAGGAGCCGACGCTGACCCAGTCATCGGCCAGCACCATTTTCAGATGCAGGAAGCGCTGCTGGTACTCGAATATCCGCACGCCGGCACGCAGGAGGCGCGGGTAGTAGCGCTGGCCAGCGAAGCGTATCGGCGGGTGGTCGGTGTGACGGCTGGTGAGCAGCAGGCGCACTTCGACCCCCTGTCGTGCGGCCTTGATCAGGGCACGGCGAACCTTCCAGCTCGGCAGGAAGTAGGGCGTCGCCAGCCACACACGATTGCGCGCCGTGCGGATACTGCGCACCAGCGACTGGACAATGTCGCGATGCTGGCTGGCATCGGCGTAGGCCAGGCGACCAAGCCCCTCGCCCACCGCCGGATAGGGTGGCAGATGCGCCAGGCCCGGCGCATCGCCCGATTTCCAGGGGCGGCGGCCGAGGTTGGCCAGCCACTGGTAGTCGAAGATCAATTGCCAGTGCGCCACCAGCGGGCCCTCGATTGCGACCATCACCTCGTGCCAACGGCTGGCTTCCTGCGCCGGGTCCCAGAATTCGTCGGTGGCGCCGGTGCCGCCCACGAATGCCAGTCGGTCATCCACCACGAGGATCTTGCGATGGTCGCGATACAGGTTCCTGAAGCCGCGCCGCCAGCGCAGCGGGTTGTAGAACTGCAGCAGCACCCCGGCATCGTTGAGTCGCTCGCGAAGCACCCTGCCAAGTTTCAGGCTGCCGAAATCATCGAACAGGCAACGCACGCGCACTCCGCGCACGGCAGCAACGCACAACGCATCTACCAGCGCTTCGCTGCAACGGCCGTCTTCCACCAGGTACAACTCCAGCGCAACCTGGTACTCGGCCCGTGCAATGGCGGTGAGCATGATCGGGAAGAACTGCGGGCCGTCAATCAGCAACTCGAGGCGGTTGCCGGACTTCCAGGGGAAGATCTGCCCCATCAGCGCTCCGTGAAGATCAGCACGGCCCCCACCGGCACCGACAGGCTGATGCCCGGCAGGCCGGCGAGCTTGCGCAGGCCATCCAGCGCCGTGGTCAGGCCGAAGTCCTCCACCTGGAGCACCAGCGGCGCCAGGGTCACCACCTGGAAGCGATGGTCATCGAGGCGGGTGGCCAGGAGTTCCGCGCGGTATTGCTGCTGCTTTTCGCGAATCTTCACGGTGAGCGGCAGGCCCAGCTCCAGTTGTGCACCAGGTGCCAGGTCGGTGATCGGACGCAGGTCAAGTTGGGCGCTGACCTCGGCCTCGGGGTACTTGGCGATTTCGAAGAACTGATCCCGCAGGCGCTGGTCGCGCAGCGGCACGCCAGTGCTCACTGACTCCAGCTCCACGCGCAGGTTGGCCTTGCCATCCTTGCCGATCTTGCCGTGCAGGGTGAGGAAGCGGTGTACCTCGGAGATGCTGCCGGACTTGGTGGAGATAAAGGAGATCCGCGATGACTCGTTGTCCAGGTACCAGCTCGCGTGGACGGGCAACGCCAGAGCGGCGAGCAGGGCAACGAGGGGGCGTATCGATTTGTGCATGCGGGCTTCCTTTGGCATGTCGCTGACGGCCCAGAGACTCAGGCCGGACTCCATTGGTCACACGAATCGCCACCGGGTTCCCCCTGGGGCGATCCCGACGGACGGACAATGGAAGCAAAGCTACCAGAGGAATCGGAAATTTGATCTCGCCAAGATAACTGTAGGGGCGAATTCATTTCCCAGGCAGGCCGAAGGCCTGCACGCAGGCAAAGCCACCTCGGGGCCGCGGCGCGGCCCTTGTCGAATGAATTCACCCCTACAAGGCCTGTTGCGCTGTTACAGGCGCGGATAGTCGATGTAGCCCACCGGACCCTTGGCGTAGAAGAGCTCCGGACGCGGCTCGTTCAACGGTGCATCCAGGCGCAGACGCTCAGGCAGGTCGGGGTTGGCGATGAAGGGAATGCCAAAGGCCACGGCATCGGCCTTGCCACTTTCCAGCCAGGCACTGGCGCTGTCCCGGGTGAAGCGCTCGTTGGCGATGAACACGCCGCCGAAGGCTTCCTTCAGTTGCGGTGACAGGCTGTCTTCGCCCTCCTTCTCGCGGGCACAGATGAAGGCGACGCCACGCTTGCCCAGTTCACGGGCGACATAGCCGAAGGTAGCCGCCAGGTCGGAATCCCCCATGTCGTGGGAATCGGCACGCGGAGCCAGATGCACGCCTACGCGGCCAGCGCCCCACACCTTGATCGCGGCATCAGTCACTTCCAGCAGAAGACGCGCGCGGTTTTCGATGGAGCCGCCGTACTGGTCAGTGCGCTTGTTGGTGCCGTCCTGGAGGAACTGATCCAGCAGGTAGCCGTTGGCAGCGTGGATTTCCACGCCATCGAAACCAGCAGCCTGGGCGTTCTCCGCGCCGACTCGATAGGCCTCGACGATGTCGGCGATCTCTTCGGTTTCCAGGGCACGCGGCACCGGATAGTCACGCAGCGGGCGCAGCAGGCTGACGTGCCCCTTGGCCGCGATGGCGCTGGGCGCCACGGGCGCGTCGCCACCCAGGTAGCTGGGGTCGGAGATGCGGCCTACGTGCCACAGCTGCAGGACGATCTTGCCGCCGTTGGCGTGGACGGCCTTGGTGACGTTGCTCCAACCCTTCACCTGCTCGTCGGACCAGATGCCGGGGGTGTCCGGGTAGCCGACACCCAGGGGAGTGACGGAAGTGGCTTCGCTGATGATCAGCCCGGCGGACGCGCGCTGGGTGTAGTACTCCGCCATCAGCGCATTGGGCACGCGGCCCTCGTCGGCGCGGCAGCGGGTCAGCGGCGCCATGATGATGCGGTTGGAAAGTTCCAGATCGCCGATCTTGATGGGGTCGAAAAGCGTGGGCATGTCGTTTACCTCGGGTCAGTCGAGAGCCGCTTGCAGCTCGGGAGTACGGTTGCTGAAGGTGAGCAGGGTCGCTATCAGGGCGAGGATCGCCAGTACGGCAGCGGCCAGGGGAACTGTGGTGAGGCCGTAACCCTGGCTGATGACCAGGCCTCCGACCCAGGCACCAAGGGCATTGCCCACGTTGAAGGCACCGATGTTCAGGGTGGAAACCAGGTTCGGCGCGGCACTGCCGAAGTTCACAACGTTGACCTGTAGGGCCGGCACCGCGGCGAAGGCGGCCGTCGCCCAGAGGAACAGCGTGATTTCCGTGGGGATCAGCGCAGCGCTGGTCCAGGTCAGGGCACTGGAGGCAACAGCCAGCGCGACGAATACCCCCATCAGGGTCTGCGCCAGCTTCCAGTCGGCCAGGCGGCCACCGATCACGTTGCCCAGCGTCAGACCAAGCCCGATCAGCAACAGGCTCCAGGTCACACCTCGGGGCGAAATACCGGTCACCTCGCCAAGCAACGGCGCGACGTAGGTAAAGATGCAGAACACCGCGGCGGAGAACAGCACGGTGGTGGACAGAGCCAGCCACAGCCCGGCACCACGCAGGGCGGCGAACTCGGCACGGATGTCGGTGGCTTCTTCATCGTCCTGGCGCGGCAGCACCCGCCACAGGCCGATCAGAGCGGCGATGCCGATCAGGGTCACGGCCCAGAAGGTCGAGCGCCAACCGGCGGCCTGGCCCAGGGCGGTGCCCAGAGGAACGCCAAGCACGTTGGCCAGGGTCAGGCCGGTGAACATCAGGGCGACGGCGGAGGCCTTGCGGTTGGCCGGCACCAGGCTCGCCGCCACCACAGAACCGATACCGAAGAAGGCGCCATGGCAGAGTGCGGTGACGACTCGAGCCAACATCAGCAGGCCGTAGTTGGCGGCGATGGCGCAAAGCAGGTTACCAATGATGAACACGCCCATCAGGACCAGCAGAGCGCGCTTGCGTGGCAGCTTCGAGGTGACCAGCGCCATGAACGGTGCGCCGATGGCCACGCCCAGGGCATAGCCGGTGACCAGCCAGCCGGCGCCGGGAATGGACACGCCAAGGTCGGCAGCTACCTCGGGCAGCAGGCCCATGATGACGAATTCGGTTGTGCCTATCGCAAATGCGGACAAGGCGAGGACGAGAAGCGCAGTAGGCATTGGCCTGCTCCTGGGAAGATTTTCGGGTTGTGGCAGGTGCTGCAGTTACAGCTCGTCGCTCATCTGGCGAAGAAATTCAGCGATGACGGCTTCATTGCGTTTGAAGAAGTTCCATTGGCCCACCTTGCGGCTGGTCACCAGCCCGGCGCGCTGCAAGGTCGCCAGGTGCGTCGAGACGGTGGACTGGGACAGTCCGCAACGCTGGTCGAACTTGCCGGCGCAGACGCCGATTTCGAACGGGTGGTCCTGCTCGACGAAATACTTTTCCGGTTCCTTGAGCCACTGCAGCATCTCCCGTCGCACGGGATGGGCGAGTGCCTTGATGATTTCGTCGAGGTCAATCTGTGTGCTCATGGCCGGGTTCTCATATCGAGATGGAGCGAACTTTATATCGATCAAAATCGATACGCAGATCGTTTGTGACGATAGTCATCATCGACCGCCATGATAAAACCGCCCCTGGGTTAAGCTCAGCCAATGAACTACCTCGCCCACCTCCATCTCGGCGGCTCGCAGCCTGCACAACTGCTCGGCAGCCTTTACGGTGACTTCGTCAAAGGGCCGCTGGCCGGACGCTGGCCGGCGGAGATCGAAGCCGCAATCCGCCTGCACCGGCGCATCGATGTCTTCACCGACAGCCATCCCCTGATCACCCAGGCCAGATTGCGCTTTCCCAACGAGCGACGGCGATTCGCCGGCATCCTGCTGGATGTCTTCTTCGACCACTGCCTGGCTCGGGACTGGAAGCTCTACGCCACCGAACCGCTGGACGCCTTCACCCGCCACGTCTACCAGGTCCTGGGCAACGAGCCCGAACTGCCCGGCCGCCTGGCCCTCATCGCGCCACGCATGGCGGCCCAGGATTGGTTGGGCAGCTATCGGGAGTTCGAGACGCTGGAACTGGTCGTTGCCGGCATATCCCGTCGCCTTTCGCGTCCCGAAGCGCTGGCCGGCGCCATGGCCGAGCTGGAACAGCTGTACCACCCCCTGAGCGAGGATTTTCGGCAGTTCTATCCACAGCTCCAGCAGTTCGCCGGCGGCCAGCCAAACATCGCTTGACCTGCATCAAGGGAAATTTCCTACACCTGCAGTGGAATAAGCTTAGGAATCCGCTAAAGGAGGCGTCCGATGAAAGCCCTGATGCTCGCGACCGACCTTTCCAACCGTTCAGACCGTGCCCTGCGGCGAGCAGCCCGGCTGGCCCATCAGTTCAACTGCCCCTGGTTCATCCTTCACGTAGTCGATGAAGACCAGCCGCAATTGCGCATCGAGTTGGAAGTGGAGCAGGTCCGCCGCTACCTGAACGAGCAGCTGGATCTCTTCACCGAACTGGCTGGCCGCGCACCCGAAATCTGGGTGGAAGTGGGTGATCCGGCCAAGCACATCACCGACTGCACCCGCTGGGCCGACATCGACCTGCTGGTTGTCGGCAGCCACCGCAAGAACCCGCTGCGCGACATCTTCGCGGGTACCACCCTGGAACGTCTGCTGCGCACCAGCCATGTACCCATCCTGCTAGTGAACAAAGTGGCGGAAGACGACTACCGGATGCCCCTCCTGGCCCTGGACTGCTCCCCGGCTTCCGCCCAGGCGGTGCGTGCCGCCGTAGAACTGGGCCTGCTGCCGAAGACTGGCACCAAGGCGCTGCATGCCTTCGACCCGCTGGGTGGCGCGATGATGCTGGCGGCCTCTGCCGGCGCCGGGGCGATACCGGGCGACTACAGTGCCGACGAACGCCGCCGAGCCACAGCCGCGCTGGATGAGTTCCTGCGCCGAGAGGAACTGGGCGCACACGTCGACCAGCGCCTGATCGAGGAAGGCCAACCTATGACCGCGCTGCGTCGCGTACTGGAACGCGACTCCGTCGACCTGCTGGTCATGGGCACGCGTGGATTGACGGGTATGAAGCGGATACTGATTGGCAGTGTCGCCGATGCCGCCATACGCGAGCTGGCCTGCGACATCCTCGCGGTGCCGCCAATCCGCTGGCCGGACAAAGACAAGGCCTGACCACCTATCAGGCGGCCAATGCCTCGTCTTCCTCCTCGCCGAAGAGCGCCAGTTGCACGGCGCTCTTCGCTTTCTGACTCAGCACCGTGCGGGTCAGCCCCTGGCTCGACACTGGTTCGAGCAACCGGATTTCCACTTCTGCCAGATCACTGCGCAACAGGCGGACCAGATGCGAAAGCAGGTCGTCCTCGCCGATGAAGGGGGCAACATTGTCACGCTCGCCATTACGCAGGTAACGGATGGCCACCGGTTGCACCGGCACACCGGTCTCGACCGCGCTGGTCAGCAGGCGACTGTGGAAAGTCTTCAGGAGGCTACCGTCGGTAGTAGTGCCCTCCGGGAAGATCAACAGGTTGCGCCCATCGCCCAGATGACGGGCGAGTTGCTGGCCAACCAATCCGCTATCCCCCGAGCCGCGGCGGATGAACAGCGTGCCGGCCTTGTGCGCCAGCCAGCCGGCAACCGGCCAGGTACGCACCTCGGCTTTGGAGAGGAACGACAACGGCGCGACGGCGCCGAGCAGTGGAATATCGGTCCAGGACACGTGATTGCTCACCCAGAGCATCGGCTGATCCGGCACGCTTCCGCTGACGTGTACGCGAAACGGCAAGGCACCGGCCAGGCAGTTGAGGAACCAGCGGGTCAGGCGCTGCCGGGTGGCCATGAGCTCGGCACGCCTCAGGCGCTCCAATACGGAAACCCAGGCAGCCAGTGACAGGCCGAGGCCAATCACCGCCATCAGCCGGACAACGCGCGCGTAGAAACGTACGGACTTCAGCATGCCCGGCCTCAGACCGCTGCCTTGAAGTGGCGGGCGTAACGCGGGCAGAGCTCGTCGCGCTTGAGCAGGATGAACACGTCGGCCACCTGGAAGTCCGGGTCCCAGCAGGGCTCGCCGCAGACCTTCGCCCCCAGGCGCATGTATGCCTTGAGCAGCGGCGGCATCTCGGTAATCACGTTGCCCGGCAACTCCAGGATGGGTAGCGGGTTCTTGGGCTCGGCGCGCAGGTATTCGGTGCACAGATAACGCTCGCGCAGACGCTGCATGATGGCCTGGGCCTGGATGCCGCCGTCCTGCATCGGAATGCTGGCGCAGCCCATCAGGTAGCGGTAGCCGCCCTGGTTCAACACCTCGGCCAGCTCACCCCAAAGCACGGCGATGGTCGCGCCATTACGGTAGGCCGGGTCGACGCAGGTACGACCAATTTCCAGCACCGGGCCCTGCAGTTCACCGAGTCCGTGGAGGCTGAACTCCTCTTCGCTGTAGAAGCGACCCAGGTCGCGGGCGGCCTGGTGGTCGAGCAGGCGGGTGGTGGCGACCAGCTCACCGCTGTCCAGATCCCGCACGCCGATGTGCTCGCAGTGCGGATCGTAGTCATCCATGTCGAGACCGAATTCGGCACCTTGCAGCTTGGCGTCGAACTCGGCGCTGAATACGCGGAAACGCAGGGCCTGTGCCTCACGCAGCGCAGCGATGCCTTCCAGGCGCTCGGCCTGCAGGCGGCGAGGGCTTTTCCCGTTGGGTGCGACACTGTCGCGGGTCATGGCGATCTGGGTCATGAATAAGCCTCCGTAGGCCGGCTCGATCCCGGTTGCAGCCGGACGATCTTGTTGTGCAAGCTCAGGCTAGGTAGACCCGGTGTCACGACCATGACGGTCCAGTGATGCTTGTATGACAGCCCTCGAGGAATCCCTAATGCCCTGGCAACGCCTGCTCGAAGCTTCCGCCCGCCTAACGTCCGGCCATCCGCTGGACGACTGGTACGGCGCTCTGCTGGACCGATTGGGCGAGGTCACGCCCTTCGAACTCGCCGTCCTCGGCGGCAAGTTGGCGCCTACCCCCGGCCTGGCTTTCCTGGCGGGTTACCAGGGCGCCCTTCGCCTGCTCTGGCCATCGGCGCCGCTGAGCCTGGGCGCGCTGTGCGTCACCGAGAACCGCAGCGTGCGCCCGGCGGACATGCAGACGCGCCTGGCGGGTCTCAGCCTCAGTGGCCGCAAGGACTTCGTCACCGCTGGCGACGCCGCCGACTGGTTGCTGGTGGCGGCCCGTGAGGAGGCCGAAGGTGAGTCACCGCGCCTGGCGCTGGTGGTGGTTCGCAATGGCGCTCCCGGCGTGCACGTCGAACAGCTCAAGCCGTTGCCGCTGATGCCCGACGTCCCCCATGCCCGCCTGCACCTGGAAGGCAGCCATTGCGAGCGCCTGGCAGGCGATGGCTGGGACGCATACGTGAAACCCTTCCGCAGCATCGAAGACCTCCACATCCTCGCTGCGATGGTCGCCTGGCTCTATGGCGTGGGACGCGACAGCGCCTGGCCGCAGCTCCTGCAACTGCGCCTGCTGAGCCTGCTCAGTGGCGCCGCCGAAGTCTCCCGCCAGTGCGCTACCACCCCGACGATGCACCTGCTGCTGGCCGCCCTCTTCGCCGAGTTCAAGGCACTCAAGCCAGAGTTGGACGCCGCCTTCGCCAGCGGTCCGGCGGAATGGGCCAACCTCTGGCAGCGCGACCAGGGCGTGCTGGAAATTGCCAGTGGACCAAGGGCCAAGCGGCTGGAGAAAGCCCGTGCAGCCCTGGGGCTCTGACGCGGTCCTGTAGAAGCGAAGTCATTCACGAATGGGGCCATGATCAATGGCTGACCTTCGGCCTGCATCGCGGTTGAAACCGCTCCCACAGAAGACGTTCCGATTGTGTCCCTGTGGGAGCGAATTCATTCGCGATTGAAATCGCCCCACAGCAAAGCCCGCCTCAGCCTGAATTGACTCAGGTCAGCACTCGTCCTTCAGAAATGCCTTACATCTGCGCGTCGCTTTTCCTATCGAGGTTTACATGCGTCGCGACCCCATCGTGCTGTTCGACAACGGCTCCCACCAATGCCTGATGTTCGACGATCTGGTCAGCGGCGACGGCGTGCAGTCCAACCAGTTCCTGATCACTGACCACGAGCAGTACCTGCTGCTGGACCCGGGCGGCGACCTGACCTACACGCCGCTGTCGCTGGAATTGTCCAAGCACATGCCGGTGCAGGACCTGACCTACATCTTCGCCTCCCACCAGGACCCGGACATCATCGCGTCCCTCGACAAATGGCTGCTGCACACCCGTGCGCGAGTGATCTGCTCCAAGCTCTGGGCTCGTTTCCTGCCTCACCTGACCGCCAACTACCTGGCCATCAGCCACGGCATCTCCACCTACGACCGCATCATCGCCCTGCCCGATCGCGGCCAGTCCATCAATCTGGGTCGCTGCCAGCTCAAGGCCGTGCCGGCACACTTCCTCCACTCGGTGGGCAACTTCCAGCTCTATGACCCGGTCAGCCGTATCCTCTTCTCCGGCGACATGGGCGCCTCCATGGTTGACGACGCCACGCCGGTGCGCGACTTCGTCAATCACGTGCCGAACATGGAAGGCTTCCACCGTCGCTACATGGCCAGCAACAAGGTCTGCCGTCTCTGGGCCGACATGGTGCGCGGCATGGACGTGGAGATGATCGTCCCGCAGCACGGCCGTCCCTTCGTTGGCCAGGAAATGATCAGTGCCTTCCTCTACTGGATCGAGAACCTGGAATGTGGCCTCGACCTGCTCGGTCCGGACGACTACCGCCTGCCACGCTGAACTGACTTATCGCGCCGAATAGCCACAGCAGCCGGCGCGTTCGGCGCTTTTTACCGTCACAAGGCCCGTGCTAGCTTCGCCCTTCGAAACCAGAAGAGGCCGAACAATGCCCATCCCCGTTCTACGACCGCTGGCCATGGCGCTCGGCTTGCTCACCGGTCTGGCCCAGGCTGAAACCTGGCCCGCCACCGACTGGCAACAAGCCCCTGCGCCCAGTAGTGCCGCCGTGAAGGCGCTCGAATCCTATGCCTTCCCGCAGCGTGACGACGCCAGCCGCAAGGGCGTGCGCACCGATGCCGTGGTGGTGATCCGAGATGGCGAGCTCATCTACGAGCACTACGCAGGTCCCACCCGCGTAGACACCCCACACCTCACCTGGTCGGTGAGCAAGAGCCTGCTGGCCTCCGTCCTCGGCGTCGCCTATGGCGAGGGTCGCTTCAAGTTGGACGAGCCAGTCTCACGTTACTACCCGGCCTTTGCAGGCCATCCCGGTGTCCGCCTCGACCATTTGCTGCATTGGGCCTCCGGGCTCGCCTGGCAGGAGGACTACGAGTACGCACCGCTGAAATCCTCGGTGGTGGCCATGCTCTATACCCGTGGCCGGGACGACATGGCCGCGTTCGCCGCCGCGCACCCACTGGATGCGGTGCCCGGCAAGCGCTTCCGCTACTCCAGCGGCGACACCAACGTGCTGTCCGCCACGCTGCGCGGCATGGTCGGGGAAAAGGCCTACGCGGAGTACCCCTGGACTGCGCTGTTCGAGCCCCTGGGAATTCGCTCGGCAATCTGGGAAACCGACGCTGCTGGAACCTACGTCGGGTCTTCCTACAGCTACCTGACAGCCCGCGACCTGGCGCGTGTCGGCCTGTTGATGCAGCGCGGCGGCCGCTGGGGTGAACGCCAGCTCCTGCCAGCGGACTGGGTCGCCTTCAACCGCAAGCCCTTCGCCGAGTACCGTACCGATCCGGCCAAGCCCGGAGAGGCCGTACCCGGCGGCCATTGGTGGCTCAACGTCCAGCTCGAAGGCAGCGCCAAACCCTGGCCGGACGCCCCGGAAGATGCCTTCGCCGCCCTGGGCCACTGGGGGCAGGCGCTGTACGTGCTGCCCAGCCAGAAACTGGTGATCGTGCGCTACGCCGATGACCGCGACGGCAGCTACCACCACAACGACTTCCTCAAGCTGGCCCTGGCCGCATTCGCCCCGGAGGTGCAGCCGTGATCGCCCGTCGTCCCGTTCTCAGCCTGCTGGTGCTGGCGCTCATCCTGCTGGCCGCGCTGGCCTGGCAAAATCGCCAGCACCTTGCGGCCTTCCCCGACATCATCAGCGCCTACACCGCCAAGGAGTACTGCTCCTGCCGCTACGTGATGGGCAACGACGCCGATTACTGCCAGGGCTACGTGAAGCAGTACGTACCCACCAGCGGTTTTCTCGACGACGCTGAGCACAAGCGCGTGACCGCCAGCGGCCTCGGGCGCAGCAGCACTGCCGCCTGGGTCAGCCCGCATCAGGGATGCCGCTTGATGTCCAACGCGAACAGTGCTCTCTGAGGCATTCGTTCCTCGCCCGTTGGGCGTCGTGGACTCAAACCAACCTACGGAACGCCCCGACGTCCCCGTAGGTTGCGGCTGAGCGGAGCGAAGCCCAACGCGGCCCTCGCCCCCCCCCTGTTCCACCCTGTGGAACCACCTTCGATTGTTCTCATTTCGTCCTCGCGGTTAGCTGAGGGCCAGCCGCAAAAGGCGGTAGCCGCCCCAACGAGGAGAACAAGAACAATGACCCGTTACGCACACATCCAGGCCTGGCTCGATGACGTAGACGCCGACTTGAAAGCGCTGCGCCAGGACATCCACGCCCATCCCGAACTCGGCTTCGAAGAGCAGCGCACGTCCGCCCTGGTCGCCCGCCTGCTGACGGAGTGGGGCTATGAAGTACACAGCGGCGTCGGCCGCACCGGCGTAGTCGGCGTGCTGCGCAATGGCGCCTCCAACCGCACGCTTGGCCTGCGTGCCGACATGGACGCGCTGCCCATCATCGAGAACACCGGTCTGGCCTACAGCAGCTGCCACGCCGGCCGCATGCATGCCTGCGGCCACGACGGGCACACGGTCATGCTGCTCGGGGCGGCACGCTACCTGGCCGCGACCCGCAACTTCCAGGGCACCCTGAACCTGATCTTCCAGCCGGCCGAGGAAGGCCAGGGTGGCGCCGAAGCCATGCTCGAAGATGGCCTGCTGGAACGTTTCCCGTGCGAGGCACTGTTCGGCATGCACAACATGCCGGGCCTGGAGGCCGGCCACCTGTGCTTCCACGCAGGTCCGCTGATGGCCTCCCAGGACCTGCTGGAAGTGGTCATCGAAGGCGTCGGTGGCCACGGCTCCATGCCGCACCTCTCCGTCGACCCACTGGTAGCCGCCTCCAGCACTGTGATGGCGCTGCAGACAGTGGTTGGTCGCAATGTCGATCCGCAACAAGCGGCGGTGGTTACCGTCGGTGCCCTACAGGCAGGCGAAGCGGCCAACGTAATTCCGCAGCAGGCGCTGCTGCGCCTCAGCCTGCGCGCCCTCGATGCCCACGTGCGCGAGCAGGTGCTGGCGCGCGTGAAAGGGATCATCCACAGCCAGGCCGAAAGCCTCGGCTGCCGCGCCAGCATCGAGCACCGTCCGGCCTACCCGGTGCTGATCAACAGCCCAGCGGAAACCGCCTTCGCCCGGCAAATAGGCGTGGAGCTAGCCGGCGCCGACCAGGTGTTCGAAGCCCCCACCGTGATGGGCAGCGAAGACTTCGCCTGGATGCTCCAGCGCTGCCCCGGCAGCTACCTCTTCATCGGCAACGGCAGCGGTGCCGGGCGGCCGATGGTTCACAACCCCGGATACGACTTCAACGACGAAATCCTGGTGCGCGGCGCCGCGTACTGGGCCGCGCTGACGGAAACCTGGTTCCAGGACCCCGCCGCGCCTTCCCAGGCTTCTGCCACTGCCGCCTAGCCCAACACCAGATTCCGGAGATTCCCCATGCACGCTTCCCAAAGCGGAACCTCGCGCGCCCGTCAGGTGACCGCCGCCGTCATCGGCAATGCGCTCGAGTGGTACGACTTCATCGTCTACGGCTTCCTGTCCAGCATCATCGCCCGCTTGTTCTTCCCCTCCGACAGCGAGTACGCCTCGCTGCTGATGGCCCTGGCCACCTTCGGCGTCGGCTTCTTCATGCGCCCGGTAGGCGGCGTGCTGCTGGGCATGTACGCGGATCGCAAGGGACGCAAGGCGGCCATGCAACTGATCATCCTGCTGATGACCCTGTCCATCGCCCTGATCGCCTTCGCCCCGGACTACGCCGCCATCGGTATCGGTGCCCCCCTGCTGATCGTCATCGCGCGCATGCTGCAAGGCTTCGCCACCGGCGGCGAGTACGCCAGCGCCACGGCCTTCCTGGTGGAAAGCGCACCCGCCAACCGCCGTGGCCTCTATGGCGCCTGGCAACTCTTCGGCCAGTGCCTGGCGGTGTTCGCTGGGGCGGGCATGGGCGCCCTGGTGACCCACAGCCTGTCCCCCGAAGCGCTGGACAGCTGGGGCTGGCGGATTCCGTTCATCCTCGGTCTGCTGATCGGTCCGGTGGGGCTGTGGATGCGTCGCCACATGGAGGAAACAGAAGCCTTCATCTATGCCCAGGAAGAACACAAAGGCGAATCCTTCAGCCTGCTGCGAGTAGTGCGCGAACATCGCCGCGCAGTGCTGGCGACCATGGGCGGCACCATCAGCGGTACCGTGGCCTTCTATGTGGTGCTGGTGAACATGCCCACCTTCGCCCACAAACAACTGGGCCTGCCGCTGGACCAGGTGTTCATGGTGCAGATGCTGGCCGTGGCGCTGATGACCATCATCATTCCGCTATCCGGTGCCTTGTCTGATCGCATCGGCCGGCGCCCGGTACTGTTCGGCGGCACCCTGGCCTTCTTCCTCCTGGTCTATCCGCTGTTCTCCTGGGTCGCCCAGGCCCCCAGCCTGGAACGCCTGCTGGTGATGCAACTGCTGCTCTGCTCGATGATCGGCGTGTTCTACGGCCCTGCACCCACAGCCGTCGCCGAACAGTTCCCCACCCGCGTGCGCTCCACCGGCCTGGCGTTCGCCTACAACGTCGCCGTCATGCTGTTCGGTGGCTTCGCCCCGTTCATCGTCACCTGGCTGACCCAGGTGGGCGGCACGCCGGTAGCGCCTGCCTACTACGTGCTCTTCGCCTCCTTCGTCGGCCTCATCGCCACCTGCTATCTGCGCGAAGGCGCCCCCGCCGCCCTGGAGCGCCGCCAACGCCGCGACCTGCTCGCCACTGCCCGGAGCCTGTGAATGACTCGTTTCGAAACCAATCTTCCCCATGCCACCCTGCAGCAGGAAATCGTCGCACTGGATGCGCTGCCTCTGTCAGAGGCCATCCGCTCGCGCCAGCTGTCCTGCCGTGAGGTGATGCAGGCCTACCTGGAACAGATCGACCGCTTCAATCCCAGGGTCAATGCACTGGTTGCACTGCGCCCGGCAGAGGAACTGCTGGCCGAGGCCGATGAACGCGACCGCCAGTTGGCCCGGGGCCAATGGCTGGGCTGGATGCACGGCATGCCACAGGCGGTGAAGGACCTGGCTGCCTGTGCCGGGCTGCCGACCAGCATGGGTTCTCCGCTGTTCGCCGGGCAGATCGCCCAGCACGACGCCATCGCCGTCTCGCGGGTACGCGCTGCCGGTGCAGTCTTCATCGGCAAGAGCAACGTCCCGGAGTTCGGCCTCGGCTCGCAGAGCTACAACAGCGTCTTCGGCACGACCGGCAACGCCTACGACCCCAGCCTCTGCGCTGGCGGCAGTAGCGGCGGAGCGGCAGCCGCCCTGGCGCTGCGCCTGCTGCCGGTGGCCGACGGCAGCGACATGATGGGCTCGCTGCGCAACCCGGCGGCCTTCAACAACGTCTACGGCCTGCGCCCGTCCCAGGGGCGCGTGCCCTTCGGCCCCACACCCGAGCTGTTTGCCCAGCAACTGGGTACGGAAGGCCCCATGGGCCGAAGCGTGGCCGATGTGGCGGCACTGTTGCGCACCCAGGCCGGCCCTCATCGTGCTACGCCGCTGGCCCTTTCCAGTACCGCCGACCTGATCGGGCCGCTGCAGCGCGATTTCGCCGGTGCACGCATTGGTTGGCTGGGCGACCTGAGCGGTCGCCTGCCCATGGAACCTGGCCTGTTGGCTCTGTGTGAGAGCGCCCTGACGGATTTCCGCGACCTCGGCTGCCAGGTCGAGGACTGTCAGCCTGCGTTCGACATGGACCGGCTCTGGCGCTGCTGGTTGGTGCACCGGCAATGGCTGGTGGGCGGCAGCCTGGGCGCCGCCTACACCGACCCTGCCCGGCGCGCCCGACTCAAGCCCGAGGCAGTCTGGGAAGTGGAAAGCGGCCTTGGCCTCAGCGCCGCCGACGTCTTTCAGGCCTCAGTGGACCGCAGCGACTGGTACCGGGCCGTGGAAAAACTCTTCGAGCGTTACGACTTCCTGCTGCTCCCCAGTGCACAGGTGTTTCCTTTCGATGCAACGCTGCACTGGCCGAAGGCCATAGCAGGCCACGAGATGGACACCTATCACCGCTGGATGGAGGTGGTGATCGGCGCCACCCTGGCGGGTATCCCGGCCATGAGCGTACCGATTGGTTTCAACCCCGCCGGCCTGCCCATGGGTCTGCAAATCATGGGCCCGGCGCAAGCTGACCTGGCGGTGCTGCAACTGGCCCATGCCCACGAGCAGCTCACGCAATGGGTACGCAATTGTCCGCCACCGTTGCTCAAAGAGGCTGATTAAGCCAATGGGCGGCATCTCTGGCGCCTTCGGGTCCCGATCTTGCAGCGTTTTCGGAACGCAAATCCGGGAGGCGCGGCAGGTGGCGGAGACTCAGGGTAAAGACGATGGTGGCACGGTCAGGTCGGTGGAACGCGCGCTGGCGATAGTCGAGCTATTGGGCGAACACCAGGAACTCGGGCTGGAAGAACTCCACTACCTCACGGGACTGCCGAAGGCGACCGTCTCGCGACTGTTGCACACCCTGCAGGAGCAGGGCTGGCTCTACCGGGGACTGTGCGACCGCCGCTATCGCCTATGCTCCCGCCGCCTGTTCGGCAATCCCGCCCAGCGGTTCAGCCGGCTCCTTGTCGAGCAGGCTGCGCCGCTGCTGCTGGACCTGAGCGAGAGCACCGGGCTGGTGGCCGACCTGTCGTACTTTGACGGCGACGAGCTGCATGTGATGGAAAGCTCCATTCCGGAGGTGCTGCGCAAGCGATATCCGGGCAATCGTCTGGTCATAGGGTTGCGGGCCAGCCTGTTCCATTCGGCCATGGGCAAGGCCTGCCTCGGCGAGTTGGACAGTTCCGAGGTACAGCGCCTGGCGCAGCACCACCGGCTCAGCGGTGATGACCTGCTGCAGGCCCACGAACAGACCCACAACCGCGGCTTTGGCGAGCGCACCGAGGGCTCGTGGGAATACTCGATACGGCTGCCCTTCCTGATCCGCGCCGTGGCGCTGCCGATACTCAGCCGGGGCCGCCTGGTCGGCAGCATCGCGCTGCACTGGCCACGGGATACCGGCAGCGTCGAGAGCGTAAGGGAACGCCATCTCGGAAGACTGGCCAGCACCGTCAGCCAGTTGCAGCACAGTCTCGGCTGAACACTCGACCGCCGTCTTGATGAAAAGTATCCGTCGACAACTCTGACGGATACTTTTCATTCACTCTTGAAGTTGTGATTCCACAGCGCGGAACCCAATTGAATTGCCCTTTATTCGCGTGAATCGACAATAGACCACGACCCGGAAATCGGTCTTTTCGTCATAACACAAGAATAAAGGTGATGAGATGTGCAGAGTTCGCTGCGAGTATCTGGCGGGGATTGCCGGACTCTTACTGGCAGGAAGTGCAAGTGCCGATGGCTTTATCAATGACAGCATCACGTCACTTCGCTACAGCCAGTTCTACTGGAAGGAAAACAACGGCGACGGTGTCGGCCCCACCCGCGACGAATGGGTCCAGGGCACTCAGTTCAGTTTCAATTCCGGCTGGTACCGGGACGTGCTGGGCGTGGACTACAGCTACGGCCTGGCCGATGACCTGCGCATCGGCGACGACGCCAACAGCATCAGCAACCTCGAACCCGACGACTCGGTGCAGTCACCTCATGGTCTTGCCAAGCCCCTGGAGGCCTACCTGCGCGGCCGCCTGCAGGGAGACGCAGGCGAACTGGTGGTGGGCGGCGGCAAGAAGGTCCGCCGCTATGCCCAGTATTTCGATGACGCCACCCGTATCCTCCCCGCCGGTACCACGGGCCTCGATGCGGACTACCGCATAGGCAGCCTGAACCTGCGCTACAGCCGGGTGAACCAGTTCAGTCCGCGCAACGAGAATGGCTGGGGCGACGACCTGAGCAATTTCCGCGGCGAGAAGATCGACCAACTGCAGCTGTTCGCCCTTGCCTACCGGATGCCCTTCGGCAGCAACTTGCTGGCCGAATACTCCGAGTCCGATAACTACTTGCGCGCCGCCTCCATCAAGCTGGAGCACAGCTTCGACCTGGGTGCCGGCCGCTTCATCGATCTCTACGCCACCCAGGGCATGCAGCAGGATGCCGGCGATCTGTTCGACTACCAGGGCGTACCCGGACTCTACGAAGCAGAAACCTCCCATGACGCGCGCTATATCGATCTTTCCGCGAAATACCGTACGACGAACTATTACGCCGGCATGACCTACAACAAAGTTCGAGGTGACGACTTCGACCGTTTGTTCTTCAGCAAGGATCACGGCGCCTGGAACAGCAGCGCAAAGTTGTTCTATTTCTTCGGCGTGGAAGATGAGGAAATGTTCAAACTTGTGGGCGGCACCAACTTCAGTTCAATTGGTCTTCCACAACTCAGGCTGGATGTTCACTATGCCTTTTCCGATCACGCAGCCGGTTACGACGGGTTTTCCCGCCGGGAATTCCAGAGTTTGCTGCAGTACAGTTTCACGGGCGCCCTGAAAGGCTTGAGCCTGGTCTGGCTGCACAACGAGTTCCACACCAAGGGCCAACCGGACGGCATCGAGCGCACCACCGCTTCCCGCGGCCCGGCAGGGATCATTACCCACAATGCCGAGCGGTTTTATCTGAATTACGTATTCAGGTTTTAAGGCTGGAGACGCGATCTTCACTTTGAATTGAAAATTTATGCGCGTGTCCGGGCCTCCCTCCCCCGCCCCC
Organism: Pseudomonas sp. DY-1; assembly: GCF_003626975.1. Classification (NCBI taxonomy): domain Bacteria; kingdom Pseudomonadati; phylum Pseudomonadota; class Gammaproteobacteria; order Pseudomonadales; family Pseudomonadaceae; genus Pseudomonas; species Pseudomonas sp. DY-1. The sequence goes on along the minus strand of NZ_CP032616.1, from coordinate 5,377,559 downwards.
TCTCCCAAACCTAGAGGGGTGACTCGCGCCGGCGACGACCTAACAATCCTGAAGCAGCCCGCGACCTGGAACTAAGCAACCATTCCGCCCCTTCAGAAGGCCGAGCGGAATCGTTGCAGAGGGAACGAGCGGCATCGATGCCGCGAGAGGCGAGAGGGGCCCGGCGCAATGATGGAGCGAGGGCACCCGGCGAAGCCGGGCCGGATGCAGGGGCAAGCGTACTTGCTTCCTTTTGGGCGACTGCAAAAGGGAGTCGCCCGGGAAGGTGAAACATTAAGCCAGAGCCCGCTCGTCAATGAGCTGGACTCCCAGGCTCCAGATTGCCAATAACATGCGAAACCTTCCCGAAACCTCGAATCACCCATAAAAAAGCCCCCGAACCACAAGGCACGGGGGCTTTTCTCAAGCAGCTTGGATCAGCGCATGTTCAGCTGCTGCTGCAGGTTCTGCACCTGGCTTTGCAGAGTGCTGATATTGCGGGTCATTTGCGCGCGGAAAGCATCGAACTCGGCGGTGCTGGCACCCTGGGACGGTGCCGGACGGTTGTCCATTTCGCTACGCAGCACCAGCAGGTCCTGCTCCAGGCCCTTGATCGCCTGGTTCGGATTGCCCTGCTTCTTCAGCGCCTCGACATCACTGCCCAGGCCCTTCAGACGGCTGTCCAGCTGGGCCATATCGCCTTGGGCGGCCTTGAGCTTGCTTTGCTCGCTCGCCAGGCCGTCGAGCTTGCTGCCCAGTTGGCTGCCCACCTGGGTCGCCGCACTCTGCGCAGCCTTGACGTCAGCCGCGAGCTGATCGACTCGCTTGCCCTGGCTGCCAAGCTGAGCGCCAGCGGCCTGCTGCTGCTTGGTCAGTTCGACTACCTTGGCCTGCAGCTGCTTGATCTGCAGCTTCATGGACTCACTGCCGCTGGTCACGCTGGATTCGGTGGCGACCACCTTACCGGAGATGTCCTGGATGCGGCCGGCTGCCTCTTCACTGATGCGGGCAAAGCTTTCCTGCGTCGCCACCAGTTGCTGCTCCATCAGGCTGATCTGCTGGAAGCTCCACCAGCCGAGGCCACAGAGGGCGACGACCAGGGCAACCACCAGGGCCCAGAGCGGCCCGGTGCTGGCTCCCTTGCCCACGGGAGCAGCGGCTGAATAACCATTGTTGTGGCGATGCACGGGCTCAGCCACCGGGTGATGACCGAACTCGTCGCGATCACGGGCATCGGTAGTCAGGCTGGGGACATCATCCACTTCGTCAAGAGCGTCGTTGCGCATTGGGGGACCTTTGGAGAGAAACGCAGAACCGCGAATGGCCGGGAGTATACCGGTTCGCACGGCGGTCTTCAGCGTCGCGCCACGGCGGTGCGGGTTGCACTGCTCAGGGGCAGAGACACTCGATTGACCACGCCAGGGCCCAGCAGTTCCGGGGTTTACAGCCTGGTACGGGGCTTGCTAGCCAGTTGCCAGCCCCGGCACGGGGCCATGCCAGGAAATCGCCATCCGGAGCCAAAGGCTCCGCCAGGCTTCTCGCTCGTCGCCATGAAGGGCAGGAGCACACTTCGACCATGGGGGAAGAAGGAGTGGAATTGACCAAGGCTGTGCTGGACTGCATGCAAACCCTGCGGCGCCAGCTTCGAGACGAACAGGCTGTGGATATCCGCCTCAGCCAGCCCGACGCCATCCTGTCCATGCTCAATGCGTGCGCCGAATCTCAGCGCGACACGACCCGCGAGCTGGGCGAGCACCTCAGTATCCTGACCGGCATTCGCCTCAAACCGCCGGTGCTGAGCGAAGAAGAACTGGTTCGCAAGTACACCCAGTACGCCGGTCCCTTGCGCGGTTAGGGCTGCTGAGCGCCCCACCACGCACAGAACTCATCCAGCGCCGTCCAGACGTTCACCCGCGGATCGTAGTCCAGGTACTGCCGCGCGCGGCTGATATCCAGGGAGAAGTCCTTGGCCATCACCGCCACGGCCAGTCGATAAAGCGAGGGTTCCGGCCGCCCCGGCAGAATCCTGCAGACCGACTCGTTCACGAGCGCGGCACTGTAGGCCAAGCCATAGGGAACGTGCCGGGTCACCTGGGGGACGCCCAGCTTGCGCAGCACATAGTTGATGACATCCCAGATCGGCACCGGTTGGCCATTGCTGATGTTGTAGACCTGTCCAAGCGCCGGCCCGGCAGCCAGAAGACCGCTGAGCAGGGCGTCGTTGAGGTTCTGCACGCTGGTGAAGTCGACCTTGTTCAGGCCGTTGCCGATGATCTTAAGACGGCCTTTGCGCTGCATGGCGATAAGGCGCGGAAAGATGCTGGTATCCCCCGCGCCAGTGACGAAGCGCGGACGGAAGGCGATCACTTCCAGGCCGAACTCTTCGGCGGCGAACACTTTCTGCTCGGCCAGGTACTTGGTGGCGCCGTAATGATCGGAGAAGCGCTTGGGCACCTGTTCTTCACGAATACCGACATGGGAACGGCCATCGAAGTAGATCGAAGGCGAGGACAGGTGCACCAGACGCTTCACTCGCTGCTTCAGGCAGGCTTCGACCACGTTTTCGGTGACCTGTACGTTGGCCTGGTGAAAGTGCTCGTACTTGCCCCAGACGCCGACCGCGCCTGCGCAATGCACCACCGCTTCGACGTCGTCGCACAGGCGCAGCACCAGGTCCGTGTCCGACAAGTCGCCCTGGACGAATTCGGCACCGCGCTTGACCAGATGCTCCACGCCCTCCGGCCGGCGTCCATTCACCCGCACGTCGAGCCCCTGCTCCAGCGCGAAACGAGCGAAACGTCCGCCGATGAACCCACTCGCCCCTGTCACCAGAATCTTCATCGATGGTCCCCTGCCATGCCTCGTGATGCCCGCGACTCTAGCAGCCCTGATGCCTGCCAGGTGTGGCGTCGCGAGCCAATAGAACGACTCTGAACGTTATCCCCGATCATCGTTCCCGCCGGGCCGGCAACGTCACAGCGGCACCAGCCAGCGACTGGCTGCCGCAGCCAGATGATCGGTGAGCAGGCCCAGCAGTTCGCCGCCATGTCGCCAGTGATGCCAATAGAGCGGCACGTCGATGGGCTGGTCGGCAATCAATTCCCGCAACTCGCCCCGCGCCAGCTGCGCCCCCACCTGCTGCTCGGGCACCAGCCCCCAGCCCAGGCCGCCTTCCGTCAAGCGCACGAAGCCTTCCGAGGAGGGACAAAGGTGATGGACGAAGCCGCCTTCGACTCCCAACGCTGCCAGGTAACGGTGCTGCAGCAGATCATCCGGGCCGAACACGATTGCCGGTGAGCGGGCCAATGCCCCCGGCGTGACGCCCTTGGGGAAATTCCGCTCGATGAACGCGGGGCTGGCCAGGGCACGGTAACGCATCGCACCAAGCGGCAGACTGCGGGCGCCGGCCACTGGGCGTTCAGCAGCGCAGACACAGGCCGCTACCTCACCAGCACGCATGCGCTTCAGGCCCACTTCCTGGTCCTCCACCACCAGTTCCATCAGTACCCGCTGTTCGGCGCAGAACTGCCCCACGGCGGCGGCCCACCAAGTGGCGAGGCTGTCGGCATTCAGGGCAATTCGCAGGCGTTCCGGCATGTCGCCCTGCTCGAGTGCCGGCACCTGGCGTTGCAGGTCGCGTTCCAGCAGGCGCACCTGCTGCACATGGTTGAGCAGGCGCGTGCCCACTTCAGTGGGCGCTGGCGGCGTCGCGCGTACCAGCACCGGCTGACCGACCCGCGCCTCCAGCAGCTTGATGCGCTGCGATACGGCGGACTGCGACAGCCCCAGCAACTGGGCCGCGCGCTCGAAACCACCCTGTTCCACCACGGCCGCCAAGGCGGCCAGCAACTTGTAGTCGAACAAATCAGTTTTCCTAATGAGAGATCAGCAAGATTCGTTTTCCTTATACATCTTCGCGCCGCAGACTCGCCACATCCCAACCCGTCGTAGCGAAGGAAGCACCATGGCCGGCGAAACTGCACTCTCCATTCTGATCCGCAACATGTCGCCGCAACTCAACCCCGGCCAGTACGTGTTCTGCACCCTCGAAGACGCCGCCCGCCTGCAAGGCAGCGTGCCGCTGGGCAGTTTCCGCGAGCGCGAAGGACTGACCGTGATCCTTGAACGCAGCGAGGCCGATCGCCTGGGCCTGGCCTACGACTACAGCGCGGCCTGGATCACCCTGGAAGTGCATTCCTCCCTGAGTGCAGTAGGCCTGACCGCGACCTTCGCTGGCGCCCTGGCCCAAGCCAGCATCAGCTGCAACGTCGTAGCGGGCTATTTCCACGATCACCTGTTCGTTGCCAGCGCCGACGCCGAACGCGCCCTTTCTACCCTGCGGGCCCTGGCGGCCAACGCCCAGGCGGAGTGAGCAACATGTGGCAGAGCTATCTGAACGGAATACTGGTGGCGGCGGGCCTGATCATCGCCATTGGCGCACAGAACGCCTTCGTCCTTGCCCAGAGTCTGCGCCGCGAACACCACCTGCCGGTGGCCGCACTCTGCGTGCTGTGCGATGCGTTGCTGGTCAGCGCCGGCGTCTTCGGCCTGGCCACCCTGCTGGCACAGAACCCCGTGCTGCTGGCCATCGCCCGCTGGGGTGGCGTGGCCTTCCTGCTCTGGTACGGCATTCAGGCGCTGCGTCGCGCAGTTAAGCCCGGCATCCTCGACCAGTCCGCTGAAACCGGACCGCGATCGCGCCGCGCGGTACTGCTGGCGGCCCTGGCGGTCACCCTGCTCAACCCCCACGTCTACCTGGACACGGTCCTGCTGATCGGCTCCCTCGGTGCGCAACAGGCTGTCCCCGGCGCCTACGCCTTGGGCGCTGCCAGTGCCTCGCTGGTATGGTTCTTCGCCCTCGCCCTTGGCGCCGCCTGGCTCGCCCCCTGGCTGGCGCGTCCAACCACCTGGCGCCTGCTCGATCTGGCAGTGGCGGTAATGATGTTCGGCATGGCGGCTCAATTGGTGAACGGAATCTGAGTGCGTCGGGTCCAGATGAGATAACCGTGCCAGAGCCCTGGCGGCAGGGCTTAACCACACAGTTGCTGCGTGGTTAAGCCCCATGCCCGATGCTATGATCCGGACTTCGCGGCAATAAAGAGTACAAACTCGCAGCCGCTTTTTCGGCCGACCGTGAACGGCCCCGCGCCTGGCGCAAAAATCCCGACCTGATGATGAAGGAGATAGACATGGCTTTCGAATTGCCGCCGCTGCCTTACGAAAAGAACGCCCTTGAGCCGCACCTGTCCGCCGAAACCCTGGAATTCCACCACGGCAAGCACCACAACGCCTACGTGGTAAACCTGAACAACCTGGTTCCGGGCACCGAGTTCGAAGGCAAGAGCCTGGAAGAGATCATCAAGACTTCTTCCGGCGGCATCTTCAACAACGCGGCCCAGATCTGGAACCACACCTTCTACTGGAACTGCCTGAGCCCGAACGGCGGTGGCCAGCCCACCGGCGCCCTGGCTGACGCCATCAACGCCGCCTTCGGTTCCTTCGACAAGTTCAAGGAAGAGTTCACCAAGACCGCCATCGGCACCTTCGGCTCCGGCTGGGCCTGGCTGGTGAAGAAAGCTGACGGCTCCCTGGCCCTGGCCAGCACCATTGGTGCCGGCGTTCCGCTGACCAGCGGCGACACCCCGCTGCTGACCTGCGACGTTTGGGAACACGCCTACTACATCGACTACCGCAACCTGCGTCCGAAGTACGTAGAGGCCTTCTGGAACCTGGTCAACTGGGACTTCGTAGCCAAGAACTACGCAGCCTGAGACCCGCTCCAGCGGTAAGAGAAACCCGGCCATTCGCCGGGTTTCTTCATTTTTGCGCGTCATTCGTCGTCTTGTTGCGGTACAAGGGAAAAATTGTCGGACACCCCCTCAAGGTCGGACCGGTTCGCACCGACATAAAGGAGAGGGGGAATCGAAAGCGGCGGTCCCGAGAGTGGATCGATGCTTTGAATAGTGGCATACACATACTGGCCCTTTGACGGCCAAGGCCTGTTTGCCAATACTCACACCCGTCTGACGCCTGGCGGCATCGAACAAGGAATCTCCATTTGAAGCTGGATCTCAAACACAGCTTGTCGCTGAAGCTGCTGCGTGTGGTGCTGCTGTCCGCACTGGTTGTCGGTGTGGTGCTGAGCTGCGCGCAGATCGTGTTCGATGTCTACAAGACGCGGCAGGCGGTTTCCAACGACGCCAACCGGATCCTTGGCATGTTCCGCGACCCCTCGACCCAGGCCGTCTATAGCCTGGATCGCGAGATGGGCATGCAGGTGATCGAAGGCCTGTTCCAGCACGAATCAGTGCGCCACGCCTCCATCGGCCACCCCAACGAGCCGATGCTGGCGGAGAAGGACCGGCCGCTGATGGAGCTGTCGACCCGCTGGCTGACCGACCCCATCCTCGGCAAGGAACAGACCTTCACCACCCAACTGGTCGGCCGCAGTCCCTACAGCGAGTACTACGGCGACCTCAGCATCACCCTAGATACAGCCCCATACGGCGAAGACTTCGTCACCAGCTCGGTGATCATCTTCATCTCCGGTGTACTCCGCGCCCTGGCCATGGGCCTGGTGCTCTACCTCGTTTACCACTGGCTGCTGACCAAGCCGCTGTCGAAGATCATCGAGCACCTCTCCAGCATCAACCCTGACCGCCCCAGCGAGCACAAGCTGCCCATGCTCAAGGGCAACGAGAAGAACGAACTGGGCCTGTGGATAAACACGGCCAACGACCTGCTGGCCTCCATCGAACGCAATACCCACCTGCGCCGAGAAGCCGAGAACAGCCTGCTGCGCATGGCCCAGTACGACTTCCTCACCGGTCTGCCCAACCGCCAGCAACTGCAGCAACAACTCGACCAGATTCTCGAAGACGCCGGCCGTCTGCAGCGCCGCGTGGCGGTGCTCTGCGTCGGCCTGGACGACTTCAAGGGCGTCAACGAACAGTTCAGCTACCAGACCGGCGACCAGTTGCTGATTGCCCTGGCCGACCGCCTGCGCAGCCACAGCGGCCGACTGGGCGCCCTGGCACGCCTGGGGGGCGACCAGTTCGCCCTGGTCCAGGCCGATATCGAGCAGCCCTACGAAGCCGCCGAACTGGCCCAGAGCGTGTTGGACGATCTCGAAGTGGCCTTCTCCCTGGAACAGCAGGAAGTACGCCTGCGCGCCACCATCGGCATCACCCTCTTCCCGGAGGATGGCGACAGCACGGAGAAGCTGCTGCAGAAAGCCGAGCAGACCATGACCCTGGCCAAGAGCCGCTCGCGCAACCGTTACCAGTTCTACATCGCCAGCGTCGACAGCGAAATGCGGCGGCGCCGCGAACTGGAGAAGGATCTACGCGAAGCCCTCAACCGAGGCGAGATGCACCTGGTCTACCAACCCCAGGTGGATTACCGCGACCACCGTGTAGTGGGCGTCGAAGCGCTGCTGCGCTGGCAACACCCGCAGCACGGTTTCGTGCCGCCGGACCTGTTCATCCCGCTGGCCGAGCAGAACGGCACGATCATTCCCATCGGCGAGTGGGTGCTGGACCAGGCCTGCCGCCAGCTTCGCGAATGGCACGACCAGGGCTTCAGCGAACTGCGCATGGCCATCAACCTTTCTACCGTGCAGCTGCACCATGCGGAGCTGCCACGGGTGGTGAACAACCTGCTGCAGGTCTATCGCCTGCCACAACGCAGCCTGGAGATGGAAGTCACCGAAACCGGCCTGATGGAAGACATCTCCACTGCCGCCCAGCACCTGCTGAGCCTGCGCCGCTCCGGCGCGCTGATCGCGATCGACGACTTCGGGACTGGCTACTCCTCGCTGAGCTACCTGAAGAGCCTGCCGCTGGACAAGATCAAGATCGACAAGAGCTTCGTGCAGGACGTGCTGGAAGACGAAGACGACGCCACCATCGTCCGCGCCATCATCCAATTGGCGCGCAACCTGGGCATGCAGGTGATCGCAGAAGGTGTGGAAACCACCGAGCAGGAGGCCTACATCATCGCCCAGGGCTGCAACGAGGGTCAGGGCTATCTCTACAGCAAGCCCCTGCCCGCCCGCGAACTCACCCTCTACCTCAAGCAGGCCCGTCGCCTGTCCAACGCTGCGTCCAATCCCGCCACACTCTGACGTCAACCCTCTCCCCCTACCCTTTCCCTGAAGGGAGAGGGTGCTTACCGTGCAAAGCTCAGGATTCGTTTGTGGGAGTGAATTCATTCGCCAAGGGTCGCGCAGTGACCCCGCAGGGTGGATGGCGCCCCCACATTGAGCGCCAATGGTGGATCGATGAAGCGTGATTGGATCTACAGGAGCCCAGTCACCTTCAGCAGGTAGACGGTCGCCACCGCACCGCCGACGCAGAGCACTGCGCCAAGCAGTGCCTGCCAACGGAACTGCCGGGCGAGCACATCTTCACCATGACTGGAGAGCAGGAAAGGGTGCGACTCCACCGGACGACGCATCTGATTCACGGCAGGCGCCGCGCTGGTCTGGCGATGACGGTCTTCGGCTTCGAGGCTGGCGGCCAGGCGCACGCGCGACCACTCCGCTTCGTCCAGCTGGCCATCGCCGTTGCTGTCGAAGCGTTGCAGCAGGCCGGTGAAATCGCCTTTCCATTCGCGGATCACCGCCCCCTGGGCCGAGATCGGGTCCAGACCCTGCCGACCACCGCCACTGGTGCGGAAGTCACCGATGGCGTACAGCGGCTCGTCGGCATGCAGACGCTCCTCGGTATAGCGGTACTCGCCGCCAGACAACCAGCCACTCAGGCCGCCAGAAACGCGGGCACCACGAGGATGACGCTGATGGCCTTTCCAGACTTCGCGGGTCGACGGGCGCACTTCGGCACCGCGCGGATCGATCAGGCATTCGCCAGTGGAGTCGGCCAGGCGCAGCCAGGCGTCGCTGACGCCACTGTCCACCACTCGCCAGCTCTTGCTCTTGCCTCGCTCGCTGTACTCCTCGATGCGATAGCGCCACCAGAGGCAGGGCTTGCCCGTCAGTGGCGCCACCAGTTGGCCGTCTCCATTGGGATGGAGCATGCCGTAGAGCTCCACGTATCCCTGGGCCGCTGAGCGGATCTTCGAGGTCGGGGTATCCAGCAGCAGCCGCGCCTGGGCCAGGCGGCGCAGGCACCACCAGCCACCACCGGCAAAGGCGCCCAAGCTGAATCCCAGGCTGATGGCCAGCCCGGCTACATCCACTGCCATGTCAGCTGAACAGGCTCTTGAGATCGACGTCGGCTTTCTCGGCGTCGCTGAACTCCAGCAGCTCGGCAGCCTTGAAGCCGAACAGGCCGGCGATGATCACATCCGGGAACTGCTCGATGCGCACGTTGTTCAGGTTCACCGCCTCGTTGTACAGCTCACGGCGGTCGGCGATGCCGTTCTCCAGGCCGCTGATGCGCTGCTGGAGGAACTGGAAGCTCTCGTTGGCCTTGAGTTGCGGGTAGCTCTCCGCCAGCGCGAAGAGCTGCCCGAGGCCGGCGCGCAGACCGCTCTCGGCCTGGCCGAGCGCGCCGATGTCACCCTTCTCGCGGGCACTGGCCACGGCATTGCGCGCTGCGATCACCCGCTCGAGGGTGGTGCGCTCGTGCTGCATGTACTGCTTGCAGGTCTCCACCAGCTTGGGCAGTTCGTCATGCCGCTGCTTGAGGAGCACTTCGATGTTCGACCAGGCCTTGCCTACCCCGTGCTTGAGCCGCACCAGCGCGTTGTAGAGGATCACCGCGTAGGCGGCGACCAGAAGCAGGACCACGATCAGGGCAACGCTGGTCAGACTCATGCAGGCTTCTCCTTCAGGCTGCGGGTCATGGGGAACCGGGCGATTCTAATGGCATTCGTACAGGGACGCGGAGACCCCGTACACAGCTGTTGCAAAACGCCCGACAACATCCTTTCCAAAAATGAAAATCTTTCGCATTATGTTGCGGTTTTCATTTGCGCAACTTCAGATTGCCATCACCCAGAAGCAAAGGACCTCGCCCATGATTCGTAAGCCCCTGGCTGCCGCCAGCCTGCTCGCCGTCGCCATTGCCCTCACCGGTTGCGGTGACGACAAGAAAGAAGCTGCAGCACCGCAAGCCACCGCACCGGCTGCCAGCACTGCCGCGGCCCCGGCTGCAACTGCCAAGGTCGATGAGGCCGAGGCCAAGAAAGTCGTTGCTCACTATGCAGACCTCGCCCTGGCCGTCTTCACCGACGCCCACGCCACCGGCGCAAACCTGCAGAAAGCCGTTGACGCATTCCTCGCCAAGCCCGACGCCGACACCCTGAAGGCAGCCCGTGAAGCCTGGCTGGCCGCCCGCGCGCCCTACATGCAGACCGAAGTGTTCCGCTTCGGCAACCCGGTGGTCGACGACTGGGAAGGCCAACTGAACGCCTGGCCGCTGGACGAAGGCCTGATCGACTACGTCGCCGGCGACTACCAGCACGCCCTGGGTAACCCTGGCGCCACCGCCAACATCATCGCCAATACCACCATCCAGGTCGGCGAAGAAAAGATCGACGTCACCGAAATCACCGGTGAGAAACTGGCAAGCCTGAACGAACTGGGCGGCTCCGAAGCCAACGTCGCCACCGGCTACCACGCCATCGAATTCCTCCTCTGGGGTCAGGATCTGAACGGCACCGGCCCGGGCGCCGGCAACCGTCCCGCCACCGACTACGTGGTCGGCGAAGGCTCCACCGGCGGTCATAGCGAGCGTCGCCGCCAGTACCTGAAGGCCGTGACCGACCTGCTGGTTTCCGACCTCGAGTACATGGTTGGCCAGTGGAAACCGGGCGTTGCCGACAACTACCGCGCCAAGCTGGAAGCCGAACCGGCCGAATCCGGCTTGCGCAAGATGCTGTTCGGCATGGGCAGCCTGTCTCTCGGCGAGCTGGCCGGCGAGCGCATGAAGGTCGCCCTGGAAGCCAACTCCACCGAAGACGAGCACGATTGCTTCAGCGACAACACCCACAACTCTCACTTCTACAACGGCAAGGGCATCCGTAACGTCTACTTGGGCGAGTACAAGAAGGTCGACGGCACCACCCTGACCGGCCCGAGCCTGTCCTCCCTGGTGGCCAAGGCTGATGCTCAGACCGACACCACCCTGAAGGCCGACCTGGAAGCCACCGAAGGCAAGCTGCAAGCCCTGGTGGACAGCGCCAACAAGGGCGTGCATTTCGACCAGCTGATTGCCGCCGACAATACCGCCGGCCAGCAACTGGTGCGTGACGCCATCGCCTCTCTTGTCAAACAGACCGGTGCCATCGAGGATGCCGCTGGCAAACTCGGCATCACCGACCTGAAGCCGGACAACGCCGATCACCAGTTCTGATCGACACAGCGGTAGCAGGAAGCGGATGCGGCCCAGTGCCGCATCCGCTTTTTTGTGCCTGAAGTTCCGTGCGTTTCCTTGTAGGGGCGAATTCATTCGCCAAGGGTGGCGCAGCCGCCCCTGCGCGGCTTCGGGGCAGGACTTCGTCCTGCTTGGCGATTGAAATCGCCCCCACAAGGATGTCTACGGACTCCGGCCAAGAATGCAAGCCAAACGCAAATCCCTCTTATTCAGAGCCCCCAGTCCTGATAAGCTTGCCGGCCTGTTTATTTGCCGACCGGACCCCGCCAATGCTCGCTCCACCGGCCTTTCGCCGCCTGTCGCCCCTGCTGCTGGCCCTTGGCCTCAGTGCCTGTGACGACGCGCCGCGGTTCACCCAGGCCGAACCCGGCGAGCACCTTTCCGGCGGAGCTGCTTCGGTCCGCCAGTTCGACCACAACGCCTTTTCCATGCCCTCGGGCAACCTGACGCCCTCGCGCAGGCTGGACTTCAGCGTGGGTAACAGCTTTTTCCGCAACCCCTGGGTTATCGCGCCCTCCACCACCACGGCGCGTGACGGCCTCGGCCCCCTGTTCAATACCAATGCCTGCCAGAACTGCCACGTGAAAGACGGTCGCGGCCATCCGCCGGAACCAGGTGCAAGCAACGCCGTGTCGATGCTGGTACGCCTGTCGATTCCGTCTGACGCCTCGGCCGAACACGCAAGGCAGCTCGAACGTCTGGGCGTGGTGCCGGAACCCGTTTACGGCGGCCAGCTGCAGGACGTATCGATTCCCGGCCTCGAGCCCGAGGGCAAAGTGCGGGTCAGCTACGACACCGTTCCAGTGACCTTTGCCGACGGCACGACTTTAGAGCTGCGCAAGCCGCGCCTGGAAATCACCCAACTCGGTTATGGCGCGATGCATCCCGATACGTTGTTCTCCGCACGCGTCGCCCCGCCGATGATCGGCCTGGGCCTGCTCGAGGCGATCCCCGAAGCGGCGATTCTCGCCAATGCGGACCCGGACGACACCGATGGTAATGGTGTCCGCGGCCGCGCCAACCAGGTCTGGGACGATGTCGCCGGCAAGACGGTGCTCGGTCGCTTCGGCTGGAAGGCCGGGCAGCCGAATCTGAATCAACAGAATTTTCACGCCTTCTCTGGTGATATGGGCCTTACCACCAACGCCCTGTCGAAGGACGATTGCACGGCGGCACAGACCGCCTGCAAGACCACGGTGAATGGTGGAGAGCCGGAAGTCAGCGATAACATCCTGTCCCTCGTATTGTTCTACACCCGCAACCTGGCCGTACCGGCCCGCCGCGACGTGGATAGTGCGCAAGTACTGGAAGGCAAGGGCCTGTTCCACCGGGCTGGCTGCCAGTCCTGTCATACCCCAAGTTTCACCACTGCGGCCGATGCCGCCGAACCCGAGCTGGCCAACCAGGTGATCCGTCCATACAGCGACCTGCTGCTCCACGACATGGGCGAGGGCCTGGCCGACGGCCGCGCTGAGTTCCAGGCCACTGGCCGCGACTGGCGCACCCCGCCGCTCTGGGGCATCGGGCTGACCGAAACCGTGAGCGGCCACACCCAGTTCCTGCACGACGGCCGCGCACGCAACCTGCTGGAGGCCATTCTCTGGCACGGAGGCGAAGCGGAAGCGGCGAAGCAGAAGGTCCTGAAATACGATGCCGGACAGCGTGCCGCGCTGCTGGCTTTCCTGAATTCTCTATAAGGAGCCCTGCATGTTCCGTCCCAAACTGCTGTTCACCAGCCTCGCCGCCCTGGCCCTGGGCGCCTGCGCCCCGCAGGACCCCCAGGCGCAGACCGCCTCGGCCCTGGCCAAGGACGTGATCCTGCCAACCTACAGCCGTTGGGTCGATGCGGACCGCCAACTCGCCGCAAGCGCCCTGGCCTTCTGCTCCGGCAAGGAGGATCTGGCCAAGGCCCGCGCCGACTTCCTTGCCGCGCAAAAAGCCTGGGCTGAACTTCAGCCGTTGATGGTGGGCCCGCTGGCCGAAGGCAACCGCGCCTGGCAGGTGCAGTTCTGGCCGGACAAGAAGAATCTGGTCGGCCGCCAGGTGGAACAGCTGATCAAGGCCCAGCCCAACCTCGACGCCACCTCCCTGGCCAAGGCCAGCGTGGTGGTCCAGGGCCTTTCGGCCTACGAATACATCCTCTTCGACAGCAACCTGGACATGGCCGACGGCGCCCAGAAAGCACGCTACTGCCCGCTGCTGCAAGCCATCGGCGAGCGTCAGAAGACCCTGGCCGAGGAGATCCTCACCCGCTGGAACAGCAAGGACGGCATGCTCGACCAGTTGAGCAAGTTCCCCAACCAGCGCTACGCGGATTCCCACGAGGCCATTTCCGAGCTGCTGCGCGTCCAGGTCACCGCCCTGGACACCCTGAAGAAGAAACTCGGCACACCTATGGGTCGCCAGACCAAGAGCCTTCCGCAGCCGATGCAGGCCGACGGCTGGCGCAGCGACTCTTCCCTGGAAAGCCTGAGCGCTAGCCTGGCCAGCGCCGAAGCCCTCTGGCTGGGCAAGGACAAACATGGCATCCGCAGCCTGCTGGGTGACGACCAGAAGGCCTTGGCCGAGAAGATCGACGCTGGCTACAGCGAAGCGCGCGGCAAGCTGGCCGCCGTCAAGCAGCCGCTCAGCGAATTGCTGGCCAGCGAAGACGGCCTCAAGCAGCTCAATGACTTCTACGACAGCCTCGACCGCGTACAGCGCCTCCACTCCGGCGAGCTGGCCAAGGCCCTGAATGTACAGCTCGGCTTCAACGCCAACGACGGTGACTGAAATGCTCCGGCGCCAGGTCCTCACCCTCGCCAGCCTGCTACTCGGTGCCGTTGGCATCGGCGGCTGGACCCTGAGCCGCAAGGGCGAATCGCCCCTGCTGCTCTCCGCCCGCGACGACGCCGACGGCCAGCATTACGCCGTGGGCTTCCGCCTGGATGGCACCCAGGTGTTCGCTACCCGTGTCGCCCAGCGTTGCCACGACATCGTCGAGCATCCCAGTGAACCGGTGGCGCTTTTCGTTGCCCGTCGTCCGGGCACCGAGAGCTACCTGGTGGACCTGCGCGACGGTCGCCTGCTGCAGACGCTGACCTCGCAGAAGGACCGCCACTTCTACGGTCACGGCGTCTGGCATCGCGACGGTGAATGGCTCTACGCCACCGAGAACGACACCACCGACCCGGGCCGGGGCATGCTCGGCCGCTACCGCTACCAGTCGGGCCAGTTAACCCACGAGGGCGAAATTTCCACCCACGGCCTCGGTCCGCATCAGGTTTCCTGGATGCCCGACGGTGAAACCCTGGTAGTGGCCAACGGCGGAATCCGTACCGAGGCCGAAAGCCGTGTGGAGATGAACCTCGACGCCATGGAACCGAGCCTGGTGCTGATGCGCCGCGACGGCGGCCTGCTGTCGAAGGAAACCCTGCCACAGCAGATGAACAGCGTCCGTCACCTGGCCATTGGTGCCGATGGCACCATCGTCGCCGGCCAGCAGTACATGGGAGATGCCACCGATCGCGCCGACCTGGTCGCGATCAAGCGCCCAGGCCAACCCTTCCAGCCCTTCCCGCTGGAGGACGAGCAACGCCTGGCGATGGTCCAGTACACCGCCAGCGTCGCCATTCATGACGAGCTGCGCCTGGTGGCCCTCACTGCACCGAGAGGCAACCGATTCTTCATCTGGGACCTGGATAGCGGCGCCGTACGCCTCGACGCACCGCTGCCGGATTGCGCCGGTGTCGGGGCCGTGAAAGACGGTTTCGTCGTCACCTCGGGCCAAGGTCGCTGCCGTGTCTACGACTGCCGCAGCGACCAGTTCACCGCCACCCCGCTGCAGCTGCCGGCAAGCTTCTGGGACAACCACCTGCACTTGGCCGTGTAGGAGCGCGCTTGCTCGCGAACAGTCCGCGCGCACTCTTTCGCGAGCAAGCTCGCTCCTACAGAGGCCCGGCCTTCGTCCGGCACCAGTGAAAGCCCCGCCACTCCTGGCTTCCTGGCACTTCCGTACCCCACAAATTCCCTGTCGCAGCCCTTCAGCGGCACCGCGCCGTGCCGACTATGTGTATGCCTGCCTGACATACCCCCAACGCGCCTTCCTGGCGCTCACACAACTGCAACATTCGTCAGGTAGAGAGCCACCATCCCTTCCTTTCTCCACGAGGCGCAACATCATGTCTCTGCGACGCTCCCTGCGCGGCCAGATCCTCACCCTGCTCGGCGGCAGCCTGCTTCTACTCCTGCTGATCGCCCTGGCCTGTTTCCACTTCCTCTCCGGCGGCATCCAGTCCTATCGCGGGCTGGTGGACGGCACGCTGGAAGCTTCAAGTCTGGTGGATGAGGCCAACCTCGAATTCAAGGTGCAGGTCCAGGAGTGGAAGAACGTGCTCTTGCGCGGCAAGGACCAGGAGAACCTGAACAAGTACTGGAGCCAGTTCGAAGGCCAGGAAGCCAAGGTCCAGGCCGTACTCGGCAAGCTGCTCGACAAGGCCCGCGACCTCGACGACAGCGCCCTGCGGGCAAAGGTGGAGAACCTGCGCAACGAACACCGCAACCTCGGCATCGCCTACCGCAAGGGCCGTGACGTGTTCGTCGCCTCCGGCGCTGATCCGGCGGCCGGCGACAACGCGGTCAAGGGCATCGACCGCGCCGCCAGCGAGCAGATGAGCGCACTGGTGGCTGAACTGCATGCCCGTGGCACCCAGCAATCCGAAGCCATCAGCGCCGGCGCCGACAACACCGTGAACCTCGGCCTGGCGGTCATGCTGTTGTCGAGCATCGGCATCGGCCTGTTCAGCCTCTGGTTGCTCAACCGCAACCTGATCGCGCCCATCAGCTCGTTGATCGAGCACATCGCCCAACTCAGCCAGGGCAACTTCGGCCAGCGCGTCGATACCCGCCGCGCGGATGAACTGGGCCGGCTGGCCGTAGCCGCCAACACCCTGCGCGACTTCCTCGCCGATACCTTCAACCGCCTCAAGCAGAGCACCGCGCAACTGGACAGCGCCAGCGGCGAACTCAGCGCCATCGCCAGCCTGATGGCCGAAGGTACCCGTGAGCAGTTCTCACGCACCGACCAGGTGGCCACAGCCATGCACGAGATGTCCGCCACGGCCCAGGAGGTGGCTCGCCACGCCGCCGAGGCCGCCGGTGCGGCCGATCAGGCCGACCATTCGGCGCAGCAGGGTGGCGCGGTGATGCAGGCGACCATCCACAGCATCACCGGCATGCGCAGCGAGATCGCCAACACTGCCGAAGTGATCCGTCGCCTGGAAAGCGACAGCGGCCGCATCGGCAAGGTGCTGGAAGTGATTCGTGGCATCGCCGAACAGACCAACCTGCTGGCGCTGAACGCCGCTATCGAGGCGGCCCGTGCGGGTGACCAGGGCCGTGGCTTCGCGGTCGTCGCCGACGAGGTACGTACCCTGGCACAGCGCACTGCCGAATCCACCGCCGAGATCCATCAGATCATCGACACGGTTCAGACCGGCGCCCTCAACGCTGTCCGCGCCATTGAGAACGGCCAGAACCGCAGCGAGGAAAGCGTTGCCCAGGTCACCGAGGCCGGCGCCATGCTGCAACGCATCACCGATTCGGTCGAAGCAATCCGCGACATGAACCGGCAGATCGCTACCGCCGCGGAAGAACAGACCTCGGTGGCCGAGGACATCTCGCGCAACCTCACCGAGATAACCGCCATCGCCACCACCAACGAGGAAAATGTGCGGCGCACCCAGGGCGCCAGCCAGCACCTGCATGGACTTTCCGGCGACCTCAACCAGCTTACGGGACGCCTCCAAGCCTGAACCGAATGCAGCACAGGGAAGTGCTGCCGGGCCTTGTCCCACGATCAGAAAGGTCCGAATCCTTCCACAGGAAATTCATCGATCTGATTCGATCTCCAGCGATTCTCACGGCGCATAAGCAGCAAACTGCGTGAACGCAACGTTCTGCAATTTCTTGTCTTTGACTTGGTCTAACTCTGGTACTAAGGTGCTTGCCTCGCCTATTCCCAGGCCACTTTTTCCCTGCCAAGGAACCGGAATATGTTGCTCCGCCGCATGCTCATCATGCTGGGCGTGGTTGCCCTCGTGGTGACCGCCCTTGCCGCCTATAAAGGCTTCTCGATCTACCAGCAGATCCAGCAGTTTTCTGCGCCCCAGCCTCCCATCAGCGTCTCTGCCGAGCAGGCCGTCGAGCAGCCCTGGCAAAGCCGCCTGCCCGCCATCGGCTCGCTGAAAGCCTTCCAGGGCGTCGACCTCACCGTGGAAGCCAGCGGTACCGTCCAGGACGTGCTCTTCCTTTCCGGCGAGAAGATCAAGCTGGGCCAACCGCTGATCCAGATGGACAGCGACGTCGAACGCGCCAGCCTGGCCACCGCGGAAGCCGAACTGTCCCTGGCCCGCGTCGAGTTCGAACGCGGCCGCAGCCTGGTCAGCCGGCAGAACATCTCCAAGAGCGAGTTCGACCGCCTGTCTTCGGAACTCCAGGCCGCCACTGGCAAGGTTGCCCAGCTCAAAGCCCTGATGGACAAGAAGCGCATCGTCGCGCCCTTCGCCGGCACCATCGGCATCCGCCAGGTCGACGTCGGCGATTTCCTCTCCTCGGGCACCATCATCGCCACCCTGCAGGACCTGAACACCCTGTTCGTCGACTTCTTCCTGCCGGAGCAATCCGCTCCGCTGCTGAAAGTCGGACAGAAGGTGCGCATCAGCGTCGCCGCGTTCCCTGGCGAATCCTTCGAAGGCGACATCGCCGCGCTCAACCCCAAGGTCGAGGAAGCCACCCGCAACCTGCAGGTGCGCGCGATGCTGCAGAACCCCGACGGCAAGTTGCTGCCGGGCATGTTCGCCAACCTCGAAGTGCTGCTGCCGGGCGACCAGGAGCGCGTGGTGGTTTCGGAAAGCGCGATCACCTACACCCTCTACGGCAACTCCGTGTATGTGATCGACGAGAAGAAGAATGCCGAGGGCCAGACCGAGAAAGACCAGGACGGTCAGCCTCAGTTGGTGGTGGAGCGCCGCTTCGTTGAAACCGGCGAACATCGCGATGGCAAGGTCGTGATCCTCAAGGGCCTCCAGGCTGGCGAGCAGGTGGTGACGTCCGGCCAGCTCAAGCTGGATAACGGCTCCCACGTCGCCATCGCGCCCGACCAGACCCTGTCCAGCCCCCCGGACAAACAAGCCCGCGCCCAATAAGCGGCATACGCGCGAAGGAACGGAACATGGCTTTCACAGATCCTTTCATCCGTCGCCCGGTACTGGCGACCGTGGTCAGCCTGCTGATCGTGCTGCTGGGCTTCCAGGCCTTCAGCAAGCTGGTGATCCGCCAGTACCCGCAGATGGAAAACGCCCTCATCACGGTAACCACCGCCTACCCTGGCGCCAACGCCGAGACCATCCAGGGCTACATTACCCAACCGTTGCAACAGAGCCTGGCCAGTGCCGAGGGCATCGACTACATGACGTCGTCGAGCCAGCAGAACATGTCGGTCATCCAGATCTATGCACGCATCGGCGCCAACTCGGACCGCCTCTTCACCGAACTCCTGGCCAAGGCCAACGAGGTGAAGAACCAGCTGCCACAGGACGCCGAAGACCCGGTGCTGTCCAAGGAAGCGGCAGACGCTTCGGCGCTGATGTACATCAGTTTCTACAGCGATGAGCTGTCCAACCCGCAGATTACCGACTACCTCTCGCGGGTGATCCAGCCCAAGCTGGCGACCCTGCCGGGCATGGCCGAGGCGGAAATCCTCGGCAACCAGGTCTTCGCCATGCGCCTGTGGCTGGACCCGGTGCGGATGGCGGCCTACGGCATCACCGCCAACGACATCAACGACGCGGTGCGCAAGTACAACTTCCTCTCCGCCGCTGGCGAGGTGAAGGGCCAGTACGTAGTCACCAGCATCAATGCCACCACCGACCTCAAGTCCCCCGACGCCTTCGGCGCCATCCCGGTGAAGACCGTGGGTGACAGCCGCGTGCTGGTGCGCGACGTGGCACGGGTGGAAATGGGCGCGGAGAACTACGACTCCATCAGCTCCTTCGACGGCATTCCGTCGGTCTACATCGGCATCAAGGGCACCCCCAGCGCCAACCCACTGGACGTGATCAAGCACGTGCGCGCGATCATGCCGGAGTTGGAGTCCCAGCTTCCGCCGAACCTCAAGGCATCCATTGCCTACGACGCCACCCGATTCATCCAGGCCTCCATTGACGAGGTGGTGAAGACCCTGGGTGAAGCAGTGCTGATCGTGATCGTGGTCGTGTTCCTGTTCCTCGGCGCCTTCCGCTCGGTGCTGATCCCGGTGATAACCATCCCGCTGTCGATGATCGGCGTGCTCTTCTTCATGCAGTTGATGGGTTACTCCATCAATCTGCTGACCCTGCTGGCCATGGTTCTCGCCATCGGCCTGGTGGTGGACGACGCCATCGTGGTGGTGGAAAACATCCACCGGCATATCGAAGAAGGCAAGACGCCATTCGATGCGGCCATCGAGGGCGCCCGTGAAATTGCCGTGCCGGTGATCTCCATGACCATTACCCTGGCAGCGGTCTATGCCCCCATCGGTTTCCTGGAAGGCCTGACCGGCGCGCTGTTCCGCGAGTTCGCCCTGACACTTGCGGGCGCAGTGATCATCTCTGGCATCGTCGCCCTGACCCTGTCGCCCATGATGTGTTCCAAGCTGCTGCGCCACGACGAGAACCCGTCAGGCCTGGCGCACAAACTGGACATGATCTTCGACCGCCTTAAACAGCGCTATCAGAAGGCCCTGCACGGCACCCTGAATACGCGCCCGGTAGTCGTGGTATTCGCTGTCATCGTGCTCTGCCTGATCCCGGTATTGCTGAAGTTCACCAAGAGCGAACTGGCCCCGGACGAAGACCAGGGCATCGTCTTCATCATGGCCAAGGCCCCGCAACCAACCAACCTGGACTACCTGAACGCCTACACCCAGGCTTTCGTGAAGATCTTCAAGGAGTTCCCCGAGTACTACTCCTCGTTCCAGATCAACGGCTTCGACGGCGTGCAGTCGGGTATCGGCGGCTTCCTGCTCAAGCCCTGGGACGAGCGCGAGCGCACTCAGATGGAACTGCTCCACGAGGTCCAAGGCAAGCTGAACGAGATTCCCGGCCTGCAGATCTTCGGCTTCAACCTGCCGTCGCTGCCGGGTACGGGTGAAGGCCTGCCGTTCCAGTTCGTGGTCAACACCCCCAACGACTACGAGTCGCTGCTACAGGTGACCGAGCGGATCAAGGCGCGTGCCATGGAGTCCGGCAAGTTCGCTTTCCTCAACGTCGACCTGGCATTCGACAAGCCCGAAGTGGTGGTTGACATCGATCGGGCGAAGGCTGCGCAGATGGGCGTGTCCATGGAGGATCTGGGGTCGACCCTGGCGATCCTGCTGGGCGAGGGTGAAATCAACCGCTTCACCATCGACGGCCGCAGCTACAAGGTCATCGCCCAGGTGGAGCGCGCCTACCGCGACAATCCGGGCTGGTTGAGCAACTACTACGTGAAGAGCGAGAGCGGTGCCATGGTGCCCCTGTCGACCCTGATCAGCGTGCATGACAGCGCCCGGCCGACCCGCCTGAAGCAGTTCCAGCAGCTCAACTCGGCGATCATCGAAGGTTTCCCGACGGTGAGCATGGGTGAGGCTATCGACACGGTGGCACAGATCGCCCGCGAAGAAGCGCCGCGCGGTTATGGCTTCGATTACGCAGGTGCGTCGCGCCAGTACGTACAGGAAGGCAGCGCGCTCTACGTCACCTTCGCGCTGGCCCTGGCGATCATCTTCCTGGTGCTGGCAGCCCAGTTCGAGAGCTTCCGCGACCCGCTGGTGATACTGGTCACGGTACCGCTGTCCATCTGTGGCGCACTTATCCCGCTGTTCCTGGGCGTGTCCAGCATGAACATCTACACCCAGGTGGGCCTGGTGACGCTGATCGGCCTGATCAGCAAGCACGGCATCCTGATCGTAGAGTTCGCCAACCAGCTACGCCGCGATAAGGGCCTCTCTGTCCGCGAAGCGGTCGAAGAAGCCGCAGCCATTCGCCTGCGACCGGTACTGATGACCACGGCGGCAATGGTGTTCGGCATGGTGCCCCTGATCTTCGCCACCGGCGCCGGTGCGGTCAGCCGCTTCGACATCGGCCTGGTGATCGCCACCGGCATGTCCATCGGCACGCTGTTCACCCTCTTCGTCCTGCCCTGCATCTATACGCTGCTGGCGAAGAAGGACCTGGTGCCCGAGGGCCAGCCGGCGGTGAGCCACTGAGCCCGGACGCGATAAAGAAAAGCCCCGCGATTGCGGGGCTTTTCTTTGCCGGCCTCATCATAGGGTGCGCCATGCGCGCCGGCTCTGTGCCTGTGTGGGGTTTGAAGTAAACCGGTAACGCCATTGGTGCGCGCGGCGCACCCTACCCAAGGTGCGCAAAACAAGCGCTCTCGCGGGGTTTTCGGATCTCATTCCTGGGCGCGCAATCCCTGGGACAATCCGAACATGAACAGCAGCAGGTTCTGGTCCGGCTGCACTTGCGCCTTCAACCGCGCATTGGGCGGTAACGGGCAGTAGCCGAGGCCGTTGACGCTGACCACGGAGGGCGAAGGCTCATGCCAGGCAGCCACCGCCAGGGAGGCTACTCCCAAAGCGCCGACGAGAAACAAAGCTCGCGTGACTTCTAATTTCATGATCGCAAACCCTTGATAGCGCTGCCAAACGCTGCTTCATAACCGTAGATCAGCACCTGCCAATCCGCTTCGCTCAGCGACGAGTGGCGCTTAAACTGCCACAAGTCGCGCAGAGCTGCCCGCTTGCTCGACAGTCGGCGCCGGGCTTTTTCCAGATCCAACAGGGCAACTTCGGGCAGGCCACCCTCTCCCGCCGGACGGACGAAAACATGTTTGGCATAGAGGCAACCGTGCTGCCACCCACCCCGATGCAAGCGGGCCAGGGTAGCCGCCAATTGTTGCAATACGAGGTGTTTGGCGCCTTCGCCCACCTGGGCGGCGTACCAGCGTTCGAACTCGATGAAGCCTTCCAGCGCTTCGGTCACCAGCAGCCCTTGCCACCCTTGTAGCGGGCAGCGGTGAACACCCCCGAATACGACCCTAGGGACGCGCACGCCCAGCCGCTCGACGGCCAACAGTGCCTCGCGCTCGCGCAGCACCGTCGGACGACCAAAGGGATGGCGCAGACTGCGGTAGAGGTGCTCGACCTGACGCTTCACATACCACTGCCGACCGTCCCCCAGGACAACTCGCTGTACGCCGCTTTCACCACCGCGACGTCGATTGGGCTCCTCAACCCATTCACCACGCAGCGACCAGACACGCAGGAACGGCTCATCCGACCGGGAGCCCGCCGCCCCGACCAGCTCACTGGCCATGGCTGGCGACCTTGCGCAGCACGTAGACCCGCCACATCGCGTAGAAGGGCAGGAAGTCCAGCCGCTCCTGAATGTCGAAACCCGCCTCGCGAAACTCCGCTTCGGCAGTGGCCACCGGCAGGACGAAACGATTCTGGTATCCCTGCTCGCTGTGGCGGGCCTGGCGTCGGTTTTCCAGGCGCTGGCGACGCCAGGCCTTGTAGTTGCCATCGACCCATAGGGAAAGGATCAGGCTGTCACGGGTGACCCGCCGGCACTCCCGAAGCAACGTCATGCGATGTGCAGGGTCACCGATGTGGTGCATCAGGCGCATGCAGAAAATGCTGTCCACCGAGCTCTCGGGCAACTGGATGGAAAAGGCCGAGGTCTGCAGCAGGCGCACGCGCCTGACCACTTCGACCGGTTGGACCTCGCTGGCCACGCGCAGCATCTGCTCGGAGTTGTCGGCACCGATAATCACCCGATTCGGCTTTTCCGCCAGCAACGGCCAGAAGCGTCCGGCGCCGCAAGGAAGGTCCAGCACCAGGCCGGGATCGTCGGCCAGGGCCAGCGCCTTGCGCGCCAGCTGCAGGTCTCGCCAGTTGGACAGGCGACGCCACAGGCCGGCCTGATGCTTACGGTGATATGCCTCGGCGTGCTTGCGGTCGTACTTGTCGGAGAATTCGAGGTTGATCGGGCGGGTCATGGACCACCTCCAGCTTGAAGATGGCCCATAAATTACCCAGCCCCTGGTCAAGAAGTGGTCAAGCGCAGGTGAAAAAAACGTCAATCGACGAGAGCGCTTCGCCCGCCGAGATCCACCTCAAAGCGGCAACCAGTAGGCTCGACGGCACTCAGGCTGACCGTCCAGCCCTGGTTGTCACAGATTCGCTGCACCAGGGAGAGCCCCAGCCCAAGACCATCGCCGCGCTTCGCCGGACCACGCACGAAAGGACGAAACATCGCTTCTCGCTCCTCTTCGGGAATGCCAACGCCACTGTCCTCCACCACGAAGCCGCAATCTTTCAGCACCAGGCGGATGCTGCCGGTATCGGTGTAGTGCAGCGCGTTACGGAGCAGGTTGCCCAGCACCGAGCGCAGCAATGAGGCGTTGTAGGCGCGCTCGTGTGGCACTCCGGGCTGGTACTCGAAACGCAGGCCCTTCTGCTCGATGGCTTCGCGCCACTGGTTGGCGAGATCACCGGCGACACTGGTCAGGCTCGCCTGGGGCGCCACGCTGGCTTCATCGCGCTGTGACCGCGCCAGCATCAGGAAAGTCTGGACCAGGTCGCGCATTTCCTCGGTAGCCCGGGCAATACGCTGCACATGGGCACGGCCACGAGCATCGACATGGGGATTCTCCGCCAACAGCTCACAGGAGGTTGCCAGCACCATCAGCGGGGTCCGTAACTCGTGACTGACGTCGCTGGTGAACAGGCGCTCGCGATTGAGCACCTCATGCAGCCGTCCCAGGGTGTCGTCGAAGGCCTGGGCCAGCTGTCCCACTTCGTCAGCGGCATAGTCCGGCGCCAGCGGGGGGGCCATGCCCAGCAGCTGGTCGCGATGGCGGACCTGCCCGGCCAGGCGCACCACCGGTTCGATGACCTTGCGCGCCAGCACCCAGCCCAGCATCAGCGCCAGAATCACGCTGAGCACGAAGCCGACCATCACCACCCGGTAAAGCACCTGCTCGCGGGCCTCGAACTCGCTCTGGTCCTGCAGCATCACATAGCGGCGGCCCTCGATTTCGCGGACCAGCGCATGGTAGGAACTATCGCCCTCGAAGACCTCGTGAAACCCTGGTTCCAGATCGGTCAGGGTCTCGGGAATCGCATAGGGCCCGGCATTGTCGCTACTGTAGAAGCGGGTATCGCTATCCAGCGCAGGCGGCTTGCCCTGGAAGATGTTTTGGGTGAGGACACGGTGGAGCTCGTTGTTCAAGTCACGGGAAATCAGTTGCTCTTCGATCAGGTGTACGACTTCGATGATGCCGATAGAGAAGGTGCCTCCCACCAAGGCGGTCATCAGCACGAAGGCGATGAGAATCCGCCGTGCGAGGCTCTGCTTAAACTCCATCAGCCGACTCCGCCAGGCGGTAGCCCAGGCCATGCATGGTGTGCAGCAGGGGTTTGCCGAAGGGTTTGTCGATCACCTGGCGCAGCTGGTGGATATGGCTGCGCAGGCTGTCGCTATCAGGGCAGTCATCTCCCCACAGGGCCTCTTCCAGGGCTTCCCGGCGCACCAGGTGCGGGCTCTTCTGCATCAACACTGCGAGCAGCTTGAGACCGATGGGATTGAGCCGGAGGGTCTTGCCCGCGCGACTGACTTCCAATGTATCCAGGTCATAGCTGAGGTCGCCCACCTGCAGGCTGCGCCTGCCGCCGCCCTGGGAACGACGCAGCACGGCCTCGATACGCGCAGCCAGTTCAGAGAGGGCGAAGGGCTTGAGCAGATAGTCGTCGGCGCCGGACTTGAAGCCTTGCAAGCGGTCGTCCAGGGCATCGCGGGCGGTGAGCATGATGACCGGAGTATCACGTCGAGCCTCTTCACGCAGCCGACGACAGAGGTTGTAACCATCCAGCCCCGGCAGCATGACATCGAGCACGATCAGGTCGTAATGCTCACTACTGGCCAGGTGCAGCCCGGATAGGCCATCCCGTGCACAGTCGACGGAGTAACCCTTGAGTTCGAGGAAGTCGACCATGTTGCCCAGAATGTCGTTGTTGTCTTCGACTAGCAGGATCCGCATTGGCTCAACTCCATTCATCCACTGATGGCCACTTGCCGGCCAGAGCACGCCCTCACCGGGAATCCGCAGGAAGTTTCCGTCAGCGCGCAACGACCGATCATACCCACGTGCGGCGCTTCCGCACATTTTCGCGGGCAAGAAAAAGCCCCGCGCGAGGCGGGGCTTCTTCGGACCGGATGGCCGGGTGGCTTACATCATGCCGCCCATGCCGCCCATGCCGCCCATGTCCGGCATGGCCGGGGCGCCCTTGTCGTCGGCCACTTCGGCAACCATGGCCTCGGTGGTGACCATCAGGCCGCCGATGGAGGCAGCAGCTTGCAGAGCGGAACGGGTGACCTTGGCCGGGTCCAGGATGCCCATTTCGATCATGTCGCCGTAAACGCCGGTAGCAGCGTTGAAGCCGTAGTTGCCGGAACCTTGCTTGACCTTGTCAACCACGACGCTCGGCTCGTCACCAGCGTTGGCCACGATCTGGCGCAGCGGGGCTTCTACAGCGCGACGCAGCAGGGCGATACCGACGTTCTGGTCTTCGTTGTCGCCCTTCAGGCCTTCGATGGCCTGCAGGGCGCGAACCAGGGCTACGCCACCGCCAGGAACCACGCCTTCTTCGACGGCAGCACGGGTAGCGTGCAGGGCGTCTTCAACGCGGGCCTTCTTCTCTTTCATCTCGACTTCAGTAGCCGCACCGACCTTGATTACGGCAACACCGCCGGCCAGCTTGGCCAGACGCTCTTGCAGTTTTTCCTTGTCGTAGTCGGAGGTGGTTTCCTCGACTTGCTTGCGGATCTGGGCAACGCGGGCTTCGATGTCAGCCTGGGCGCCAGCGCCGTCGATGATGGTGGTGTTTTCCTTGCTCAGGACAACGCGCTTGGCGTTACCCAGGTGCTCCAGGGAAGCGCTTTCCAGGGACAGACCGACTTCTTCGGAAATCACGGTGCCGCCGGTCAGGATGGCGATATCCTGCAGCATGGCCTTGCGGCGGTCGCCGAAGCCCGGAGCCTTGACGGCTGCGACTTTGACGATGCCACGCATGTTGTTCACAACCAGGGTGGCCAGGGCTTCGCCTTCAACGTCTTCAGCGACGATCAGCAGCGGGCGGCCGGCTTTGGCAACTGCTTCCAGGACCGGCAGCATTTCGCGGATGTTGGAAATCTTCTTGTCCACCAGCAGGATCAGCGGGCCGTCGAGCTCGGCGACCATGGTGTCCGGCTTGTTGATGAAGTAGGGGGACAGGTAGCCGCGGTCGAACTGCATGCCTTCTACGACGGACAGTTCGTTTTCCAGGCCCGAGCCTTCTTCAACGGTGATCACGCCTTCCTTGCCCACTTTCTCCATGGCTTCGGCAATGATGTTGCCGATGGAGTCGTCGGAGTTGGCGGAGATGGTGCCTACCTGGGCGATGGCCTTGGTGTCGGCGCAAGGCTTGGCCAGCTCTTTCAGCTGGGCAACGATGGCGATGGTGGCCTTGTCGATGCCGCGCTTCAGGTCCATCGGGTTCATGCCGGCAGCAACGGCCTTCAGGCCTTCGTTGACGATGGCCTGAGCCAGAACGGTAGCAGTGGTGGTGCCGTCACCGGCAGCGTCGTTGGCCTTGGAGGCAACGTCCTTCACCAGCTGGGCGCCCATGTTTTCGAACTTGTCTTTCAGCTCGATTTCCTTGGCAACGGAAACGCCATCCTTGGTGATGGTCGGAGCGCCGAAGGATTTGTCCAGAACCACGTTACGGCCTTTCGGGCCCAGGGTAGCTTTGACGGCGTCGGCCAGTACGTTTACGCCAACCAGCATTTTCTTGCGGGCGGAATCGCCGAATTTGACTTCTTTAGCAGCCATGTTGATTGATCCTCAATTCTTTAGTGTGTAGGCGGAGATTCGCGAGACTCAGGCTTCGACGACGGCGAGGATTTCGCTCTCGCCCATCACCAGCAGTTCTTCGCCATCGACCTTGATGGTGTTGCTGCCCGAGTACGGGCCAAATACCACCTGGTCACCGACCTTGACGGCCAGAGGACGCACTTCGCCGTTGTCCAGCAGGCGACCGGTACCTACAGCGACGACTTCGCCACGGTTCGGCTTTTCGGCAGCCGAGCCCGGCAGAACGATGCCGCCAGCGGTTTTGGTCTCTTCTTCGCTGCGACGGATGACGACGCGGTCATGCAGAGGACGAAGCTTCATTGTCGATCTCTCCCAATAGTGTTGTTACTTCGACCGGCGCGAGCACCGGTGGGTTGGTAATGTCCGGCGGAGCCGGTTGCAGCGCGACGGGGCGCCGCTGAATTCAGACCTGCAGATCAGCAGGAACCTTGCGGTGACCGATACATAGGGGCGCGCGAAGGCATTTCAAGGGCGAGGCGCAAAAAAAATGCACTTTATTGGTCGCGGCGCTCGTACTCACCTTCGATCACGCGCGGACGGGTTTGGCCGCTGCGGGCGGCAAGGTCGTCGGCGAAGGCGCGCTGGCGAATCGCCTGGGCCGCAGCGCGCTGGCGCAGGCTGCGAATGAACAGGCGACGAGTGAAGGGGATCAGGCAGAGCAGGCCGAAGATGTCGCTGATGAAGCCCGGCAGCAGCAGCAGGCCGCCACCGACGGCGATCAGCAGGCCTTCAAGCACTTCCTGCTCCGGCACCTCGCCCCGGGCCAGGCGCTCGCGGGCGCGCCAGGCAGTGGCGACACCGGCTACCCGCAGCAGCACGCTGCCGAGCACGGCGGTGCCAATCACCAGCAGCAGGGTGGGCAGGACGCCGATCGCGCTGCCGACCTGGATCAGGACGGCCAGCTCGATCAGCGGAAAGAGCAGGAACAGAAAGAGAAAAGCGCGCATCTGGGGTTTCCTTGGCGGAAGAACGGTTTCCGATAATCCGTTAGATGAAGCCGCCCTCCTCCCAATTCAAGCTACGGCCTCATCACTGGTCGGCCAGGATTCGGCGCGAGCCAGCTGTACCAGGGCCTGACGGACAGCGCCAGGGTTGTTACAGGATGTTGGGAAGGGCAGCCAATGAAGCGTCTGACCGATGCGTAGGTGGAATCCTTCAGAGTCGATCCCAACCATCTCCGCCGCAGGTTGGGACGGCAAACCGGCCAGTTCCACATAGTGAGCGATGGCATTGGCGTGATCGCTGTTCATATGTTCCAGCATGCTGATCTCGGCTTCGCCAGCAAACGCATTGGCCAGCACCAGTTGATCCACCCAATGGATGGCGCCAAATCCACCGATGAAGCGGGCGCGCACCGGTTCGAGGCGCCAGAAGTCGAAATCGTGGGTGCGGTGATAGTCCGCGGCCTGCGGGAAGTAGCGGTAGTAGCGGGTTGATGCGGCTTCCACTTCGGCTTCGTCACTGATTTGCCGTGCCTCGGCCAGCAGGGTCAGGCGCCCGGCGGCCTGGACATCCGCGGCGCCGCGCTCGCCCACCAGCAGCGAGCACTTGGCGTCTTTTTGCAGGTTGTGAGTGTGCTGAGCGATACGGCTGATGAGGATCAGTGGCCGGCCTTCGGCGTCCAGGCAGTAAGGCACCACTGATCCGAAAGGGAAGCCAGGCATGGTCTTGGAATGGGTGGACAGCACCCCCTGGTATTCCTTGAGCAGCATTTCTCGTGCATGCTTTGCGGCTTTCACGCTCACCTTATGACTCCTCGCAAAGAATCCGTCGAAAACGGACGAGCGCCCAGAATAGCGGTTTAACGGCGCAAGCGGGGACAAAGCGACAGTTATTCGAGGGGATTCTCATGCAACTCAAAGACAAGGTCATCATCATTACCGGTGGTTGCCAGGGCCTTGGCCGCGCCATGGGTGAGTATCTGGCCGCCAAGGGCGCGAAGCTCGCCCTGGTCGACCTGAACCAGGAAAAACTGGATGAAGCCGTGGCTGCCTGCAAGGCCGCCGGTGGTGATGCCCGTGCCTACCTCTGCAACGTGGCCAACGAAGAGCAAGTGACCCACATGGTCGCCCAGGTGGCCGAAGACTTTGGCGCCATCAACGGCCTGGTGAACAACGCCGGTATTCTTCGCGATGGCCTGACCATCAAGGTCAAGGACGGCGAAATGACCAAGATGAGCCTGGCTCAGTGGCAGGCTGTGATCGACGTCAACCTGACCGGTGTCTTCCTCTGCACCCGTGAAGTCGCGGCCAAGATGATCGAACTGGAGAACGAAGGCGCGATCATCAACATTTCCTCCATTTCCCGCGCCGGCAACATGGGCCAGGCCAACTACTCCGCCGCCAAAGCCGGTGTAGCTGCGGACACCGTGGTCTGGGCGAAGGAACTGGCTCGCTACGGCATCCGTGTGGCAGGCGTGGCTCCGGGCTTCATCGAGACCGACATGGTCGCCAGCATGAAGCCGGAAGCCCTGGAAAAGATGACCTCGGGGATCCCCCTGCGTCGCCTGGGCAAACCGCTGGAAATCGCCCACTCGGTCGCCTACATCCTGGAGAACGACTACTACACCGGTCGTGTTCTGGAGCTGGACGGCGGCCTGCGCCTGTAATACCTCGCACCATGAAAAAGCCCCGCATTTGCGGGGCTTTTTTTTATTGCAGGACATCAGGTGTAGGAGCGAGCTTTGCTCGCGAAGCCTTGTTTGCGTCCACTCGCGCAGAACTAGCGCGCACAGATTCGTGCCCTGCGGGAACGAGTTCACTCGCGACCCGCCGCTCCTTCCCCACACACCGGCAGCGCGCTGCACTGCCCTTTTCCGCTTGACGCTGTTCCCAGCGGCGCCGACAGACGCGCATCCCCCGGCGCCAATTGGCGAGCGCAGGCTCGGGCTTGTGCAGCCTGGGCAGCGCAGCCCTTCTCGTTGAGCACCTCAGACAGATTGAACCAGCCCAACGCGTAATCAGGCTTGCGCTTCAGGCTCTCGCGCAAGGCCTGCTCGGCGCCTTCACGATCACCGTCGGCATAACGCGCATTGGCCAGCGCGAATAGAGGCAACGGCTCCGTCGGCCAATGTTCGGCAGCTGTACGGAATGCACGCTCCGCGACTGGGCGCTGGGCGGTTTGCTCCAGGTCGCTGGCGGCCTTGATCCAGGGTTCCAGGCGAGCTTCTGCGGGGAGTTGATCCGCCGGCAAGGTCACTACGGCCCAGCGCTCGGCACGCTGCCAGGTGCGATCGAAGCTGCGCAGGTCGGTCACCCAGCGCTTCTCGGTGCCAGACCGCAGCACCAGTTCGTCTTTGCTTCGATCAAACCCGACCACCACGGCGAAGTGCCAGCGCGGCAACCAGTCCAGGCCGAGGTTCTGCATCACCAGCACCGGGTTGCCGGCTGCCACCTGGGCCAGCAGCGCATCCAGGTTGGGCTCCAGTGGATAAACCAGCATCCCGTATTGGCGCGCGGCGGCCACCAGTTCCAGCTTCAGGCTGCCTTGCCGGGAAGGCAGGTAGACCTTGGGTGTCAGCTCCTCGGGTGAGGTTTTCACCCCACGCTGCACCAGCACCGTGGCCAGCGCGGCCGGGCCGCACTGGTAGATCTCCTGTGGATAGAACGGCGTCTGGGCCAGCTCCGTGCGCTGTGGCAGGCGGTCGCTCTGGGGCGACAGCAAGGGTTGCTGCCCGGCGCAGCCCGCCAAGGCCAGCGTCAGGACAGCGAGCCAGAGCCGCATCAGTTGATGCACTTGATGAAGCTGAAGATGTCAGTGGCGCAGAGCATGTCGGTGATGATGAAGATCACCAGGAACAGCACGATGATGCCCACCCAGCCCCCAGCCGGTTCCTGCTCAAGGCGCTGATTGAACTGTTGCAGTTCGGCCGGCGTCAGGCTGGCGATACGGGCCTCCACCTGCTCACGCGGCACGCCGAGGGATTCGAGCTTCTGCTGCACCTTCTCGTCATCGAGCATGGCGCGCAGTTGTGCCTGGTCCACCGGCTGCTGCTGCGGCGCCTGCTGTTCCTGCATGGCTTGTGGAGTGCCAATCATGGCCGCCTGGGCCAAGGGCATCTGCGCAAGGAAAACGAACTGGCTGGCAATCAGCAAAGAAGCAAGGCGGCGGTTGCAGGGACGTGAAAGCATAATGGTTCTCCAGGTTTTGTTGCCAGTTGACCACGGTACGTGTTTGCCGGTTCCAGCTTTCCCACAGCAATAGCAGAAGATTCTTCACCACAGACTGATTATTGCTGAACTCCGGCCAGCAGATATAGAATGCGAAACATTCCCATTTGCCTCCGAGTCCAGCTCTTGAATCACGGAGCCGACGCCCTTCCGCCTCCGCCGGTCGAATCTTTGCAGAAGCTCTACAGCGACCACCACGGCTGGTTGACAGGCTGGCTGCGCCGTCGCCTGGGCTGCCCGCAGAACGCCGCAGATCTTGCGCAAGACACCTTCCTGCGCGTGCTGCTGGCGCGGGAAAAGCCGGTGATCCTCGAACCTCGCGCCTTCCTCACCACGGTGGCCAAGCGCGTGCTGGCCAACCATTACCGGCGCCAGGACATCGAACGTGCCTACCTCGAAGCATTGAGCGCGCAGCCGGAAGCGGCCGCGCCGAGCGAAGAGGAGCGCGCCATCATCCTGGAAACCCTGGTGGAGCTTGACCGCCTGCTGGACGGCTTGCCGGCGGTGGCGAAGAAGGTCTTTCTGCTGGCCCAGGTGGACGGCATGACTTACGTGGAAATCGCTGCCCAACTCAATATTTCTCTCTCTACCGTCAAGCGCCACATGGTCAAGGCGGCGCAGCGCTGCTATTTCGCGGAGAGCCTTTGAGATGAACCTGCTCAGCGTGGATCGCAACCGAATCGCCCCGGCCATCGCCGAGCAGGCGGTGGAATGGCTGGTGGAATTGCAGGGTGGCGAGGTCAGCGAACAACGTCGCCAGGCCTGGCAGGATTGGCGCAGCGCCAATGCCGAGCACGAGCGTGCCTGGCAACGCATCGAGGCGGTCAACGTGGGCCTGCGCGGCCTGGAATCCCCCGCGGCGCTGGCAGCCCTCGGCGCTCCGGCCCACCGTAGCCGCCGCGAGGCCCTGAAACTGCTGATGCTCTGCGCCATGGTCGGTGGCGGCGCCATCAGCCTGCGTAACAGCGAGCCGCTGCTGGTCCTGCGCAGCGACGAATCCACCAGCGTCGGCGAGCGTCGTGCGCTGCGCCTGGCCGACGGTTCGCGCCTGGAACTGAACACCGCAAGCGCTGTGGATATCCACTTTGATGCCGGGCAACGCCTGATCGAGATGCGCCAAGGGGAAATCCTCGTCGATGGTGTCGCCGATTCCCGCCCCCTGCGTATCCATACCCCGCAAGGCCTGATAGAGAGCCGTGGCGGTCGCTTCAATGTGCGCGTCCTCGATCGCAGTAGCCGGGTCAGCCTGTTCGCCGGAAGCGCCGACCTGCTCGCCGACGGCCAGCGCCAGTCGCTGCTGCCCGGTCAGCAGACGAATCTCAGCCCCACCCGCATCGATACACCCGACAGCGTCAGCGAGGACAGCCTGGCCTGGACCCGGGGCATGCTGGTGGCGAGTCATATGCGCCTGGACGATTTTCTCGCCGAACTCGGCCGCTACCGCCATGGCCACCTCAGCTGCGCCCCGCAAGTGGCCGGGCTGCTGATTTCCGGCAGCTATCCGCTGGATAACACCGAGCGCATCCTCGCCATGCTGCCCAAGGCGCTGCCAGTGGAGGTGCATAGCCTGACCCGCTACTGGGTCAAGGTGCATCCGCGCGCCACCGGTTGAAGGGGAGTATCCGTAGGTTGGCACAGTGCGAAGCGAGGCCCAGCCTACGGCACGACTCTGACGTTGGGCTTCGTACCTCAGCCCAACCTACGGCCTCCATCGATAGCCAGATTTTTTGCGAAAGCTGAGCCTTTTTTCCGACCTCGCGTGACAAGGCAGGCAGAGACCTTCCCAATTCACGAACGAGACGCCCCCATGCAGTGCCCGCCCCGCCTTCGCCACTTCGCCCGAAAACCGCTGGTCCGCGCCATGCAACCCCTGCTGCTCAGCCTATGCCTGACCGCTGCCCTGCCCGCCAAGGTCATTGCTGCCGCCCTGGAAATTGGCGCCGAAAGCCAGCGCCGAGCCTTCGACATTCCAGCCGGCCCGCTAGAGGCGGCACTCAACCAGTTCGGCCGTGAAGCCGGCGTGCTGCTGTCGTTCAGCCCCGAGCTGACCGCTGGCCGCCAGACCCAGGGTCTGCGCGGCCAGTACGGCGTCGAAGAAGGCCTGAACCAGTTGTTGGCCGGCAGCGGCCTGCACGCCGTGGCCCAGGACGGTGGCTACAGCCTGCAATCGTCCGGCGCGGCCATCGAAGTGGATCGCCAGGTGGTGGTCGGCTCCCGCGCGCCCACCAGCATCAGCGAACTGCCAGGCACCGTCTGGATCATCGACGCGCCGCAGCTACAGGAGCAGACCAAGGCCGGCGTGCCCTTCAAGGAAGCCCTCGGTCAGTTGATCCCTGGCCTCGACATAGGTCCACAGGGCCGCACCAATTACGGCCAGAACATGCGCGGCCGTAGCGCCCTGGTGATGATCGACGGCGTTTCCCTGAACAGCTCCCGTGGCATCAGCCGCCAATTCGACTCCATCGATCCGTTCAACATCGAACGCATCGAGGTCCTTTCCGGTGCCAGTGCTGTGTACGGTGGCGGCGCCACCGGCGGCATCATCAACATCGTCACCAAGAAAGGTGACGCTGGCGCAGCCCGATTCAACAGTGAAGTGGGCCTGCGCAGCGGCTTCGAAACCAGCCAGGAACACGATTGGCGTGTGGCCCAGTCCGTCAGCGGCGGCAGCGAACAGATCAAGGGCCGCGCCGCGGTGGCGTACCAGAAGAACGGCGCCGCCTATGACGGCAACGGCGACCAGGTGATGCTCGACATCACCCAGACCGACCTGCAGTACAACCAGTCGGTGGATGTCATGGGCAGCCTCGACTTTGCCTTTGCCAATGGGCATAGCCTGAGCCTGGGTGCCCAGTGGTACGACTCCGGCTACGACGGCGACAAGGGCGTAGACCTCGGTCGCAACTTCCGTGGCCTGCGTGGACTGGAGCCCTTCGAGATCGAAGGCGGCGCCAACTTCGACCGCGAGCCGCGCACCGAACGCACCCAGTTCAACGCCACCTACCATGCCCCCGAAGTGCTGGGCCACGACCTCTACCTGCAGGCCTACTACCGCAGCGAAGAGATGGCCTTCCAGCCCTATCCGAGCATCACCTTCACCGGCACTGGCGCGATCAACCCGTCCCGCTCCTACTACTCCGCCTCCCAACAGGACACCAACTACTACGGGCTTAAGGCCGTGCTGGTGAAAGAGTGGGACCGCTTCACCCTGACTTACGGCGCCGATGTCGAGCGCGAAAGCTTCGACTCCGACCAGGCTCTGTTCGACCTCAGCACAGCTGCCCAGACCGGCGGCCTGGTAGCTGACGAATACGCCAAGGTCGGCCGCTACCCGGGGATCGATACAGACAGCAATTCGCTATTCGCCCAGGGCAGCTGGCGCGCGACCGACGCCCTGACCCTGTCCGGTGGTGTGCGTCGCCAGCGCACCAACAACGACGTCGGCGACTTCGTTGCAGCGGCCCAGCAGATCCAGATCAGCAAGGGCAACGGCACCAGTGCCGACGCCATTCCCGGCGGCGAGAAGGACTACCAGGTCGACCTCTACAACTTCGGAGCCGTGTACAAGCTGAACAAGGCGCAGCAAGTCTGGACCAACTACTCCGAAGGCTTCGAACTGCCCGACCCGGCCAAGTACTACGGCCAGGGCACCTACTCCGCCGCGCCGGTCAACGGCCGCTGGGTGCTGCAGAAGGGCGTGAACGTGAAGGATTCTGCCCTCGACGGCATCAAGACCAAGCAGGTGGAACTCGGCTGGCGCCACTACGACGGTAGCTTGGACGCCCAGTTGGCGGCCTTCTATGCGTGGTCCGACAAGAGCATCACCTATAACCGCACCACCCTGCTGGTGGAGCAGCTGGACAACAAGAAGCGCAACTTTGGCCTGGAAGGCCAGGCCAACTACTGGCTGAACGATAACTGGCAGATCGGCACCAGCGCCCTCGCGATCCGTTCCCAGCAGAAGATCGACGACCGCTGGCAAAAGCAGGACGTGACCGCGGCCAGTCCCTCCAAACTGACCGCTTTCGTCGGCTGGCGTGACGACGACACCAGCCTGCGCCTGCAAGGTGTGCGCACCTTCAACCTCTCCGACGACGGTAATGTCCTCGCCAATGGCCAGTTCGACGGCAACGACCACAAGATCGACGGCTACGCGACCTTCGACCTGCTGGGCAGCCAGGTCCTGCCGGTGGGTACGCTCAACTTCGGCATCCAGAACCTGCTGGACGAGGACTACACCACCGTCTGGGGCCAGCGCGCGCAGGTGTTCTACAGCGCCAACATCCCGGCCGACCTGTTCGACTACCACGGCCGTGGTCGTACCTACAGCCTGAGCTACAGCGTGGAGTACTGACAGCCCTCACCCCCAGCCCCTCTCCCAGAGGGAGAGGGGTGACTCCCGGCTCACCTTCAGCGCAATCCTGTAGGGGCGAATTCATTTGCCAAGCGGGCCACAGGTCCGCCCCAATGGCCGTTCAGTACGACACTGTCTTGTCCTTAGGCGCGATGTTCCAGCGGAACCAGTCATCCAGCATGGTCTTCTCGTAGCGCAGGCGGTCGTTGCTGAAGTAGTAGTTGCCGTGTTGCAGGTAGGACTGGTCGATCACCGTGACATCGCGACTAACCAGGGTCTTGCCGTCCTGTTCCAGTCTGTAGTGCAGCTTGATCCTGGGCCAGGTCACTTCGCGCATGAAGCGCACGTCCTTGAAATTGACCCGCCAGGGCTCGAACTGGCCGGCGAGGTCGATGTCGCGGATATCCATCTTGAGGGTCTGGCCAGATTGCAGGTAGCGCTTGCCGAGCTTCTCGATATGCGCCTTGAGATCCTTCAGCACGAAGTCATCCGCACCCCGACCGTAATCCCGGTTCAGGCGCGCATCACTGTACTTGTCGGGCTGGCTGAAGCTGACCTCGGTGGTCGAGGCGAGCACGGCTGGCGAAAGGATCACCAGGGCCAGCACGACGGGGGGCAGCGTGGGTCGCATGGAACACCTCCTGACGGCGAAGCGAGGCACCGCAAGGACCAGTTTACGTCCGCAATTGCGAACGGGATGCGGCTCCAGTCGGACGGTTCAGAACAGGCGCAGCAGGCCAGCGCCCAACGGCAGCAGGGCCACTAGCGGCAGGACCCAGCGGGCCTGCCAGGCCAGCAGCGCAACCAGCAACAGGCCGGACAGCATCAGTTGGCAGAGCCAGATCACGATGCCGATTTCGCCACCCAGTTCGGCGATGGCCAGGGCCAGGCCAACCAGCATGGCGAGCGCCGCGCCGACCCGCAGCAGTCGGGTACGGAATTCACTCAGGGCGACACTGAAGAGCAGCTTGTGTTGTCGGGACATGGCCAGGGCCAATCCGGTCATGGCCAGGTAGCAGAAGGCGAAACTCAGGAGCAGCATCAGGCGCTTTCCTCTACCAGGCGGCGGCGGACGCGCGGGGCCTTCGCCGTCTGCGGTTGCGAACGGCGCCAGGCCAGGAAGCCGCAAAGGGTACCAGCCGCAATCAGCACCAGGTCGATGCCCGCCATGTCCCAATCACCGCGCGCCAGAGTCGCCAACAGGCTGCCCTGAGGAGTGACCAGCGCGTTAAGCAGCGGCAAGCCGAGGGCCAGCGCTGCCACGGCGACCAGCGCGTCGCGGGCGACCTTGCCGCTATCGCGGCGCAGTACGGCCCAGACTGCCACCAGCAGCCAGACACCGACGAAGACCCAGGTTTCCACACTGGCGCGCTCGGCCAGACCGGCCGGCAAAAGGCGATTGCCATAGAGCAAGCCCAGGCTGGCGATCGGCAGGCCGCCGACCACTGTGCCATTCAGCGCCCGCACGAGACCGATGCCGTAGCCGCCACGCGCCTCGCGCTTGCGCAGCCAGACCTGCAGGCCAGCCACCAGCATCGCGCAGCCCATCAGGCCGAGCAGCAGATAGAGGGCACGGACAATCTGCCCACCGAACTGCGCCATGTGCAGGTTGGTCAGCCAGGCATAGCTCTGGTAGCCGGGGCTGTAGGGCTTCTGTTCGTGGAGCAGCTCACCGCTTGCCGCGTCGTAGGACAGGGTCCACTGGAAGTCGACAATGCCGGAACGGTCGTAGCGGCGGATATCCACTACTGCAGCTTCGTCTCCCGGATGATGCACGCTGATCCAGCCGGTCTCGGTGCCACCCCAGCGACGATGTGCATCGGCCAGCAACGCATCGAGGGACTTGGGCGCAAGCGCCGGGCGCTTCACATCCTCGCGGTGGTACGCGCCCATGGTGTCGTTGAAGAACTCTTCGGCATTGCCCTTGTACGCCAGCTGGATGCCGGCGGGCATGTAGAAGGTCACGAAGATGGCCAGGCCCGTGTAGGCAATGAGCAGGTGGAACGGCAGCCCCACCACGCCGAACAGGTTGTGCGCGTCCAGCCAGGCCCGTTGGCCGTTGGCGTCCGGACGCAACGTGAAGAAATCCTTGAAGATGCGCCGGTGGATGATGATGCCGCTGATCAATGCCACCAGCATGAACATGGCGGCGATGGCCACGATGTACATACCGATCATGCCGGCGTTGAGGTCGTAGTGCAGCGTGAAGAAGAACAGCCCACCGACGGTTTCCGGCATCGCCTCGCCGGTGGCCGGGTCGAGGGCGAAACGCACGAACTCGCTTTCGTCGGCCGGCTCGTAACCGGCCCAGTAGAAGGGCTCGCGCTCGCTCGGCGGGCGAATCCAGATGGCATGGGCATCCGGCGCCTTGGCGAGCATCGCTTCACGCACCTGGTCCACGGTCATGCTGTGGCTGGATGGCTCATGCAGGGCCGGGCGCATCCAGCGCTCCAGTTCCTTGTCGAAGCAAGCGATGCTGCCGGCGAAGAAGATGACGAACAGCAGCCAGGACGGTAGCAGTCCGCCCCAGGTGTGCAGTCCCGCCATGGATTGGCGCAGGCTCATGGACGTACTCCGAAATCGCTGGGCAGGTAGGCGGCCAGCGCCATCAGGACGGTCGCTCCGACCAGCATGAACCAGGCGCGCACGGCCGAACGCGCGGCAAAGGCGTAGATGATGGCGAAGGTGTAGACGGCGAAGCAGGACAGACTGGCGAACACCACCCGGTCGCTGCGCACCAGCGGTAGATAAACGGACAGGAACGCCGTGGCCGCATAGGCCGCCGCGTAGCCACCGAGAATCGCCGCCAGCATCCTTGCGGTCACGTCCCAGCGCGTGGAGGTCTTGGCTTTGCTCACGTTAGTTCCTTGATCAAGGACGCTCCCGGCGGGATTGTTCCAGCAGGGCAAGAGGCATCTTCAGAAATATACTGCGAATTATTTACATACGCATCATATTTGCAACAGAGAAATACTATCAGCCATCAGGGAGCGACCCGGATCAGGCTATACGCGACAGCTGGTCGGTCCGTCGGTCATTGCGGTTCGAACTTTGCAGTTCTCCTGGCGTCCATCGACACATCGCTCCATCAACCAGGTGACAGGCCATGTACAACCCCTTCCAGATCCTCACCGACGCATTCCAGGCCGAATACCGGGTCAACCTCAGCCTCGTGAGCCCGGACGGCAGCATCATGCTGACCCTCACCAATGAACGCGGCGTGGTGGCGCGGCGTTTGATCAGTGCGGCACAGCGTAATGACGTGGTACGCCTCAATCGCGTGATCGAAAGCATTCGCCTGGGGATAGCCATCGAGAGCGGGCACAAGGTGGGCGAACTGCTCACCAGCATGACAGGAGGTCATGTGGCGCCGGTCCGCGCGGGGCTGGTCAATGCCGCACAGATAGCGCGCATCTGATGCACGCTATCCGTGCACGAGGTCAGGCTTCCTCTTCCGCCTCGACCTGACGACGCAGGTGTCGCCGACGCGGCGGGGCGTCGGACTGCTCGGAGGGAAAGCGCGAAGAAGCGAAGCGCACCACCAGGATTGCAAGAGCCAGCAACAGGATCGCGCCGGAGACGAATACCGCACCCAGGTCGGGACGATGATGGTGCGAAACGTCGGAGATCAGCAGGCGCGTCAGAGCGGTGATTGCCACATAGATCAGGAAACGCACCGGCATGTGGTTGGTCTTGAAGTAGATGCCGACCATGGCGCCCAGTTCGAGGTAGATGAACAGCAGCAAGATGTCATCGACCGTGATGTGCCCCTTCTCCACCATGCCCAGGAAGGCCACGACAGCGGCCCAGGCGGTGATACCGCCGATGGCGAACAGCGCCAGGTAGTGGAAACTCTCCACCAGGAGATTTCCCAGCGACTCGGCCAGGCCATGCACATTTGCACGCAGTTGTTCAGCCCAGTTGATTTTCACGATACAGCTCCTTGCGAC
Organism: Pseudomonas sp. DY-1; assembly: GCF_003626975.1. Taxonomy (NCBI): domain Bacteria; kingdom Pseudomonadati; phylum Pseudomonadota; class Gammaproteobacteria; order Pseudomonadales; family Pseudomonadaceae; genus Pseudomonas; species Pseudomonas sp. DY-1. The sequence goes on along the minus strand of NZ_CP032616.1, from coordinate 5,337,793 downwards.
AACGGCCCCGATGGTGCCGGCGAAAAATGACAGTGGGGTTATGCAGGATGGGGGCCGCCCTGGCCCCCACGCCACGAGGCAGGTTGTCGCAGCCAGCCCTCCGCAGGGACGAGGCACGGACTATGCTTGGGTTCCAGCGGAATTCGGGCCGATTCGCAGCGACCGTTGAGAGAGGCCGGCAAATGGAAATTTCCTACGGGGTATTTCCATTTGCCATCATTCCGAATACTGTACGCACATCCAGTATTTTTCCAACCAATGAAGGTGAGGGGTGATGAATGGCCGTCGAAGTGGTGTACCGCAGCAGCCGCGATCCGGAGCGCCTGTTCATGGATAAGGCCGAAGCCGACCGTTACGACAAGATGCTCGAACTGGCCGAATCCCTGGCCGAAGTCCTGCACAAGGCGGTTCCGTCACTGAGCGAGCAGCAGGTGGAAGACATCGGCATCTTCATGGCCAAGCATCGCGACACCTTCGCCCGCGCCTTCAAGAACCAGCCCGACGCCCTGGGCGAACTGGAGCTGGCTGGCGAGTAATCCGCCCTCTCCAACGGCCCCGCCCATTGCCCCTGCAATGGGTGTCGCCCAATCCCATCTTGCGCGGTTTCTTCAATCCGGCGGAGGACCTTCCCCTCACGCTGGAGGTCCCTTTCAAGGAGACCTCCCATGCGCTCACTCTTTGCCTGGCTCTACGCCCCACTGTTCCTTTTCGGCTTCCTCGCCCTTGGGCTCTGGACCACTGCCCATCATCCGACCTACTGGCTCGCGGCCCTGCTGGTGCCGGCCATTGCCCTGTCCTTCCTCGCCGAAGCCGGGCTGCCCTATGAGCCACAGTGGAACCGACCACGGGGCGACCGCTTACGGGACGGCCTGCACGCGCTGTTCAACGAAAGCCAGAGCCTGCTCGGCGTGTCGGTCATCCCGCTGGCCGCTACCTGGCTGCAGGGACTCGATACCTGGCCCAATCACTGGCCACTGATTTTCCAGTTGCTGCTGGCCGTCCTGGTCGCCGACCTCGGCGTTACCCTGATGCATTACCTCAGCCACCGACTCGAGCCGCTCTGGCGCCTGCATGCCGTGCACCACAGCGTCCAGCGGCTGTATGGCTTCAATGGCCTGATGAAGCATCCGCTGCACCAGGCCGTCGAGGCACTGGCAGGTACCGCACCGCTACTCTTACTAGGCATGCCGCAGGGCATCGCCGCGCTGCTGGCCTTCGCCATCGCCCTGCAGCTCCTGCTGCAGCACAGCAACGTCGACATGCGCATCGGCCCACTACGCCATCTGTTCGCCTGGGCGCCGGTACACCGCTTCCACCACATGAAGTACGGCCGCGCCGGAGACGTGAACTTCGCGCTGTTCTTCAGCTTCTGGGACCGCCTGCTTGGCACCGCTTTCCACAGCGACTACCCCTTGGGCGTGCATGATCTTGGCATCGGCAGCCGTCCGGACTATCCGCGCAACTACCTGGCCCAGTTGATCGAACCCTTCCGCCCTCAGCCGCATGGAGCCAGCCCCGAGGCACCGGAAGGGCTGCGCCAGGTCTAGTCGATCAGCCGCAACGACAGCCGCGCCACGTTGCGGTCGGCGCGGATTCCGAAGGTGGCACGCATGGTGCGAGAGAAGTGCGCGGCGTCGGCGAAACCGGCGTCCATGGCAGCGCGGGTCAGCGTCGCGCCTTCGAGGGCCAAACGCAGCGCCAGACGCAGGCGGCGCCAGAGTACGAGACGCCGCACCGAGAGCCCCACCTGGTCGCTGAACAGTCTTTCCAACTGGCTAAGTGACAGGCAGGCCCTTTGCGCCAGGGCCACCGCACTGACCTTCTCCTCCAGCAAGGTATCCACCGTTGCCAGCGCATTGGCGATTCGCGGGTCCAACTGTTGCCGGGGCGCAGCCTGCAGCAGGTCGGCCAGCGCTTCAAGGTTCGTCGGGGCATCCGCGAGCAACTGGCGTAACGTCTCCGGACTGAAGGCCAGGGGTTCGGCATACACGGCGACCACCTCCTGGCTGGGATCCTCGATGGCATGGGAACGCATCGATTCCACCAGCAGGAAGCGCCCGCAAAATAGCTCACCCTCCAGGGTCAGGCGAAACGGCAAGGCCTTGGCCAATAGCGCCTGGTGGGCGTAGTGGGCGTGGGGGCGCGCACTACCAGCAACGCCCTCGAGCAGGCAAAAGTCGCGGGCCATCCATAGCGCGCCCTGCCAGGGTAACTCGATCATCAGGGGCCTCCTGCCGGCTCAAGGCAGACAGCAATAGCTGCCGGTCGCCGGATCGGCAAGATGAGTGTCGAGGTATCTTTGGGGGCGAACTCATTCGCGAAATGGAATGGCACTGAGCGGCGCCTGACACAGCCCTCACCCCAACCCTCTCCCAAAGGGAGAGGGGACAGTTCGCGCCGGAGCTTAGCGACGTGCTTTTCCTGTGGGGGCGATGTCAATTGCTGAGCAAGGCACAGCCCTGCCCTACGGCTGCTCCAGCGCGTGCACCAGCGCCTTCAGAAACCTCGCCGCCTCGCCACCGGTGACGGCCCGGTGGTCGAAAGTCAGCGACAGCGGCAGCACCGGGTGGATATCCACCTTGCCCTGCCAGGCCACTACCTCGTCGCGGATGCCGCCCGCACCGATGATCGCCACCTGGGGCGGAACCACCACGGGATTGGCGTAGCGGCCAAACAGGGTGCCGAAGTTGGACAGGGTAATGGTGGCGCCCATCATTTCCTGCGGCGGGATGGAGCGTGCCTTCACGTCCGCCCGCAGGCGCGACATGCCCTCCTTCAGGTCTTCCGCGCTGCGCCCGCCCACATTGCGCAACACCGGTACGAAGAGCCCGTCGGGGGTATCGACTGCGATACCGAGGTCGAGCTTGTCGTGCTGGCGGATGGAAAGGGCGCGGCCGTCGAACCAGCTGTTGAGGATCGGCTCCACCTCACAGGCCGCGGCAATGGCCTTGCCCAGGCGGATCAGCGGGTCACGGGCTTCCGGCCAACGGTGCAGGTCGGCGTCACCGAAGATGGTCACCGGCACCACTTCGGCGTGGGAACGCGCCATGTTGATCGCCATGCTGCGGCGCACACCTCGCAGCCGCTCACCGCCGAAGCTGTCGCGGGCGCTTTGCGCGGCCTGCTCCACATCGGCGCGGGTCACCAGGCCATCCGGGCCACTGCCGGCCAGGGCCGCAAGCTCCACGCCCATTTGCCGGGCAAGCTGGCGAACAGCGGGAGTGGCGCGAGGCGCCAGGTGTTCACGGGTGGAGGGCGCGGCGCCGACGAAGAAGCTGTCGGCCTGAGCATTGCCGCCACCTTCCAGGCGACCGACCACGGTTCCGGCGTCGGCATCTTCCCCCTCATAACCGAGCAAGGGTTCGCCGACATGGAGGATGTCGCCCTCCTTGCCGAACGTCTTCGCTACCACGCCATCGTGGGGCGCCGGGATGTCCACCAGGGCCTTGGCGGTTTCCACCGAGACGAGCAACTGGTCAGCCTTGACGCTGTCCCCCGCCTTCACGTGCCACTGGACGATTTCCGCTTCCTGCAGACCTTCGCCCAGGTCGGGCAGTTTGAAGTATTTCATCGTGCACTCCTCAGGCGTAGTTCAGCACCAGGTCGCAGGCCGCGAGAATGTCTTCCGGGCTGGGGATATAGAGCTGTTCCAGGCGATACAACGGTGGCGGAATGTCCGGTGCGGTGACTCGCTGGATCGGCGCCTGCAGGTCGAGCAGCACGCGCTCGTAAAGACTGGCGGCGATCTCTGCGCCCACACCGCAACTGCGCGGTGCTTCGTGGACGATCACGCAACGGCCGGTCTTGCGCACCGAGGCTTCCAGGGTGTCGAGATCCAGCGGCTTGATGCTGGCGACATCTATGACCTCGGCAGACACGCCCTGCCCTTCCAGCCTGGCGGCGGCCTGCAGCGTTTCATGGACGCTGGCGCCCCAGCTGACAAGGGTGATGTCCGAACCTTCGCGCAGGGTGAAGCAGCTATCCAGCGGCAGGCGCTTGCCGTCGTCGATGATGGGTTGCGGGTTCATCCGGTAGAGCCGGGTAGGTTCGAGGAAGATCACCGGGTCCGGATCGTCGATGGCCGCCAACAGGAGTCCGTAGGCCCGTGCCGGTGACGACGGGATCACGACTCGCAGGCCGGGGATATGCGCGAACAAGGCCTCTGTGCTTTCGCTGTGATGTTCCGGCGCACGGATGCCGGCGCCCATGGGGCTACGCAGCACCAGCGGGCAGGTAAGCCGGCCACGGGTGCGGCAGCGGAGGCGACTGGCGTGGGATACCAGATGCTCCATGGCGGCGTAGATAAAGCCGAGAAACTGGATCTCCATCACCGGCTTCAGGCCCTGGGCGGCCATGCCCACAGCCAGTCCGCCGATCATGGCTTCGGCCAGCGGCGTGTCGATTACCCGCTTGAATCCGAAGCGGTCGCGCAGGCCGAGGGTGGCGCGGAACACGCCGCCGTTGACGCCCACGTCTTCCCCCAGGATCACGACGTTCTCGTCTTCCTGCATGGCACGGTGCAGGGCCATGTTCACGGCTTCCAGCAGGGCACGTTTTTCGATGGTGGCGTTGAGGTTACTCATGATCCTGTTCCTCCCTGCGGGCGACCCGTTCAAGGAGCATTTCGCGCTGCTCGCCAAGGGCGGCCGGCCAGCGCGCATAGACGTGGTCGAGCACCGACTCGACTGGCTGGACGCCGGCGCCTTCGAAGTTATCCACAGCGACCTGCACCTGGCGCTGGCAGTCGGCGATCAGCGCCTGTTCGCGCCCTTCGTCCCAGACCTTGTGACTGGCGAGGAAGGCCTGCATGCGCTTGATGGGCTCGTCCTGCCAGGCCGCCTTGACCTCCTCGGCACTGCGGTAGCGGGTGGCGTCGTCGGCGGTGGTGTGGTCACCGAGACGGTAGCTGATGCACTCCAGCAGCACCGGCCCCTTGCCGTGTCGCGCACGATCCAGCGCCCATTGCATGCGGTCGTAGACGGCAAGCACGTCGTTGCCATCCACCTGTTCGCCATGGAAGCCGGCACCGATGGCCTTTTGCGCCAGGGTGGGCGCGCCGCTCTGGATACGCCGGGGCACGGAAATCGCCCACTGGTTGTTGTTCACCACGAAGACCACCGGCAGCTGCCAGGCACCGGCCACATTAAGGGCTTCGAGGAAATCGCCCTTGCTGGTGGCGCCATCGCCACAGGTGGTTACCACGGCGCGATGCTGGCCGCGGATCTTGATTGCCGTCGCCACGCCGCAGGCATGCAGGGACTGGGTGGCGATGGGCACGCAGATGGGGAAGTCCTCTTTCGAGCGCGGGTCCTGGAAATCACTGCCACGTTCGTCGCCACCCCAGTAGAGAAGGATTTCCTCCATGCGCACGCCACGCATCAGTTGCACGGCGGTGTCACGGTAGTAAGGCACCAGCACGTCCTCACTCTGCATCAGGCTGCCGATGGCAACGCCAATGGCTTCCTGGCCGAGTGTCGGCGCGTAGGTACCGATGCGGCCGGTGCGTTGCAGGGCCACCGCCTTCTGGTCGAACAGGCGGGTCAGCACCATGCGGCGGTAAAGGTCGGTGAGCAGGTTGAAGTCGTCGGCCCAGACCGGCAGCTCGCCGACCAGGTGTCCCTCAGGGTCGAGGAAGCGCGTATAGGGCAATTCGATTCGATTGGACATGGCATCTCTCCTTACACCTTGTGGGTGCCTGTCGAGGCCCGGGGCTTGTGGCGCCGGGAGCGTGCGGGCCGGACCGCTGGTTGGCGGTCGCTCAGCCAAATAGCAGGCGTTCGGCCAGGGCGTCGGCGACCCGCGCGGGGGATCGCTTGTCGGCCTGGGCGTGCGCGTATATCTCGGTAAGGCGCTGGCTGATCCGCGACAGGTGCGCGGTGATCGCCGGCAGACTTTCGCCCTTGTGCTTGAGCGCGACGTAGATGAGCCCGCCGGAGTTGATCACGTAGTCCGGCGCGTAGAGGATGCCGCGCGCTTCCATCTCGTCGGCGATATCGGGGCTGGCGAGCTGGTTGTTGGCCGCTCCGGCAACCGCCGCGCAACGCAACTGCCCCACGGTCTGGGCGTTGAGCACGCCGCCCAGACCGCAGGGCGCAAGAATGTCGCAAGGCGTGGTCAGGAACGCATCGCTGGCCACCGGATGGGCGCCAAGCTGTTCCATCGCCAGTTGCACGCGGCCGGCGTCCAGGTCGCTGACCAGCAGTTCAGCACCCACCGCATGGAGCTGTTCGGCGAGGGCGTAACCGACATGGCCGAGCCCCTGCACGGCGACGCGCAGGCCTTCCAGGTCATCGCTGCCAAGGCGCGCATGGGCCGTGGCGCGAATCCCGGCAAACACGCCAAGCGCGGTGTGCGGCGAGGGGTCGCCGGCAGCGGTGGTGCTGGTGACGTGCCCGGTCTGCTGGGCGATGCAGTCCATGTCGGCGCTGGAGGTACCGCTGTCCACGGCAGTGATGTAGCGGCCACTCAAGGACTCGATCATGCGCCCGAAGGCTTCGAACAACGCGGCGCGGTCATTCACATGGGAAGGCCGGATGATCACAGCCTTGCCGCCGCCCTGGTCAAGGCCGGCCAGGGCGGCCTTGTAGCTCATGCCCTGGGCGAGGCGGATCGCATCGCGAATGGCACTTTCATCATCCGGGTAGGCGAGATAGCGACAACCGCCCAAGGCTGGGCCGAGGCGAGTGTTATGGATGGCGATGATGGCCTTGAGTCCGGTGGCGGGATCATTGGCGAGGTGCAACGCCTCCAGCCGGGCGGTTTCCATCATGGCGAACATGGCGGGCTCCCTTCCTGACGTTACGGCCAGTATAGGCCGAGCTTCGCCGTCCGCCCCCTCGCATCCGGGCATAAGCCTGGCCATCGAGATAACCGCTATTCGCGCCACTACTGGACGAAAATCAACCAGTTGACTACAAGGAATCAACCCGTCGGAGATACCCATGGACCCGCGCCAACACTGTCTAGCCTGCCTCGAACGCGACCCTCCAGCGATGCTGGAGGCGGCGCTGTGGATTGCCGCCGAACACGATCCGAGACTGGAGCCCGGACAAGTGCTGCGTGACTTCGGCGCACTGCTGCAACTGGTCGCTGCCGGCTTGCCACAACTGCCGCCGACGGAGTTGGCGCAACCCCTGTTGCGGCGTCTGAACGAACTGGACTTTCACGAAGACGACGAAACGCCCCTTCGTCCGCGGGCTGCACTGCTGCCTCAGGTGCTGGCAACGCGACGTGGCCAGCCGCTGTCCTTGGCGCTGATCGCCCTGGAACTGGCCTCCCGGTTGGGCATTCCGCTGGTCGGGGTCAACTTCCCGGGCCACTTCCTGCTACGTGTGCCGAGCGCCGATCACCTGCTCGACCCGTGCAGCGGGCGCCGGCTCTATACCCGTGACTGCCGGGATCTGCTGATACGCGTTCAAGGCCCGCAGGCCGATCTCAAAGCCGTGCACCTGCAGACCGCCAGCCCCGGAGACATGATCCAGCGTCTGTCACGCAACCTCAGCCAGCTACACCGCGAGGCCGGCGAGTTCCTCGCTGCCCTGAAAGACGCCGAGCGCGTATTACTGCTTGGCCCGCCGAACATGCACGACCATCTGGCGCGCGCCGACATCTACCATCGTCTGGATTGCCCGCAGGCCGAGCGCTACGACCTTGAGCGCGCCCTGCTGCTCTGCGACAACCCGACCCAGCACCTGCAACTTGCTCAGCGCCTGCGCAGGCTGGGGCATGTTCAAGCCCTGCATTGAAGGCCACCCTCTGGCTCGGGCATGCTTTGGGCTTCCCCTCGCCGTGACCGCCTCATGAGTTCGCACGATCAAGCTGCCGATCCCCTGACCACCGCCACCCGTGACGTGGTGATGCGCTACCACCTTAGCTGGAAAGCCCGTGACATCGAGGCCGTGCTCGCGCTCTACCACCCCGAGGTGGAATACAACGACTTCTTCCAGAACCGCTGCATGCGCCGCGAAGACCTCCGCGACTACCTGATCGCCACCATGCCCAGCGGCCCGGAAGACTTCCTCGAGCACAACGACCGCATCCGCATCGATGGGGACACCGCATTCATCCAGTACGCCATCAGCGTCGCCGGCGGTGGCACGTTCCGCGCCAGTGAAGCCATCACCGTGCGCGACGGACTGATCTGGCGGATCAACGAATACGCCCTGCTGGTACAACCCGCTGCCCAGCCCGGCAAGGCCCAGTCGCCGCGCCCGGCGGCCAGCCGTCTTGGCCTTTCGGCACGCCAACTGGGCATGCTGGCGCGGGACATCGAGGAGTACTTCCAGCGCTCCCAGCCCTACCTCGACCCGAGCCTGGACCTGCACCAGGTAGCGAACGCCACCGGCTACACCCGTAACCAGATTTCCTACCTGCTCAACCAGATGCTTGGCCAGAGCTTCTACCAGTACGTCAACCAGGCCCGCCTGCAGCACTTGCTCGAACTGCTGAAAACCGCCCTGCCGCCGGTTCGAATCGACGAACTGGCCTTCAGCGCCGGTTTCAATTCCCTTTCGGCGTTCTATCGCTGCTTCCGTCAGCACACCGGCCAATCACCCAAGGCCTATCTCAAGCAACACCCCAAATCGTAGGGTGCGCTACGCGCACCGAGCAGAGTTCAGCCCCGCACCGGGGTTCTGGTGTGCACGGCGCCCCCTGCGACAGGGCATGTGCAACCAGCACATTCCCAGCGTGCCCGCGCACACGACAAGCGCCCTGCCACCCTCTAGCCTTGCCAGCCACGACAACCTGCCAACGGGGACCTGCCTATGCCGAACTGGCGCCAAATCAGCCTGTGGATGGACACGCTCGACGAAGACCTCAAGCCACGACCGGCGCTGGCGGGATCGCTCGAAGTGGATGTGGCGATCATCGGCGCCGGTTACACCGGACTGTGGACGGCCTATTACCTGAAGCGCCAGGCCCCGGAGCTGAAGATCGCCATCGTCGAGGCGCAGTTCGCCGGCTTCGGCGCCAGTGGCCGTAATGGCGGCTGGCTGATGGGCAACCTGCTGGGCGAGGACCGCGCCCTGGCACCGCTGCCTGCTGACGTGCGCAAGGCGTCCTTCGACCTGCTGCACGGCATTCCCGATGAAGTGGCCGAAGTGCTGCAACGCGAAGGCATCGATTGCCACTTCCGCAAGGGCGGCATCCTTTACTGCGCCGCCCGCTATCCGGAGCAGGAAAAGCGTCTGCGCGACCAACTGGCGGACCTGCATGCCGAAGGCCTCAGCGAAGCCGACTACCGCTGGATGAGCCCCGAAGAGTTGAATGGCCAGCTCCGTGTGGCCAACCCCTACGGCGGCATCCATACCCCGCACTGCGCCACCATCCAGCCGGCCCGGCTGGTGCGCGGACTGGCCCGGGCGGTGGAGCGCATGGGTGTGCAACTGTTCGAGCAGAGCCCAGCCACTCACTGGCAACCAGGACTGGTGCGCACCGCGCAGGGCGAGCTCAAGGCGCATTGGGTAGTGTCTGCCATCGAAGGCTACGCCGCCAGCCTGCCCCCGCTGGGCAAATACCAGTTGCCGGTACAGAGCCTGCTCATCGCCACGGAACCACTAAGCGACGCGCAATGGGCGGAGATCGGCCTGGGACACGGCCAGGCGTTCAGCGAGAGCAGCCGCCAGGTCACTTATGCACAACGCACCGCGGACAACCGCCTGGCCTTCGGCGCACGGGGCGGCTATCGCTTCGGCGGCCGCTTGCGGGAGGACTTCCAGCTCACCGACGACGAAGTCGGCCTGCGTCGTTACCTGCTCGGCGAACTCTTCCCGCAGTTGCGCAACGTGGGCATCACCCATAGCTGGGGTGGCAACCTGGGCATGGCGCGGCGCTTCCGTCCGCACATGCTGGTGGACCGCAGGAACGGCATCGCGCTGTCCGGCGGCTACGGCGGCGAAGGTGTCGGCGCCAGCAACCTGGGCGGTCGCACCCTGGCCGACCTGATCCTCGGCAAGGAAACCCTGCTCACCCGCCAGCCCTGGGTCTTGGGCGACGGCCCATTGGAGCGCCTCAGCACCTGGGAGCCGGAACCCTGCCGCTGGCTCGGTTACAACGCCATCATCCGCAGCTTCGTCCACGAAGACCGGGTGCTGGCCAATCCTCACAGCGCGCCCTGGCGCCGCGCCATGGCGCTGAAGCTGGCCAACCTCATGGAAGGCCTGATGCGCTGAGCCGCGCGAAACATTACTGCACCCATTCGCGAGCAGAGCTCGCACACCCAGGCATTTGCGGAGCCAACGACATGAAAGCCACCTTGCTGCAGAACACCCACGAGATGCCCCTGTCCGCTCCTAGCCCGGTCGCGGTGCCGATCGACGAGCCCGTGCCGCACACCCGCGTGCATTCGGTGGAGCGCACCGACAGCGTGGAAACCGGCGTCTGGGAATGCAGCCCCGGTCGTTTCCGCCGGCAGATCGTCGAGCAGGAGTTCTGCCATTTCACCCACGGCAGCTGCACCTTCACCCCGGACGGTGGCGAGCCCATCGAGATCAAGGCAGGCGACGCCCTGCTGCTGCCGGCCAACAGCCTGGGCATCTGGGATGTGAAGGAAACCCTGCGCAAGACGTACGTGATCATCTCGCGCTGATCAAGCTGGCCTCCAGGCAGGGCTGCGCCCTGCTTGGCGAATGAATTAGCCCCTACAGCGTTCCATCGAAATCAATCGCTGAAACTGCCGTGCCGCCCCTGCCCCGCCTTGAAGGAGCGCGCGCCGGCCAATGTTTCCCCGCTGCGGATAACCTCCATCCCTCCCGCGAATTCGTTGGCGATGGCCGCCTCGAACGGCAGCTCCCACTGGGCATAGGCGCTGGCTCGGTCAGCCAGCATGCAGCGTTGAGGAAAGGCCGCAATCGCATGGGCCAGCTCCTCGGCTGCGGCACGGGCCTGCCCTTTTGGGACGACTCGATTGGCCAGGCCGATTGCCAGGGCTTCCTGTGACTTCACCGGGCGTCCAGTAAGGATCAGGTCCAGCGCCCTGCCCTGGCCGACGATGCGTGGCAGACGCACCGTGCCGCCGTCGATCAGCGGCACGCCGAAACGTCGGCAGAACACCCCGAACACCGCGTCCTCGGCCATTACCCGCATATCCGCTACCAGGGCCAACTCCAATCCCCCCGCCACTGCATGGCCTTCGACGGCTGCGATGAGCGGCTTCGCCAGTTGCATTCGGCTCGGTCCCATCGGGCCGTCACCCTCGGTTTCCAGGCGATTGCGCCGCGCACCGTCTTCCGCCACCGCACCCAGGTCAGCCCCGGCGCAGAAGGTGCCGCCCGCCCCGGTAAGCACTGCGACCCGAGCCTCCTCATCCGCCTCGAACGCACGCAGTGCTGCCGCCAGGGCATCGGCGGTAGGACGGTCCACGGCATTGCGCACATCGGGGCGGTCGATGATGAGCGTGGTGACCGGACCGTTCTTCTCGACTTTGACGTTCATGGGGGGCTCCTGGGTCTGGCAGATGGAGGGGCAGTTTTCTTGTGGGAGATTCATTCGCGAAGATGCTGCGCGGCAGCCCCCTTGGGCACTCCGTAGGGCAGGCCTGTGGCCTGCATCGCAAATGAACTCGTTCCCACATAATGAAAAAGGCCGGCAACAAGGCCGGCCTTCAACATAGTGCTTCACCGAAGGAATGTTCAGCCCACTGGCGGAACTGCCCCGGTGAACGGCGGGATCAGAGGGCGTACTTCTGCAGGTTGGCCATCATCTCGCGGAGGGCTTCGACGTTGTCCGCCGGGTGCGCGGCGCCTTCGAAGTCGCAGATGGTCTTCCAGTTGGCCGCCACGTCCTCGGCGTCGAAGCCGGCCTTGGGATCGAAGCCAAAGCCCAGGCTACGCTCCCAGCGCACCTTGCCGATCCAGCCACCGCCGACTTCGAACAGGCCGGAAGTTTCCTGGCATTGCTCGCTGCCCAGGAATACCACCAGCGGGCTGACCAGTTCAGGCTTCAGCTGTTCGAACACCTGCGGTGGAATCAGCCCTTCGGTCATGCGGGTACCACCGGTTGGGGCGATGGCGTTGACCAGGATGTTGTTCTTGCGGCCTTCGATGGCCAGGTTGCGGGTCAGGCCGTAGAGGCCGAGCTTGGCCATGCCGTAGTTGGACTGGCCGAAGTTGCCATAGATGCCCGAGGTGGACGAGGTGAAGATGACGCGGCCGTAGTTCTGCTCGCGCAGGTGCGGCCAGGCGGCGCGAGTGACCTTGTAGGCGCCTTCGACATGGACTTTGTAGACCAGCTCCCAGTCGGCGTCTTCCATCTTGTGGAAGGTCTTGTCGCGCAGGATGCCGGCGTTGTTCACCACCACATCGACGCGGCCGAAGTGATCGAGGGCGGCCTGGACGATCTTCTCGCCATCGGTCACCGAGTCATGGCTGGCCACGGCGGTGCCGCCGGCTTCGCGAATCTCCGCCACCACACGGTCGGCCGCCGAGGCGTTGGCACCCTCACCGTGGGTGCTGCCACCCAGGTCGTTGACCACCACCCGGGCGCCGTGCCGGGCGAAATTCAGCGCGTGGGCGCGGCCAAGGCCACCACCGGCGCCGGTGACGATTACGACTTTGTCTTGGAAGCGGATTGCATCGCTCATTGGCTGGGCTCCTCGGCACGCCTGGGTATCCGCCGAGTCTCCGGCAGCTCAACCGGACCCACAAGAATCGGAGCCGCCATGAATGGTGCCCGATAAGGGCAACGCTACTTGATGGGAATGAACAGGCAACCGTGCGGCCGCAGTTTGAACAACCACCAGTGATAGCTGTGGCAGAGCAGCGCCAGCAGCCCGGCGCCCAGCAGGCAAGCGCCGGCGGCGAGCCAGCTCCACCAGCCGGGCTGGCGCAGTACCGCGTAACCAATCAGGCTGATGCCGGCGATGAGCAGCAGGGCGGCGGCAGCCGGTCCCAGGTTACGAATGACGGGATAGAGGAACACCAGGAAACGGAACAGCATGATCGAGCCTCGATGGCGCCGGGCAACCCGTGCCCGGCCAATGGATGAGGCCGGAAATGCTAGTGCTACGCCGCCAGCAACTGGAGGCGAGCAAGTCCGATTCGTCTGTGGGAAATGCCGCTATCGGCCTCGATCATGAAACGCCAGGAAGTGCTCCAGCACCTGTTCCGGCGCCTCTGTCTGTGGATAGTGGCCAATACCTTCGAGCAACACGGTATTGGCGTCCGGAATCAGCTCCCGATAACGCGCGACCATGTGCGCACCGGAGATGGGGTCCACCGCACCATCGATCACCTGCAGCGGCACACCGCCCTTCTGCATGGCCGCCACCCAGCGGTCACGCTGTTGGCGACGCTCAGGGATGTAGTGGATCAGCCGGTGCATGACCGCTGGGCCATCCTGCTCGGCGATAAGTCGCCAGAAATCATCCAGCTCCGCTTCACTGCGTTGGGTGTATGGCCCGAACACCTGGGCGAAGCTGGCGGCCAGCTTGCGGCGGGAGAACAACCGCCCGACCAGCCCACCGATGGGGCTCAGCAGCAGTTTCTGCACCAGCACCGGCCGGTGGGTTTCCGGAAACAGGCCGCCATTGAGGAAGACGCAGCTGGCCAGGTTGAAACGCCCTTCGTGGTGCCGCGCCAGCAGCTCCTGGGCGACGCTGTCGCCGTAGTCATGAGCGAGCAGATGCACTGGCCCGGTTACGTCCAGATGGGCGAGCAGCGCCTGCTTGAGGTCCGCCTGCTCCAACAGGCGGTAGTCATGGCCGCGGGGCTTGGCCGAATAACCGAAGCCGAGCATGTCGCAGGCGATGACGCGAAAGCGCCTGGCCAGCGGCGCCCAGAGGTAGTGCCAATCCCAGGAGGCGGTGGGAAAGCCGTGTATCAGCAACAGCGGCTCGCCCTCCCCTGCCGTCCAGTAGCGAATGCGCTGGCCCCGGAAGTCCATGTCCCTCGCCTGGGCGCGCCAGTCGCCCAGGCAAATGCCGGACAGGCCTTTACTGGGCATAACCGGGGAACTGCTGATCGAGCTTGCGCAGCAGGGCTGGCCAGGGCAAGGCACCGCCCATGCCGGTGGAGCTTTTCATCACCCCGGCGATCATTGCACTGGCGCCGTCGAGAATCTGCTGCGGGATATGGATGAGCTCACCACCACCGGACTGGGCCATCACCTGGATTTCGCAGGCGCGCTGCAGGGTGAACATGCCGAGGAAGGCGTCGGCGATGCTGCCAAAGGCGGTGAGCAGGCCGTGGTTGGGCAGGATCATGAAGTTGGCCTGACCGAGGTCGGCCTGCAGGCGGGCTTTCTCATCGTGGTTCAGTGCGACGCCTTCGTAGCCGTGGTAGGCGAGGCTGGCGAGGACGAACAGCGATTGCTGAGACAGCGGCAGCAGACCCTGCTTCTGCGCCGACACGGCGATACCAGCGGCGGTATGGATGTGCAGCACGCAGCCCACATCCGGGCGTACTTCGTGCACCGCGCTGTGGATGGTGTAGCCGGCCGGATTGATGTCGTAGGGGCTGTCCATCAGCTTGTTGCCGGCCAGGTCGATCTTCACCAGGCTGGACGCGGTGATCTCATGGAACATCAGCCCGTAGGGGTTGATCAGGAAATCCTCGGTGCCGGGAACCTTGGCGGAGATGTGGGTGAAGATCAGGTCGTCCCAGCCGTACAGGGCGATCAGGCGGTAGCAGGCGGCCAGATCGACACGGGTCTGCCATTCGGCTGCGGACACCTGGTCCTTGAGGTTGAGTGACGGGAGAGCTTGGGCGGCTGTCATGGCGAAACCTCGTTGTTGTTATGTGTGCGAGGAGTCTAGCCATGGGCTGCCGCGGCGATAGTCGCCTTGGCAGCCAGCTTAATGGCCTTGCGAGTCAGATCAGCGATGCCACCAATGGCGCGGCGAACAGATTGAGCAGGCCCATAAGGACCATCACAAGACCGGCCACGGTGCCCTCTTCGCGGCCCACTTCCTGGGCCCGGCTGACGCCCGCGCCGTGAGCGCCAACGCCGAACAACGCACCGCGGGCCAGCGCACTGCGCAGGGGCAGCCAGCGGATCAGCAGGCTGCCGGCGAGCGCGCCGAATACCCCGGTGAGCATGACGAAGACCGCCGTCAGCTCGGGCACGCCGCCCAGGTCCTGGGCCACCGGCATGGCGAAGGGCGTGGTGATGGAACGCGGCACCAGCGACAGGCTCACCTCGGACTCCAACGCCAGGGCATTGGCCAGCCACCAGGAGCTGGCAATAGCGACCGCGCTCCCGGCCAGCATGCCCAGAAGCAGCGCCGCCCAATGACGGGCAAGCAAGGTGCGCTGTTGCCAGATGGGCACGGCGAAGGCCACGGTAGCCGGGCCCAGCAGCAACATCAGCCAGTGGGTTGCCCCGGCGTACTCGGCGTAGGCGGTGTGTAGCGGAACGGCCACGACGAGCAGCAGCGCGGGCACGAAGATCAGCGGCGACAGCAGGTAGCGGCCGGTGCGCCGGTACATCCAGCGGCTGGCCAGGTAGCCGATGAGCGTCAGCGCCAGCCAGAACCAGGACATGGGCTCAATGTTCATGGCGCACCCTCCAGCGGCAAACGAATTCAACCGTCAGCGCGGTGGCCAGCATGACCAGCAGGGTGCTGGCGCCGATCACCAGAAGTATGCGCAGTCCGTCCGCGCGCAGCAGCGCTCCGTAGTCCAGCAGGCTCATCAGGGCCGGAATGAAGAACAGCAGCATCTCGGCCATCAGCAGTCCGGCACCCAGTTGCAGCGCCGCGGGCTTTACCCAGCCGGTGGCAAAGGCCGACAACAGCAGGCCGAGGCCGATCACGCCACCGGGAATCGGCCAACCCAGCACCGTCGCCAGTTTGCCGCCCAGGGCGTAGAGACCCAGGAGAACGACGAGTTCGGCGGCGAGGCGAGTGATATGGAGCAGGCGGGAACGGTTCATGGCGGTGACCCTCGGTACTGGTGGCCAGCTTAGGTCCGCGCCTATCATCCCAAAAGCGAATTATTCGACTTGTAGCCATTCGATATTGGAATAGCCATGGAATTCCGCCAGTTACGCAGCTTCGTAGAGGTCGTCCGTCAGGGCGGCTTCACCCAGGCCGGCAAAACCCTGCATGCCACCCAATCCACCGTCAGCAAACAGGTGGCCCAGCTTGAACAGCGGCTGGGCGTACAGTTGCTGGAGCGAAGTGGCCCGCATCTGCGCCTGACCGACGCCGGAGCCGTGGTGCTGCGCCACGCCGAAGACATGCTGCGCCAGCGCCAGGACCTGCATAGCGAGCTGGATGACCTCAGCCAGCTGCGCCGGGGTGAACTGCGCCTGGGGTTGCCGCTGCTGGGCGGTGAAGTGCTGTTCGCCGAATTGTTCGCCGAATACCGACGGCGCTACCCGAACATCGTGGTGCGCTTGCAGGAAGGCGGCAGCAAGCTGATGGAAGAGGCGCTGCTGCAGGGGGAACTCGAACTGGCTGGCAGCCTGACGCCCAGCGATCCGGTGCTGGAGTACCAGCCCTTCTGCAACGAACCACTGGATGTCCTCGTACCCGAGAGCCATCCGCTGGTAGGCGAGACAAGCCTTGCCCTTGCGCAATTGGCCGACTCGCCGTTCCTGCTCTACCAGCAGAGCTTCACCCTCAATGACCGATTGCTGCTGGCCTGCCGCCAGGCCGGCTTCACTCCGCGCGAAGTGGGCCGAAGTGGCCAGGCAGATTTCCTCGCCGCGCTGGTGGCTGCTGGTCAGGGTGTGGTGCTGCTTCCGCGCATCGTCGCCCGCCCGCTGCAACGTCCTGGCCTGCGCCTGGTTCCGCTGCGCGAACCGGACCTGCGCTGGGACATCGCCTTCGTCTGGCGACGCGGCGCCTACCTGTCACGGGCCGCACAGGCGTGGCTGGAGCTGTTGCGGGAATATTCGCCGCTGGGGCGAGACGAAACCTTATAGGGCGCGGAGTTTTTCGTAGGTTGGCGTAGAGCGCAGCGAAACCCAACGCTGCGGCTCCTGTGCCTTGCCGCGTTGGGCCTCGTGGGCTCGGACCAACCTGCGAGTACGCTGCGGCTGACTGACAGGGAATCTTCCACAGCACAAGCAAGGCAGGTTCAGAGCAGTTCGCGATCCAGCAACGGCCAGTCCTGCTGCGCCTGCGGATCGTCTGCCAGCAGGCGGAAGCCGGCGAACTCGAAGCC
Source organism: Pseudomonas sp. DY-1 (assembly GCF_003626975.1). NCBI lineage: Bacteria > Pseudomonadati > Pseudomonadota > Gammaproteobacteria > Pseudomonadales > Pseudomonadaceae > Pseudomonas > Pseudomonas sp. DY-1. The sequence continues at coordinate 5,320,685 of NZ_CP032616.1, read as the reverse complement.
TGGCGCCACATTGCAGCCCACCAGGGTATAGGCGCCGAGGGCGCGGGCGGCCTGCCAGGCGTGGGCGGGTACGGAACGCTGGGGCAGGCTGCCCTCCGCGACCGGGCCGAGGATTTCCCGGCGAACCTCTTCCGGAGAATCGGCAACCAGCAGTTCCAGCGGTTCGCCTTCATAGAAGTGCCAGATCTCGTCGGCATCCACCCGGTGCCAGCGGCTCACGCCGCCCTGCGGCAACAGGAAGAAAATGGCTGACGATGCCGCTCGGCCACCTGGCAGGGTGATGGCCGACTCGAACACCCGGCGGTAGAAACCTCCCTCCGGGTGCGGCAGCAGTTGCAGTTCGCGGATCAGCTGTTCAGCGCGCGGATGCATCAGGCTTTCAGCGCAACGACGACACTGTTCAGCCAGGGCTCGGCATCCAGTTCCGGCGTGACGGTTTCGCTGGCATCCAGGCGCTGCATCTCCACCACTTCACGCAGGCCCAGTTCGGCATAGAGTTCGCGCATCATCTCGCCGCCGCCGCAGAACAGGTCGTAGCTGGAATCGCCCAGGGCGAGGATGGCGCCAGCGCGGCCACGCCAGTTGGGCAGGCGGTCGCGCAGCTCGGCGTAGAGGGGCAGCAAGTTGTCCGGCAGTTCGCCCATGCCCGTGGTGGCGGTCACAGTAAGCAGCGCCTCGGGGTCGAAGGCGATCAGGTCGTCCAGGCTCACCCGCGGCAAGTAGTGAGCGTCGAGGCCGGCGGCCTTGAACAGCTTTTCTGCGTGACGGGCGACTTCTTCGGCGGTGCCGTAGACCGAGCCGGACAGGATGGCGACTTTCATGGGTACTCCGAGTCTGGGGCGAAATGCCGCGCATTATGCCGCAACTGGCAGCGGGCGCAGGATGCCTTAGACTGCTTCCGGTCAGGTCGAACGAGCCGAAAAAATGATCAATGCCAAGCTGCTGCAACTGGTAATAGACGCCTCCAACGATGGCATCGTGGTCGCCGAGCAGGAAGGCGAAGACAATATCCTGATTTATGCCAATGCCGCCTTCGAACGCCTGACCGGTTACTCCCGCGACGAAATCCTTTATCAGGACTGTCGTTTCCTCCAGGGCAAGGACCGCAACCAGCTGGGCCTGGCCGCCATTCGCCAGGCGATCCGCAATGGCCAGCCGAGCCGGCAGATCCTACGTAACTACCGCAAGGACGGCAGTCCCTTCTGGAACGAGCTGTCGATTACCCCGGTTCTGAACGAGTCCGACCAACTCACCTACTTCATCGGCATCCAGAAAGATGTCACCGAACAGGTGGAAGCTCGTCAGCGGGTGCGTGAACTGGAAGCGGAGTTGGCCAGCCTCAAGGCCGAGCTGGCGGCCTTGAAAGGCTGAAAAAAACCGGTAGCCCAAGAAGGGTGAACAAATCGGCCACCGGTAGCGCAGACAAAATCTGTACAAAACAAATTTATGTACAAGTTATTGTATAGAATTTGATCAGCACGCCAGCAAGGGGTTGCTGGACTCTTCCTGCCGAACGGTCGCTTGAAGCGCAGCGTGTCGGGCCGCTAGCCGGCCAGCAGCCTTAGCCTCGATGAATTCGGCGAAAGACGGGCGAAAGCAGCTTCAGGTATCCAGGTGACCGGAAAGGAACTGCCGCAGGCGCCGCTGCATCAGTCGTCCCTCGCTGCCGAGGCAGGCGACGGGCGTGCCGTCGAGCTCCTCGCTCATCAGGTCGGAGGTATCGCCGGCCAGGGCCAGAGGACAGTCCAGGCCCTGGGCCAGCCGGGTGAGTTGCTGGCCAAGGTCATCGTCCGGCGGCTGGTTGGAGAACAGCACCATGGCCTGGGGCTGCAGCTTGCCGCAAACCATCTCCAGCTCGGCCAGCGGCTGGCCCAGGCCAAGCACGCTGACGGCCACCTCGCTGCTGCCAAGCAACAGGCCGGCCACCAGCAGCTCCAGTTCACGCCCCTGCCCTGGCAACGGCGCCAGCAGCACGCGCTGCTGTTGGCCACTGCGGGCCAGTTGCAGACGCTGCAGGACGCGGGCGCGGAGAAAGCTGTCGAAAAAGACCCACTCGCTGCCACGGCCGAACTCATCCTGGCGCAGCAACAGTGCCTGCCAGACCGGCATCAGCACATCGGCGAAGGCCACATGCAGGGGATAGGTGGAGAACACCTGGCCGTAGACCCGTTCCAGCTCCGCCTCGTCCAGGGTGGACAAGGCCTTGTGCACCTGGGCGCGCCGCTCGCTCCACTCCCCTGCGGCCGCTTCGTGGTGAACCGGCGCCACCGGCACCTTCGCCGCGTGGCTACGGGCCAGCAGCTTGCCCACCTTGCTCACCGAGACGCCGCGCTCGATCCAGGCGAGGATGCTGCGCACCGCCTCGACATCCGCCATTGAATAGAGGCGGTGACCGCTGTCGGTGCGCGTCGGCTGGATCAGCCCGTAGCGCCGTTCCCAGGCCCGCAGGGTGACCGGGTTAACGCCCGTCAGGCGCGAAACTTCCCGAATCGGGAAGAGTTCTTCCTGTTTCAGGGCGCGGGATGCGAGGGATGCACCGGATTCGGTCATGGCAGGCAATCGTCAGGGGAAAGATTCACGCAGTTTAAACCTTGCGGCGGGGATTCCAATTGGCCGCAGGCCACGGAAAGCGCGCTACGACCCGCCAGTCATCCTTCACGCTGGCGCTTTGTTGAAAAAACGGAATAATCCTTGCCTCTTTTTTTGCGCAGCCCACCACCCCGGCGCTGCGTGATGTGCCACAGCCCTACCCGGGCGGGCACCCGGTTGCAAGGAGATACACGATGTCTGCCGATCCCGTCACCCTGATGGTGGCCCGCCGCGTCGCCCGCGAGCGCTACCACGACTTCATGGCCTGGCTGCGCGAAGGCGAGCAACTGGCCGCCGACTTTCCCGGCTATCTCGGTTCGGGCGTACTGGCGCCGCCGCCGGATGACGACGAATTCCAGATGATCTTCCGCTTCACCGACGAGCCGACCATGACCGCCTGGGAGCACTCCGCTTCGCGTCGCGCCTGGCTGGAACGCGGCACCGGCTTGTTCGAGCAACCCCAAGAACATCGCGCCCTGGGCCTGGATGCCTGGTTCGGCAAGGCCGAACAGCGCCCGCCCCGCTGGAAGCAGAGCGTGGCCATCTGGCTGGCCTTCTTCCCGGTATCCCTGGCCTTCAACCTGCTGTTCGAAGGCGCGCTGGGTGACCTGCCGCTGGCCCTGCGGATCCTGATCAGCACCCTGGCGCTGACGCCACTCATGACTTATTGGTTCATCCCGCTCTCCACCCGCCTGCTGGCCCCGTGGCTGCAAGGCGGTCGGGAATCCATGGCACGCGGTGCGGCGGCGGTGCAACCACGCTGAGCCCGCTCTTCTGGAAATTTGTACAAGCCCCACCCCTGGTATAACGTGGCCGGCCATAGTCCTCAGATTTCGAGGCGTAAATGAGCCGCCCCACCGCCCCCATCCTGATCACCGGCGCCAGCCAGCGCATTGGCCTCTACTGCGCCGAGCGCCTGCTGGACGACGGCCAGCCGGTGATCATCAGCTACCGCACCGAACGTGACGGCGTCCGGCACCTGCGCCAACGCGGTGCCGTGACGCTGCAGGCGGACTTCGCCAGCGAAGTCGGGATCCTTGCCTTCATCGACTCGCTCAAAGCCTGCACCAACAGCCTGCGCGCCATCATCCACAACGCCTCGGACTGGCTCACGGAAGCGCCCGGCCATGAGGCCGAGGCCTTCCAGCGGATGTTCAGCGTGCACATGCTGGCGCCCTACCTGATCAACCTGCAGTGCGAGGAACTGCTGCGCCGCAGCAGCCCGGCCGACATCATCCACCTCAGTGACGACGTGGCGCGCCGTGGCAGCGAAAAGCGTATCGCCTACTGCGCCAGCAAGGCCGGGCTGGACAATCTGACACTGTCCTTCGCCGCGCGCTTTGCCCCGCACATCAAGGTCAACGGAATTGCTCCAGCACTGGTGATGTTCAATGCCGATGACGATGACGCTTACCGCAAGAAGACCCTGGCCAAGTCGGCGCTGGGCATCGAGCCCGGCCCGCAGGTCGTCTACCAGGGCCTGCGTTACCTCCTGGACAACTCCTACGTCACCGGAACGACCCTGACCCTGAACGGCGGCCGCCACCTCAAGTAGGCGCCACAAGGACTGCCACCATGAGCGATGAACTGAACCGGCACTATCGGGAAATCCTGCTTGGCCTGGGCGAAGACCCGGACCGTGAAGGCCTGCGCGATACGCCCAAGCGCGCGGCCAAGGCCATGCGCTACCTGTGTCACGGCTATGAACAGAGCCTGGACGAAATCGTCAACGGTGCCCTCTTCGCCTCGAACAACGACGAGATGGTGACGGTCAAGGACATCGAGCTTTATTCCCTCTGCGAACACCACCTGCTGCCCTTCATCGGCAAGGCCCATGTGGCGTACATTCCCACCGGCAAGGTGCTGGGGCTGTCGAAGGTCGCGCGCATCGTCGACATGTTCGCGCGCAGGCTGCAGATCCAGGAGAACCTCACCCGCCAGATCGCCGAAGCGGTGCAGCAGGTGACCGGTGCCGCCGGCGTCGCGGTGGTGATCGAAGCCCAGCACATGTGCATGATGATGCGCGGCGTGGAAAAGCAGAACTCGGTGATGAGCACCTCAGTGATGCTGGGCGCCTTCAGGGAGTCCCAGAATACCCGCCACGAATTCCTGAAACTGATCGGACGGAGCAACTAGAGAATGCCGAGACTGGAGCCCGGAATGGCGCGAATTCGCGTCAAGGACCTGCGCCTGCGCACCTTCATCGGAATCAAGGAGGAGGAAATCCTCAACAAGCAGGATGTGCTGATCAATCTCACCATCCTCTACCCGGCTGCCGAGGCAGTGCGCGACAACGACATCGACCACGCGCTGAACTACCGCACCATTACCAAGGCGATCATCCGCCACGTCGAGGAAAACCGCTTCGCCTTGCTGGAGCGCCTGACCCAGGAAATCCTCGACCTGGTGATGGCCAACCCGAGCGTGCGCTATGCCGAGGTGGAGGTGGATAAGCCCCATGCGTTGCGCTTCGCCGAGTCGGTATCGATCACCCTGTCCAGCCATAGATGAGTCTTTGATCGGACCTGTTTGCCGGTGCCACGGAGGGCTCTTATCATGCCGGCCACTCCCTCCCGAAAGCCCCAGGAGAATCCTGCCATGACCGAGCAAGAACGCCTTGAACTTGAGGCCGCCGCCTTCCGCAGTCTGGTGCAACACCTGCGTAGCCGCCCCGATGTACAGAACATCGACCTGATGAACCTCGCCGGCTTCTGTCGCAACTGCCTGTCGAAGTGGTACAAGGCCGCCGCCGACGATCTGGGCCTGGAGGTCACTCCGGACCAGGCACGCGAAGAGATCTACGGCATGCCCTACGCCGACTGGAAAGCCAAGTACCAGAAAGAAGCCAGCGCCGAGCAGCAAACGGCCTTCAACAAAGCGAACAAAGAATGACCAATTTGAACGACTTCCGCGCCCGCCTGCATAGCGACCAGCACGTCTTCGCCGACACCCTGGCGTTCATCGCCGATGGTTACGACTACCAGCAGAGCGCCTTCACCAACGGCGCGGTGGAAAACGCCTCCGGCCAGAACGAAGGCTCCTGCAAGACCCTTGGCCTTGCGCTGCTGGAAGGTTTCAGCCTGGAAGAAACCCTGCTGGCTTTCGGCGAGCACTACCGCGCAGTGCTGGCCACCCCGGAAGGCACTGACCACGGCAATATCCGCGCTTTGATGAATACCGGCCTGGCGGGTGTGCGCTTCGAGCGCCAGTCGCTGCAACGCAAGGCCTGACTCCCCCCGCCGCCCCTTCCGGGGCGGCTTTCTTACGCTTTAGCTTCCGTTCTCTGTCAGCAATGGCTGACATCAATTCGCCACTCAAACGCGTAGGATTCTCATCAGATAGCTGTGGAGCTACCGGAATCCCCACAGGAACAGCACCACTCTCTGCCGGAGCGCACGGATGCAGCAATCCCTCGTATGGAAGCCCCTGACGACGCCCGGCGTGGAAAGCCTGCGCCTGTCCACGGATGAAACCGGTATCCATGCCAGCAGCCACCTGATCCAGAACCGCAATGGCCAAAGCATCGCCGCCGCCTATGTGCTGGACAGCGACCCGCGCTGGCGCTTTCGCCATCTCTGGCTGAAGGTGGAGAACCTGGGATCTCGCAGCCTGCGCCTGAGCCGTGACATCCGCGGCCGCTGGATGCTCGATGGCCAGCACCGCCGCGACCTCGACCAATGCCAGCTGGTGATGCTCTCCGGCACACCCTTCACCCACACGCCGGCGCTGCATCGCTGCGACCTGGGAACGGGCCAGAGCGAACAATTGCACGTTGCCTACATCGACCTGTCGAGCATGCGCGTGGAAGCCCGCCGCATGCGCTACCACTGCCTTCGCCAGCAACCCCAGCAAAGCCTGTATCGCTGCGAGGCGGAAGGCCGCAAGGCGATCGAATTGACCGTGGACCGGCAATCCCTGCTGCTGGAAGCCCAGGGCCTGTACCAGCGCATGAGCGCGCGGACCCTGTCGCTGAATACCTGGGTTTGATCCGTAGCGGAGCGGTGCCCGGCCCTGCAAGGCAGATCCGGGTCAGGGTTGCGCGCTTCTCCGTAGGGGCGAATTCATTCGCCAGGTAGGCCGAAGGGCTGCCACGCTGGACACCCAGCCGACCTGACGCTTCCCTCTCCCCCCGCTCCTCTCCCAAAGGGCGAGGGGTGACTCACACTGGCCAGGCCCAAACCATCCTGAAGCTCATCTGCAGCTTGACACCGTGAAAGAAAAGTTGGCCTGACACAAAAGAAAAGCCCCGCATTGGCGGGGCTTTTCCTCATCAGGCTGAAACTTAGTGCGCGTCGAGGTAGCGCTCGACGTCCAGGGCGGCCATGCAGCCCGCGCCGGCCGAGGTGATGGCCTGGCGATAGACGTGGTCGGCCACGTCGCCAGCGGCGAACACACCGGGGATACTAGTGGCGGTGGCGTTTCCGTCACGACCGCCATTGACCACCAGATAGCCGTCCTTGAGCGCCAATTGGCCTTCGAACAGCGAGGTGTTCGGGGTATGGCCGATGGCGACGAACAATCCGTCTACCTTCAGCTCGTCAGTGCCGCCATCGTTGCGCTTGAGGCGCACGCCGGTGACGCCCATGTCGTCGCCCAGCACTTCGTCCACTTCGGCATTCAGCCTGAGCTCGATCTTGCCTTCGGCGATGCGCGCTTTCAGCTTGTCCTGGAGAATCTTCTCGGCACGGAAGGTCTCGCGGCGATGCACCAGGGTCACCTTGCTGGCGATGTTGGCCAGGTACAGCGCCTCTTCCACAGCTGTGTTCCCGCCGCCCACCACCGCCACTTCGCGGTTGCGGTAGAAGAAACCGTCGCAGGTGGCGCAGGCGGACACGCCCTTACCCATGAACGCTTGCTCCGAAGGCAGACCCAGGTAACGGGCACTGGCACCGGTGGCGATGATCAGCGCGTCGCAGGTGTACGTGCCGCTATCCCCAACCAGGGTGAAGGGCTTGCCGGCCAGGTCCACAGCGTTGATGTGGTCGAAGACGATCTCGGTCTCGAAACGCTCGGCATGTTCCTGCATGCGCTGCATCAGCGCCGGGCCGGTCAGGCCATGGGGGTCGCCAGGCCAGTTGTCGACCTCTGTGGTGGTGGTCAGTTGCCCGCCCGCCTGCATGCCGGTGATCAGCAGCGGCTTGAGATTGGCACGGGCGGCGTAGACAGCCGCGGAGTAACCGGCAGGACCGGACCCGAGGATGATGACCCGCGAATGGCGTACTTCGGACATGACTGACTCCCGCCCTGCTGGGCATAAAAAGGGGCCACTGCGGCACTTGGGGAAGGCTTTGAATGCAGTGGCCCCGTTGAACCAGGTCTGGCCGTCAACGATCGGCCAGGAATGGGCGCAAGGTTACTAAGGCCCCTTCGATAGCGGAAATACCCGCTCTCAATCCCGGCCATAGGACGCACCTATTGGCGCAACCGCGATCAAATTTGTTCCGAGCCTTTTCCAGGCTTTCCACGGCGCCGGCAAAGCCGTTAAGGTCGGCGCGTTTGCAACCTTGGGGAACCACCATGCCTGCACCCGCACTATCCGGGCCGCAATACCTGGGCGAAGGACTGAAGCTGGTCCTGAGCCCCGGACTGCGCCTGTTCGTCCTGCTGCCGCTGACCGTGAATCTGCTGCTGTTCGCTGCCTTGATCGGCTTCGCGATAGGGGAATTCAGCGGCTGGGTCGATGCCTTCATGCCCAGCCTTCCAGACTGGCTGAGCTTCCTCCAGTACCTGATCTGGCCCCTCTTCGTGCTTCTGGTGCTGGTCATGGTGTTCTTCAGCTTCACCATGCTGGCCAACATCATCGCCGCGCCGTTCAACGGCTTCCTCGCGGAAAAGGTGGAAGTGGTGGTTCGTGGCCAGGACGACTTCCCGGCCTTCAGTTGGGCCGAGCTGATGGCGATGATCCCGCGCACCGTGGGCCGCGAGCTGCGCAAGCTGGCCTACTTCCTCCCGCGTGCCGGAGCCCTGCTGATCCTGTCCTTCGTTCCGGGGGTGAACCTGCTGGCCGCCCCGCTGTGGATCGTTTTTGGTATCTGGATGATGGCGGTGCAGTACATCGACTACCCGGCGGACAACCACAAGCTGGGCTGGAACGAGATGCTCGCCTGGCTGCGCGAGAAGCGCTGGCAGAGCCTGGGTTTTGGCGGCATCACCTACCTGGCGCTGATGATTCCCTTCGTGAACATCCTGATGATGCCGGCTGCCGTGGCCGGCGCCACGCTGTTCTGGGTACGAGAGCAGGGCGACCTGGCCCTGCAGAAACAATCCGGCCAGTTGGTTCGCTGAACCGTCCGGCCGCACGAGCGGCGGGCCCCGGTCACATCGGGGCCTGCCATGCGCACGCTGCTGATCATGCCTGAATATTGATCGGATTCTCCCTCGCTTGTCGCTCCTCCTCCGCTTCCTTGGCCTGCATCTCCATCTTCTGCTGGAAGCGCTCGGCGATTTCCTTCTCCACCGCCTCCTGCTGCTCCGGCGGCATGGCGTCGAGTTCTTCCTGGGTCAGCCCCATCTCCGCGAGGATGGCATCGCGCATCTTCTCGGCCGGTGACTTGTCCATGTACTCCTGGAATTTCTCCACCGCAGTCTTGCCACCCAACCCCAGGTCGGCCGGCAGGTCCTTGTTGCTCATTTGCAACTTCCCAGCGGAGTTCTGTAGCTCCACCCGCATTCGGGCAAAGCCCTCCTCGGTTGCCTGCCAGGCCCGGTAGTCGCGCTCCGAGCCGGGAGACGCAGTGCGTCGAGGCTCCTCCCTGGTGTTGATCCCAAAGGGATCCTCACTCTCCTTTGAAGATTTGCTGTTACGGAATCCAAGGCCGGACAAGGCGCTGCCCGCACCAGCCCCGCCGATCGAGTTGATTGACACCTTTGCCGCTCCTTTAAGGGGATCCGCGCGTTGGTACTCAAGTACCATGCCATTTCCGTCATTCGAGCCAAGGCGTTGAAAATCAAAGCTTCGCGGATTTCCTGATCGGGACAGCCAGGCCCTTGGACGGCAAATTCTTGCCGCCAGCGGCCGGTAGTCACAGAGGCGTCACAGGGTTGTCACGCGGGCTACATGGCCCTTGTCGACACTGGTTGCATGACCACAGCGCCCCTGTACATCTCGCTGATCAGCGAAACCTTCCTGCCCGAAGTCAACGGCGTGGCCAATACCCTTGGCCGCCTCTGTGATGGCCTGCGCGCCGCCGGCCATCGGCTGCAGCTGGTGCGTCCGCGCCAGTCGTGCGACCAAGGCCGCCGGAGCGACGATGATCTGATGCTGATCCGCGGCTGGCCGCTGCCGGGCTACCCCGGCTTGCAATGGGGCCAGTCCTGCCTGCACAAGTTGTTGCGCCGCTGGCGCCAGCGCAAGCCGGACGTGCTCTATATCGCCACCGAGGGTCCGCTGGGTTTCTCCGCCCTGCGCGCCGCACGGCGCCTGGGGATTCCCGTGGTCAGTGGCTTCCACACCAACTTCCAGCAGTACACCGGTCATTACGGCGCGGGCCTGTTGACCCGCTTGCTGACCAACTACCTGCGCTGGTTCCACAACGCCACACGACTGACCCTGGTACCCAGCGTCAGCCAGTTGCAGGACCTCACCCGGCGCGGCTTCGAGCGCCTGCAGCTGCTTTCGCGAGGCGTAGACGGCCAGTTGTTCAACCCGGCCCGCCGCTGCCCCGAACTGCGCGCGCAGTGGGGTGTGGGTGAACAGGAAATCGCGGTGATTCACGTTGGGCGCCTGGCAGCGGAGAAGAATCTCGGCCTGCTCGGTGAAACGTTCCAGCGCCTGCAGCAACGTTATCCACAGCTGCGCCTCAAACTGGTGGTGGTGGGCGACGGTCCGCAACGCCTGGCACTGCAACGCGCCCTGCCGGAGGCCATCTTCTGTGGTGTGCAACGCGGCGAGGAGCTGGCCCGCCACTATGCATCCGGCGACCTGTTCCTGTTCCCGAGCCTGTCGGAAACCTTCGGCAATGTGGTGCTGGAAGCCCTGGCTTCCGGCCTGGCGGTGGTCGCATTCGACCAGGCGGCGGCCGCCCAACACATTCGCCATGGGCACAATGGCGCATTGGCGCTGCCGGACGAGCCGACCAGTTTCATCGAGGCCGCCACCTGGTTGCTGGAAGACCCGGAATGCCTGCGTCGCGTGCGCCTCAACGCACGCATGCACGCCGGCCGCCAAGGCTGGGAAGCCATCGTTCAGCAGTTCGAGCAGTACCTGGCACATGCCCGCCGCCCCGAGCTGGAAGTCCCGGCTGGTAGTAGCTTGCCCCCGCAGGCCTAGGAAAACGCCGCCGGTGGCGCGGCGTAGGCCAGACTCAGAGCGCCACGCCCCAGATTGATCGCCCCGGTGGGGCTCAGCATCGCCAGGTGCAATGCAACCCCGCGCTCGACACAGGCCGTTTCCAGTTCGGCGAAGCCTGGCAGATCTCGTACCAGCGACAGCTCCCCGGCATAACTGATGCACAGCTGGGGCGCTAGCAGCTCACCTGCCATTACCCGCAAGCACGCATGGGCCAGAAGCTTCTCCGCCGCCTTGTCGAAGTTGGGGGACAGCGACACGGGTTTGTCCTCACCCTGCTGCACGCTGATCACCGGTTTCACATCCAGCAACGAGCCCAGCCCCAGTGCAGCGCCACGCAGGCGGTCGAGCAGCCCGCTGCGCTCGCCCTTCTGGAATCCTCGCTGGCGCAGATGGCCGAGATCGTCCGGCACGAGAAAGGTACAGACCTGCCCTGCCAACTGTTCCAGCCGCGCACGCACGGCGTTGGGGTGGGCACCATCACCGATCAGCCTCGCTGCCTCGGCAGCCAGCACTGCGGTGCCGGCGAAGATGTTGCCGCCATCCATCACGCGCATCGCGAAATGCCCGGCCACCCCAGCTGCCGAACGACGGTCGCGATAGCGCTGGAGCAGACCGAAGGAGGCCTGGGTTGCGTGCTCGAAGATCGGGCTGCGCTGGGAGGCAATCGTCAGGCAGATCACATGGTCGAAGCGGGTGACAAGCTCTTCCAGGAACCACTCCTGCATTTCCACCACCTGCAGCGGCTCGCTGCGATCGGCCGGGCCGACCTTGGGCAGCAATTCGCCGTAGAAGGCTTGGGTCGCCTGGGGTACGCGGCGATCCACCAGGGAATGCTCCCCCAGCCGGATGCGGATGGGCAGCACCGGGATATGGTGCGTGACGAGGAAGTCCTGGGGCAGGTCGCAGGTGGCATCCACTACCAGGCCAATGCGCATGGGTTACTCCTTCGGCGGGTGTGCCGGCGCTTGTTGTGGTGCGCGCACAGTGACCGCAGGAGGATGTGGTGTCAGCCCAACTGAAAGAGGGTTTGAGGGAACTCGAGTCAAGGCCACAAATAAGAAGCCCCGCATTAGCGGGGCTTCTTCACTCAAGTGCCTTACACCAGGCTGGCCAGTGCGTCTCGGCTGAACGGCAGGATGTCCTGCATGCGGCCTTCGCGCACCTTCACCGCCCAGTCCGGGTCCACCAGCAGGGCACGGCCCACGGCAACCAGGTCGAACTCGTCCTTGTTCAGGCGCTCCAGCAGGCCTTCGATATTGGCGGGCTGGGCGACCTTGTCGGTCTTGACCATGAACTGCAGGAACTCGCCATCCAGGCCGACACTGCCGACGGTGATGGTGGGCTTGCCAGTGAGCTGGCGGGTCCAGCCGGCGAGGTTGAGATCGGAGCCTTCGAACTCCGGCTCCCAGAAGCGGCGGGTCGAGCAGTGGAAGATATCCACACCGGCATCGGACAGCGGCTTGAGGAATTCACCCAGGGCGTCGGAGGTCTGCACCAGGCGCGCGGTGTAGTCCTGCTGCTTCCATTGGGAGTAGCGGAAGATGATTGGATAGTCCGGGCCAACGGCGGCGCGGATGGCCTGGATCACTTCGATGGCGAAGCGCGAGCGGTTGGCCAGGCTGCCGCCGTACTCGTCAGTGCGCTGGTTGGTGCCCTCCCAGAAGAACTGGTCGATCAGGTAACCGTGGGCGCCATGGATTTCCACGCCGTCCATGCCGATGGCCTTGGCATCACGCGCGGCCTGGGCGTAAGCGGCAACCACTTCCTGGATGTCGTCCCTGGTCATGCCATGAACCACCACCTGGCCGTCCTTCACCTTTTCCGTCGGGCCGTAGCCGGGAACGCTTGCGTCCGGTTCGGTGCCCAGGCGACGTACGTTGCCCACATGCCAGAGCTGCGGGACGATGCGGCCGCCTTCGGCGTGCACGGCATCAACCACTTCCTTCCAGGCGGCCAGGGCGTCGTTACCGAAGAAGCGCGGCACATGGGGATAACCGTTGGAGGCCTTGTGACCGATGGTGGTGCCCTCGGTGATGATCAGGCCGACACCGGCCGCGGCGCGGCGGCGGTAGTACTCCACCACCTTGGCGTTAGGCACGCCGCCCGGCGAGAAAGAGCGAGTCATGGGCGCCATCACCACGCGGGTAGGCAGTTCCAGGCCGCCGAGGCGGAAGGGTTCGAAGAGGGCTTGTACGGGAGCGGTCATCGGTTCTCCTGTGGCCGGCCATATGACCGGTCGTCTCGGTTTCAAGGCATTGAAAAATCACGCCCGGAGCAGCAGCTCCAGACGGTCGACGAATGCGTTCATGGGTACGGTGCCACCGCCCACCTTCAGGCGCGTCAACACGCCCTGCCAGGCATTGGCGATGAACGCCGCGAGGTTGGCGCAGTCCTCATCGGCGGACAGCTCGCCCACAGCCACGGCCTCTTCCAGGCAGGCCTGGAGGATGTCCACCGAGCCCTGGAGGATGCGTTCAACCTGCTCGCCGATGGCGGGCGAGAGTTCTGCCATCTCGAAGCCGAGACTGCCGATGAAACAGTGGTATTCCGGTTTCTCGCGGCTGGAGAAGTGCACCAGCAGCTCGCGGTAATAGCCGAGGATGCGCTGGCGCGGACTCAGCGCCGAATTGCCCAGGGCCTGTGCGTAACGATCCAGGCGCGGCAGGTAGAGGTACTCCAGCGCCTGCAGGGCGAAGTCTTCCTTGCTGGCGAAGTAGTGATAGAAGGAGCCCTTGGGAATGCCCGCGGCCTGGACGATCTCCTGCACGCCGGTACCGTGGTAGCCACGGCGGGTCATCACCTGGGAGCCCTTGGCGAGAATGAGGTCGCGTTTGTCGAGTCGGATACTGGTCATGGCGGCGAGCATATGACCGGTCGTCTCGCCTTGCCCAGCACTATTGACGACGCTGATCGAGCACTAAAAGCCGGGGAAGTTACTGCCGGGGGAGGAAACGTAGGAGCCAGCAAGCTGGCTCCTACGGTCAAGCGTTCATGAGTGCAGGAGGTGCATCAGGCCAGGGCCTTTTCGACAGCCTGGATCAGCGCGGGATCGTCCGGCGCGGTGCGCGGAGAGAAGCGCGCCAGCACGCGGCCGTCCTTGCCGACAAGGAACTTCTCGAAGTTCCAGGTGATCTCGCCGGGGAATTCGGCGCCCTCGCCCGCCAGTAGGCGATACAGCGGGTGACGGGCCGATCCGTTGACCTCGATCTTGCTGCCCAGGGGAAAGGTCACACCGTAGTTCAGGCTGCAGAACTCGCGGATCTCGTCCTCGCTGCCCGGCTCCTGCCCGGCAAACTGGTTGCACGGCAGGCCCAGCACGGTGAAACCCTTGTCACGGTATTGCTGGTAGAGCTTTTCCAGCCCGGCGTATTGGGGCGTCAGGCCGCACTTGGAGGCGACATTCACCACCAACACCACCTGGCCCTTGTACGGCGCCAACGGCAGATCCTGACCGTCGAGCGCACGCAGATTGAGGTCGTGAAAGGCACTCATGACTGACTCCTCGAAAATCTCAGGGATTTCACAGCGGACAAAAAAGGCGCCCCGGGGCGCCTTTTCGGTTTTTTCAGCTTAGCAGCCGATTCGCGAATTGCCGGGTCGACAGTCGCGGACGATCGGTCAGTGGTGGTGACCGCCTTCGCCGTGGATGTGACCGTGGGCGATCTCTTCGTCGCTGGCGTCACGCACGGTGACTACCTTGACCTTGAAGTTCAGGCGCTGGCCGGCCAGCGGGTGGTTGCCGTCAACGGTTACGTCGTCGCCGTCGATGTCGCGGATGGTAACGATCTGCATGCTGCCGTCCGGGCCGGAGGCGTGGAACTGCATGCCGACTTCCAGCTGGTCGACGCCTTCGAACATGGCGCGGTCCAGGGTAGCGACCAGCTCGGCGCTGTACTCGCCGTAGGCATCTTCGGGCTCGACGGCAACATTCAGCTCGTCACCAATCTGCTTGCCTTCGAGTGCACGTTCCAGGCCAGCGATGATGTTGCCGGCGCCGTGCAGGTACACCAGCGGAGCGCCGCCAGCGGAACTGTCGATCACCTCACCGGCGTCGTTGGTAAGGGTATAGTCGATGGACACGGCCTTGTTGGCGGCGATCAGCATGGTGCGAGACCTTCTGCGAATGAATGATGAACGAGCAAGTTTAACCGCGCGGCAAGTCGATTGCGACCCGAACGCTGACGGGCGGCCCCGGCTGGTCGGCTACAGGCAAGACGAGGACGGTCACTGGGTGGCAGTGCTTTCCTGCGGCCATACTCAGCACTTGCGGCACCAGCCACCCTGGCAGTCGCGCGCCTGGGTGCTCGATCCCGCGCAACGCGCCGACCAGTTGGGCCGCCTCTTCCCCTGCGGCTGGTGCGCCCAGGGCATGGCCCCTGTCCCCACCGAGGAAACCTGATGCCTGCACGCAACATCCTGGTGATCCATGCCCGCAGGACATCCCTGCGCTTCGCCCTGGTCAACGAGGCCCACAGTCAGTTCATCCTCCACGGCATGGCCGACGGGCTTGGCAGCCGTAACGCCGAACTGCGCTGGCAGCGCGGCGGTGACAAAGACAGTCTGATGATCCCCAACGCCGACCACCGCGCCGCGCTGTCGCAGCTGATGCCCATTGTCCTGGGTGCGGCCGGCGGCAAGCTGCATGGCGTCGGCCACCACGTGTTGCACGGTGGCGAGCTGTTCAACTCCGCCTGCCGCGTGGATGCCCAGGTGATCCGCTGCCTGCAGGCCCTGGTCCCGCTGGCGCCGCAGCAGATGCCGGCCAGCCTGGTCGGCATCGACGCCGCCATGCACCTGCTGCCGAACCTGCCCCATGTGGCCGTGTTCGATACGGCCTTCCACCAGAGCATGCCCGAGCACGTCTACCGCCTCGCCCTGCCGGATGCCGTCTACCGCGACCACGGTCTGCGCCGCTATGCCTTCCACGGCAACAGCCACCGTTTCGTCAGTCGCCGTGCCGCCGAGCTGGCCGGACTATCGCTCGGAGACAGCTGTTGGCTTTCCGCGCACGTCGGCGAGCACAGCTCCGCCTGCGCCATCGTCAACGGCCAGAGCCGCGACGCCAGCATGAACCTGGTCATGGCCAACCGCTGCGGCGATATCGACCCGCATCTCTATACCCAGTTGCACCGCAGCCTTGGTTGGAGCCTGGAGAAGATCGACCAGGTACTGCGTCAGGAAAGCGGTCTGCTCGGCCTCTCCAATCTGGCCAAGGACATGCGCAGCCTGGAAACAGCCCGCGACCAGGGCCACGCCGGCGCCACCCTGGCCATCGAAGTCTTCTGCTATCGCCTGGCCAAGACCCTGGCGGCCGTAAGCTGCGCTCTGCCACAGCTGGACGGGCTGATCTTCACCGGCGAGATCGGCGAGAATTCACCCCTTGTGCGCAGCCGCACGGTGGATCACCTGAAGCTGCTCAACCTGGCCATCGACCGCGAAGCCAACGCGCGCTGCGTGCGCGGCATCGCCGGCCCCATCCACCAGCGTGGCCATCCACGCGTGCTGGTGGTGCCGACCAACGAAGAACGCCAGATCGCCCTCGATACCCTAGGCCTGCTCGCCTGAACCGTTTTCGCCAAGGAGCCCCATGCACTGCTTTTTCATCGCCCCGACCGGATTCGGCGTCGGTCTGACCTCCACCAGCCTGGGATTGGTACGTGCCCTGGAGCTGGCTGGCCTGCAGGTCGGCTTCCTCAAGCCGGTGGCCCAGCCCCACCCCGGCGACCTCGGCCCGGAGCGCTCCACCGAGCTGGTGGCCCGCACCCATGGTCTCAAACCACCGACGCCACTGGCGCAGTCCCAGGTGGAGCGGATGCTCGCCGACGGCCAGTTGGACGAGTTGCTGGAAGACATCACCGGCCTGTTCCATAAGGCCGCCGAGGACAAGGACGTCGTGATTGTCGAAGGCATGGTGCCGACCCGACACGCCAGCTACGCCGCGCGCATCAACTTCCACCTGGCCAAGAGCCTGGACGCCGACGTGATCCTGGTATCGGCGCCGGAAGACGAGAGTCTCTCGGAATTGTCCGATCGCCTGGAGATCCAGGCCCAGCAATTCGGCGGACCGCGTGACCCGAAGGTCCTCGGGGTGATCCTCAACAAGGTGCGCGACGACGAATTCGCCCGCCGCCTCAAGGAGCAGTCACCCCTGCTCCGCGGCGACGACTTCCGCCTGCTGGGCAGCGTGCCCTGGCTGGACGAACTGAACGCACCGCGAACCCGCGACGTCGCCGACCTGCTGCAGGCCCAGGTGATCAATGCCGGCGACTACGACCAGCGCCGCGTGCAGAAGATAGTCGTCTGCGCACGCACCGTGCCCAACACCGTGCAACAGCTCAAACCGGGCGTGCTAGTGGTGACGCCTGGCGATCGCGACGACATCATCCTCGCCGCCAGCCTGGCGTCCATGAACGGCGTGCCGCTTGCGGGCCTGCTGCTCTCCAGCGATATCCAGCCCGACCCACGCACCCTGGAACTGTGCCGAGGTGCCCTGCAAGGCGGCCTGCCTGTGCTGGGCGTGGCAACCGGCACCTATGACACGGCGACCAACCTCAACCGGATGAACAAGGAAATCCCGGTGGACGACCGCGAGCGCGCGGAGAAAGTCACCGAGTTCGTCGCCCGCAACCTCGACCTCGACTGGCTGCGCGCCCGCTGCGGCGCTCCCAGCGCGACCCCGCGTCTGTCTCCCCCGGCGTTCCGCCACCGCCTGATCCAGCAGGCCCAGCTCGCCGGCAAGCGCATCGTCCTGCCTGAAGGCAGCGAGCCGCGCACCGTGCAGGCTGCCGCCGCCTGCCAGGCTCGAGGCATCGCCCATTGTGTGCTGCTGGCCAAGCCGGACGATGTTCATGCCGTGGCTAGGGCGCAGGGCATCGACCTGCCGGAGGGCCTGGAAATCCTCGATCCGGACAAGGTCCGCGAACGCTATGTGCAGCCCATGGTGGAACTGCGCCAGAACAAGAGCCTCAATGCGCCCATGGCAACCGCGCAGCTGGAAGACAGCGTTGTGCTCGGCACCATGATGCTGGCCCTGGACGAAGTGGACGGCCTGGTGTCCGGTGCCATCCACCCCACGGCGAACACTATTCGCCCGGCGCTGCAGCTGATCAAATCGGCGCCCGGCTACCGCATCGCCTCTTCCGTCTACCTGATGCTGCTGCCGGAACAAGTGGTGGTCTACGGAGACTGCGCGGTGAACCCCGATCCCGACGCCAGCGACCTGGCGGAAATCGCGCTGCAGAGTGCGGATTCCGCCGAGGCGCTGGGGATAACCCCACGCGTGGCGCTGATCTGCGATTCGACAGACGAAGCTGAGCTGGCCAAGGTCGGCGAGGCTACGCGCCTGGCCCGAGCCGCCCGCCCGGACCTGCCCATCGAAGGCCCCCTGCCCTATGCCGCCGCCAGGGACGGACGCACCACGGTGTTCGTCTTCCCCGACCTCGCCAGCGGTGATGCGGCCTACAAGGCCGTGCAACAGGGCAATCACGCAGCCAGTGGCGGCCTGATGCTCCAGGGCCTGCGCAAGCCGGTGAACGACTTGCCGCGCAATGTCGTGGTGGACGACATCATCCACACCATCGCACTGACGGCGATCCAGGCGGCGTGCGGTAGCGAGGGCTGACAGAACCACACCTTGCCGGGAATTTCCTCTGTAGGGGCGAATTCATTCGCCCCTACAACAGAGCCGACGAATTAGCCTCGCTCCCGACCGCCCGGTCACCCTTCCCGCTTGCAGTTGAGTGAACAACCGTTAACCTTGGCCACCATTCTGCCCGCAGTCAGGGAATGCAGCGGGCCCTATCCATGACGCGGTGGCTACGACCACCCACGGTGAGGCTCCACCCTTTCATGCTCAGCTTTATCCCCGCCCCCCTGCTCGGCGCCCTGGCAGCTGTCCTGCTGGCGCTCAACACCCTGTTCTGGTGCATGCCGCTGTTCGCTGTGACGCTGCTGAAGCTGCTGCTGCCCTTCCGCGCCACCAAGGGCGTGCTGAACTGGGCCGCTAGCTTCATCGCCGAGGGCTGGATCAGCTGCAACAAGTTGTGGATGCGCCTGGTGCGCGACACCCGCTGGGACGTCGACGGACTGGCCGGGCTCGATTACCAGCACAGCTACCTGGTCACCAGCAATCACCAGAGCTGGGTGGACATCCTGGTCCTGCAACACTTGTTCAACCGGCGCATCCGTCTGCTGCGTTTCTTCCTCAAGCAGGAGTTGATCTGGGTCCCGGTGATCGGCCTGTGCTGGTGGGCGCTGGATTTCCCCTTCATGAAGCGCTACTCCAAGGCTTACCTGGCCAAGCACCCGGAGAAAAAGGGCAAGGACCTGGAAACCACCCGCCGCACCTGCGACAAGTTCCGTGACAACCCGGTGGGCATTTTCAACTTCCTCGAAGGCACCCGCTTCACCCGTGCCAAACACGACGAACAGGGTTCGCCTTTCCAATACCTGCTCAAGCCCAAGGCAGGCGGCATCGCCTTCGTGCTCGACGCCATGGGTGAGCAGTTGCATTCGCTGGTCAACGTCACCATTCACTACCCGGATGGCAACCCGAATTTCTGGACCTTGCTGGCCGGCCGCTTGCGCCAGGTAGTGGTACGCATCGAGAAACTGGAGATTCCTGGCGAGTTCATCGGCAAGAACTACGACCAGGACGAGCAATACCGCCTGGCCTTCCAGCAATGGGTGAACCGCCTGTGGGAGGCCAAGGATGCCCAGCTGGTGCGGCTGCACCAGCAATTCCCGGCAGCCTGAGCCGGATACGAAAAGCCCGCCGATTGGCGGGCTTTTTCTTGCTCTAGGCCGTCTGTAGCACCTCATCTACCTGGAGCAACGGCGCCAGGTTGGTGTAGTTGGCGATATCGGCGCTTATCTCGTCGCCGTTCAGTTCCAGAGTGCTGCGCAATTCATCCACCGACAGTACCCAGATATTGGCCATGCAGATAAACGGCGCCACGGCGCCATCCGCTGCAGCCAAGCCCTTGCGCACTTCGAGCTTCACCAGGTTTTCGCCGATCAGGCGGGACAGGAGCGGGATGTGTTCCTCACAGTAGTAGGTGAAGTCGAACTTGGCGCCCGGTGCATTGGGATACGCCACAACAAAGCAGTACATGGAGCCTCCTTTTCTCAATAGGCAGCGGGCGCGAACCCCGATGCCCCGACTAATGAAGTGTAGGCCCGCGACTTCCGGTATGCGTGATGGCCTGCCCCGGTTTCAGGGAGAGGCCGTCAGGCTATCTGATCCCTCGCGCAACGCGACCCAGTCCACCACTTTCGGGAAGGCCTCAGCCTTGGCCACCGGCAGCCCGGGCGCCACCAGGAAGCCCTGCATGAAAGTGCAGCCGTGTTCCAGCAGCCAGTCGCGCTGCGCCAGGGTCTCCACCCCCTCGGCGATCACTTCCAGTCCCAGGTGGCGGCTGAGGTCGATGATGGTGCTGACCACCGCGGCGTCGCGACGCGACTCCAGCATGTTGGAAATGAACAGGCGATCGATCTTCAGGGTATCCAGCTCGAAATGCCGCAGGTAGGCCAGGGACGAATAGCCCGTGCCGAAGTCGTCGATGGCGATACGCACCCCCAGGGCACGCAGCTGCCTGAGCTGTTCGCGGGTCAGCTCCAGGTCCTGCATCAACGCGCTTTCCGTGACCTCCACTTCCAACTGCTCGGGGCGCAAGCGGAATTCCCCGAGCACCCGCCGCAGGTCATCCACCAGTTGCGGCATGCCGAACTGCACCGGACTGACATTCAGGCTCACCACCAGGTCGCTGCCAAAGGTCGGCTGCCAGGCGCTGCACTGGCTGGCCCCCTCCCGCAGTACCCAGTCGCCCAGGCGGTTGATAAGGCGGGTTTCCTCCAGCAGCGGGATGAATACATTGGGCGCCACGGTGCCGGCCACTCGATGTTCCCAGCGCAACAACGCCTCGAAGCCACGCAGGCGACCGGTCTCCAGGTTGACCTGCGGCTGGTACACCAGATGGAAGTCGTTCTGCTCGATGGCATTGCGCAGGCTTTCCTCCAGCATCAGACGGGAGCGGGCGCGGCCATTCATTTCCGGCGAGTAGAAGCGGTACTGCTGACGACCGGCGCGCTTGGCCTCGTACATGGCGATGTCCGCCGCGCGCAACAGGCCGTCCACACTCTGTCCGCACTCGGGGAAGCAGGCGATGCCGACGCTGGCGCCGAGGGTGACATCGATGCCCTCGATGCGGTGGCGCACCGAGACCAGTTCGATGAGTTTCTCGGCAACCCTTGCAGCGTCTTCGGGGTGGTCGAGGGTATCCAGGAGTGCAGTGAATTCGTCGCCCCCCATGCGCGCCAGGATGTCGTAGGGGCGCAGGCAGTTCTTCAACTGTTCCGCTACCCGTCGCAGCACGCGGTCGCCGGCCTCATGGCCCAGGGAGTCGTTGATCAGCTTGAAACCGTCCAGGTCCAGGTAGAGCACCGCCATGCGCTTGCCGTTACGTTCGATGCGCGCCAGGGAAGCCTCCAGCGCCTGGTGGAAGCCTCGGCGGTTGAGCAGTCCGGTCAGGGCATCGGTGATTGCCTGGGACTCCAGTTGGGCGTGCAACTGACGCACCACTGACATATCCAGGGCAATGACCACCATGGAGCGCTGCAGCCGTGGCAGCGGCGAGGACGACAGTGCCACCGGCAGACGCTCGCCCCCCATTGTCTTGAGACTGGCGTCATGCAGGCGGTAGGTCTGGTTCTGCCTCCAGTGGCGGTAGAAATCCGACAGTTTCCATTCGCTCGCCATTTCGGGATGGGCAATCAGGCTCAGCAGTGGCCGGCCCTCCAGATCGTCCACGCTGCCCTGGAGCATCTGCGCCATGGCCGGGTTGGCGAAACTGATCAGGCCGTCTTCGCCCACTACCAGGATGCCCTCGGCGGCATTCTCCAGCACCGAGGCGTTGAAGGCGCGCGCGGTGTCGAGTTGCTGGCTGAGCTGCAGCAGGTCGCGCCGATTGCGCTCGTGGGCCAGCAGCGACTGGATCTTGTGACGCAGCACCTGGGGGTCGAACGGCTTGAGAATGAAGTCCACCGCACCGGAGGAGTAGCCACGGAGCACTGCGTCCTGGGTATGGGCGATGGCGGAGATGAAGATGATCGGCGTGAAGCGGGTCAACGGACTGCTACGCATCAACCGAGCCACTTCGAAACCGTCCATGCGCGGCATCTGCACGTCCAGCAGTACCAGGCCGACTTCCTCTTCCAGCAGACACTTGAGCGCGGCCTCGCCTGAATCCACCGTACGGACCTGCCATTCACCGTCGTCCAGCAACGCCTCCATGGCGGCGAGGTTTTCCTGGCGGTCGTCCACCACCAGCAGGATGTTGGCCGCCAGGCCCTCTTTAAGCTGCAGGTGCGCCATGGCGACCTCCTGGTTGTTCCAGCCAGCGGTAGAGCATGTCCAGCACTTCCTGGCGACTGACCGGCTTGGCCAGGTAGTCGTCGGCACCGGCGGTGATGCACTTCTCACGGTCGCCCTTCATTGCGTGGGCGGTCAGGGCGATGATCGGAATAGCGCAACCGTGCTCCTGCTTGAGCACGCGGGTGGCCGTGTAACCGTCCATATTGGGCATGGCCATGTCCATCAGGATCAGGTCGAAGGGTTCACGCTGGAAGCATTCGATGGCCTCCAGACCGTCGCGGGCGGCGGTCACCTTCAGGCCGGCCTCGTCCAGCAAGGCGCTGAGGGCGTAGATGTTCCGCACATCGTCATCCACCAGGAGCACCCGGCTACCTTCCAGAGGGTCCATGTCCGAGAGGGCGTTCGGCTGACGCACGGCTGCAAGGAAGCCCTGCACGGCCGAGCTGAGGTTGTCGAGGTCCTCGCCCGCCTTGCGCACCACGACTGCCGAATAGCGGCGCAAGCGCTGAAGGTTCTGCTGATTGACGTCAACACCGGTGTTGATGACCACGCGCGAGCCGTCCAGGGGACGTTCCCGGTCGAGGCTGTCGAGCAGTTCGAAGCCATCCTGGTCGGGCAGGTCGAGGTCGATCACCAGGGCGGAGAAATCGTTCTGTGCGTAGGCCTTCCGGGCCCCTTCGCCACTGGCGCTGGCCACCACATTGAAGCCCAGTTGTTCCAGGTGTTCGCGGTAGTGCTCACGCTCTACATCCACGTCCTCCACCAGCAGCAGCTTGCGCGCATCCGGCGGAGTGCCGCCCTCCAGGTCATGGAACACCTGCTCCAGGTCTTCCCGGGCGATGGGCTTGACCAGGTAGCGGGTATCGTCCTCGTTCCAGTCCTGGGGCTGTGGCACGCAGGAGATGATGTTCACCGGCGTGGCACGGTGGTTCGCATGGCTGCGTAGGCGTCGGTAGATCTGCCAGCCGCTGATGTCCGGCAAGAGGATGTCGAGGATGACCGCGGCGAATCGCTCGCTCTGCAGCAGCGCGATGGCCTGTTTTCCACTGCGGCAGTGAACGCTGGAGAATCCGTGGGCCTGGGCTTCCTCGGCCATCACCGAGGCGAAATTGACGTCGTCCTCGACAATCAGCACGGACGGGCCTTGGCCGCTGCGCACCGGTTGCGGCGGTGTCTCGTCGTCCTTCGGCTGGCTGGCGGCCACCGCCACCGGCAGTCGGACGATAAAGCGCGAGCCCCGCCCCGGCACACTTTCCAGCGTGATGTCGCCATCCAGGGCGAGCACCAGTTGACGCGTGATGGCCAGCCCCAGCCCGGTACCGCCGAAGCGCCGGCTGGTGGAACCATCTATCTGCTGGAAAGCCTGGAAGATACGATCGTGCTGGTCTTCGGGAATGCCGATACCAGTGTCGCGCACGGCAAAACGCAGCACTTCGCGTTCATCGGTTGCGGCCGACGGGTCCAGCTCCACGGACAGTTCCACCTCACCCTGCTCGGTGAACTTG
This sequence comes from Pseudomonas sp. DY-1, assembly GCF_003626975.1. NCBI lineage: Bacteria > Pseudomonadati > Pseudomonadota > Gammaproteobacteria > Pseudomonadales > Pseudomonadaceae > Pseudomonas > Pseudomonas sp. DY-1. Next base: position 5,296,930 of record NZ_CP032616.1, on the reverse strand, counting down.
AGGGCATTGGATAACAGGTTGCGCAGAATCTGGTGCAGGCGCACGCGGTCGCTGTGGATAACCCTCGGCACGCCCGCCTGGATGTGCGTGGACAGGCGCAGGCCCTTGATCTCGGCCATAGGCCGCAGGCTGCCATCCAGCTCGGCAAGCATGTCCTGGACGTTCAGCGGCTCCAGCTTGAGCTGCATGCGCCCCGCCTCGACCTTGGCCAGGTCGAGGACATCGTTGATCAGTTGCAGCAAGTCGCTGCCGGCGCGGTGGACGATGTCGGCGTGCCGGGTCTGCTTCTCGGTCAGGTTACCGACCATGTTCTGCCGTAGCTGGTCGCTGAGGATCAGGATGCTGTTCAGCGGCGTACGCAGCTCGTGCGACATGTTGGCGAGGAATTCCGATTTGTACCGGTTGGCCAGCATCAGTTGCTCGGCCTGGTCACGCAGCCGCTGTTCCGCCGCCCTGCGCTCGGTGATGTCGATGATCACCGCCTGTACCAGGACTTCGCGGCCTGCACGGATCGGCGAAAGTCCCACCTCCAGGGGGATCATGGTGCCGTCGCGATGCTGGCCGAACAGCTCGCGGTTGCTGCCCATTCGCCGTTGCTCGGGCTTGCGCAGGAAGCCTTCGCGCATCGCCACATGGGACTCGCGCAGCGCCTCGGGCAGCAGTTTCTCCACCGGTGCATCGAGCATTTCCTGGCGGCTGTAGCCGAAGAGCTGCTCGGCCTGCCGATTGACCATGGCGATCCGCCCCTGGGTATCCACCAGGACGATGGCGTTGGGCGAGGCTTCGACCACCAGGCGGAAGCGTTCCTCAGCGCTCTTGCGCGCCTGCAGATCCACCAGGTTGATCAGGTAGCGATGATTCACGCCAAGGTTAAGGCTGCTCAGGGTCAGCGCCACCGGAATTCGCTCTCCCCCCTCCTGTTGCACTTCAACCTCGGTCAGCTGGGTGGGCGCCTGGTCAGCCTCACTCGACACCAGTGCAGCCATGTTCGGCAGGTATCGCTGCAGGCGCTGGCCCAGCAGGAATTCGGTATCACAAGCCAACAAGTCGCCAGCACTGGCATTGGCCATTTCTATACGCCCTTGGACGTCGCAGATAAGCGTGGCCACTGGCAGGTGCTGCAGCAGCAGGCGGAAGCGTTCCTCACGCTCGGCAAGTTCGATGGAGGAAGACAGGCTGAGCTGCAATTGGCGCTCACGCTGGTAGAGGTAGCCCCCTACCAATAGCGAGAGCAGCACCGCGGCCGCCAGGCCTGTCCAGAGGCTGAAAGCGATGCGGTTGTTGCCCAGCATGGCCTCGTACTTGGCCGTGCTGCCTACGCCCAAAGCCCATGTACGGCCGAACAGTTTCAGTTCCTGGACCTGGTGGAAACGTGGCTGGCGTTCGCCACCAACCGTCTCCAACAGGGGCAGACCTGGGTTACCGAGGTCCTTCAGGTCAATTTTGTAGAGGCTGCTCTGGGTCCCCAGGATGCCGTCCATCAGGTCGCTCACGCGGAAGGCACCGCAGACCATGCCAATCAGTGCCGCACGGCGCTCCTCGACGGTGCTGCTGGGCGCATCAGGGCGGTACACCGGCATGTAGAGCAGCAGTCCTCCCTGCACTTGCTGATCGGTTTCCTGCCTGAGCTTCACCGGTCCGGTGAGGATGGCCTCGCCGGTCTCCCAGGCGAGATTGATAGCCTCCCGGCGCACCGCCTCGGTGAGCATGTCGAAGCCCAGGGTACGTCGGTTGCGCCAGTCCATGGGGCTGCTGTATTGCACCACCAGGTACTCGTCCCTCGGCTCCGACGGGAATACGCGGAACTCGCGACGCCCCTGGTCCCAGATCTCGCCGACGAATTCGCTGAGTTCCTCGTGTTTCAGGTAACGCGCCCAGGCCAGCGCCTGGATACCCGGATAGCGGTCCTGCAACTGCAACTGGTCGGTGGCCCGAGCCCACTCCTCGGCAGACACGGCGGTGCTACCAACCATCAGGCCGGACATGCCACGCAGGACCATCTCATAAGCGCGCATCCGGATGCCGACACGCTGGGCAATTTCCTCCGCCTCTATCTTGAAGCGCTGCTCGTACTCGTCGCGATTACGTGCTTCGAGAGCCAGCCATTGCCAGATAACCAGACCGCCGAGCACGAGCAGCAGGGTCAGTGTCACCAGCAGCGGCAACAGGTACTTGCGGGAGAAGGGGGATTGGTTGTCGTCCATGCACGCTCCTGACTACTCCTTGTCCGTGGCGGCGCCTCTGGGGGCGTTGGCCGACGGTTCAAACAGGGTTCGGTGGAACCCTGCAACGCAGTCTAGACAGGAAAGTGACAACTGGCGTTGCGCCAGTAATCGCACGACGAGCGGCAGAAACGACGAGGCCCGCAACAGCGGGCCTCGTGGTGGTGGAGCAGTATCAGTACTGCTGCGGAGCCTGGGCGCCGGGGATGGGCGTCAGCTTGATTTCCACACGGCGGTTCTGCGAACGGCCCGCCTCGTTGGCGTTGCTGGCGACCGGCACGTCCGGGCCCATGCCACGGGAGGAAACGCGAGTGCCGTTGACGCCCTGGGCCATCAGGTAGTTGGCCACGCTCTGGGCGCGCTGCTGCGACAGGTTCATGTTGTATTGGTGGCTACCGGTGCTGTCGGTGTGGCCGACCACTTCAATGTTGTTCTGGTCGTACTGCTTGAACGACGTCGCCAGGTTGTTCAGCGGGGTGTAGAAGTTGCTGGCGATATCTGCCGAGTTGGTGGCGAACGTGATGTTGCCGGGCATGATCAGGTTGATGTTGTCGCCCTGGCGCTGTACCTGCACACCAGTGCCTTCCATGCTGCGGCGCAGCTCGGCTTCCTGCTTGTCGACGTAGTAGCCGTAGCCTGCGCTGGCAGCGCCAGCCACGGCGGCGCCAATCAGCGCACCCTTGCCACGGTTGTCATGATTGATCGCGGCACCGGCTACGGCACCCGCCAGTGCGCCCAGGGCACCGTACTTGGCGGTTTTGCTCATGCCGCCTTCGGCGGGAGCCTGGACTTCACCCTGTTGATTGTAGGGATTCTGAGCAGCACAGCCCGACAGCATGGCGAAAGCGGTGGCGGCGATGATCAGGCGACGCGGGGTGAACATGGACTTTTTACTCCTGAGAAATCGTTTAGCCGGTGTGGCTGCGGGCGATTAGACATCAATGCGCGTAAAAATTCCGTAGATCAGGCTCGCACGAACGGATTTTCCCGCATCTCATCGCCCAGGCGCGTGTCCGGGCCGTGACCGGTCACCACAGTGGCATCCTCGTCCAGGCTGTAGAGGCGCTGCTTGATCGAGCGTTCGATGGTGCCGTAGTCGCCGCCCCACAGATCGGTACGGCCAATGCCCCGGCGGAACAGGGTGTCACCTGCGATCAGCAGCTTGGCCTTGGGGAACCAGAAGCTCATGGAGCCTGGCGTGTGCCCCGGAGTGTGGACGGCAACGCCGCAACCGCAGGCCAGCTCCTCATCATCGGCCAGCCACTGGTCGGGTGCCGGCACTGGCTTGTAGGGCACACCGAACATGCGGCACTGCATTTCCAGGCTGTCCCAGAGGAACTGGTCTTCCTTGTGCAGATGCAGGGTTGCACCGGTGGCTTTCTTCAGTTCGCCCGAAGCGAGGAAATGATCGAGGTGGGCATGCGTATGGATGATGCTGACGAGCTTCAGGCCGTGGGCCTCCAGGCGTGCCAGGATCAGCTCGTGGTTGCCACCCGGATCGACGACGATGGCCTTCTTGCTGACCGGATCGCCGATCAAGGTGCAGTTGCACTGCAAAGGGCCGACGGGGAAGGTTTCGCGAATCAGGGCTGTGGCTTGGGTCATCGGGCATCTCCGGTACGGCGGTGCGCTCTGCGGCGCTCGGGGAATGGGCATCACGGCCCGGCACGATAATCGCTCGGCAGCCTGCCCGTCCATTTGCGGAAGGCGCGGCGGAAGTTGGAGGGATCGTTGAAGCCCAGCAGGCCGGCGATCTCGAACAGCGGCAGCTGGGTGCTGCTGAGGTACTGCAGCGCCAGCCCCTTGCGCACTTCGTCCAGTACCTGTTGATAACTGGTGCCCATGGCCGCCAGGTGTCGGCGCAGGCTGCGCCCGCTGGTATGCAGGGCGCGGGCGGCACCGTCGAGGTCGGGGAAATCGCCGGGACGAGCCATGAGCAGGCGGCGCACACGGGTCAGCAACGCGTCCTGCACATCCAGGGTGGCCAGCAACGCCTCGCACTGCTGCTGGCACATCTGCACCGTGGCGGGGTTTGCCAGGGCCATGGGCCGCTCCAGGTAGTGCTTGGGCAGGCTCAGCCAATGGCAGGACTGCTCGAACTGCGCTTCGACACCGAAGACCTCCACATAGCGCGCCGCATAGGCCGGCGCCGGGTGGGCGAAACCCACTTGCTGCCCGTGCAGCTCTTCACCCAACAGAAAGCGCGCGATGCTGAAGAAGCTGGCCAGCAGCCCTTCCCCGGCGAATCGCCCCAGGGGGCCCATCGGGAAAGATTCGGTCGCCCGCAGTTGCAGGCAATCGCCCTGCTCCACCAGCTCCAGTTCATAGGCCAGTCCCAGGACGCGGTAGTACTTCAGGGCAAACTGCAGGGCGCGACCAAGGTTGGCGCTGGAGAGCACCGCATAGCCAAGGATTCCATGGGTGGAGACATTGAGGCGCCTGCCAAGCAGCAGGCCCAGGGCTGGTTCCCGGCACAATTGCAGGGCGGTGCCGGCGAGCTGGTTGAAATCGAGGAACGACAGGCGGCCATTGGGGGTGCCGAGGATCTCCGGCCGGACCCTCGCACCGGCAAGCAGCGCCTCGCGCGCCACGCCCAGCTCTTCAGCCAGACCCAGCAAGGATTCGGCGTAGGCGACGGGCACCAGTTCGGCGGAGAAGGTCAGGGATTGCTTCATATTGGCGTCTTGTTCTGGTTGTGGCCGGATATGACCCGAAGGTTGGCAGAAGATAACCTTGTCCTACAAAACCCGGCAAGCGGATATTGGGACCATGGTCCATACAGACTCAAGGAGCCCCCATGGCCAGCACCACACCCGAAGGATTGGTAATCCGCCCGCGCCACATGGATTTCGAATTTCCCAATCCGCTGCCCCGCCACTGGCACAGTGGCGATGCCTTCAAGAGCCACCTGTTCGACGCGATGTCGGTGCTTTTCCCTGACGGCGAGCGCTTCTTCATCGACTCGGTCCGCCTGTTCCGCCACCAGATCGACGACCCGACCCTGAAGGAGCAGATCCGCGGCTTCATCGGCCAGGAAGGCCACCACAGCCGCGAGCACCTGGAGTACAGCAATCGCCTGCGCGACCTCGGCTACGACATCGGCGCCATCGAGCGCCGCGCCCAGGCACGCATCCGCTACACGCAGAAGAAGTTCTCTGCACGCCGCCAACTGGCCGCCACTGCCGCCCTGGAACACATCACCGCGATCATGGCCGATGGTCTGTTGAAGAACCCCGAGTACATGGCTGGCGCCCACCCGGTTATGGCGCGTCTGTGGCGCTGGCATGCGCTGGAGGAAACCGAGCACAAGGCAGTGGCCTTCGACGTGTACAACCAGGTCTGCGGCAGTCATCGCCTGCTGCGCCGGGCGATGATGATGGGCACCTTCTTCTTCGTCCTCGACACCACCCGCGGCCTGGCCCACATGCTCAAGCGCGACGGGCTCTTGTGGAACTGGCGCGTCTGGCGCGACGGCCTGAGCTGGATGTGGGGGCGCAACGGTATCTTCCGCCCGTTGGTGCGTACCTACCTGGACTTCTTCAAGAAAGGCTTCCATCCGTGGCAGCACGACAACCTGGACCTGCTGTACAAGACCCGCGAAGAGTTCGATGAGCCTCAAGCGAGTGCTGCCTGAGCATTGACCGGATGAGAAAAACGGCCCTTCGGGGCCGTTTTCTTTTGAGCTCGGGGTGATTGGGTAGGGTGCGCCGTGCGCACCAGGAAGTCCGCACGGGAAACTCGATGCGCGCGGCGCACCCTACAGCCAGGTTCGACCGGTCAGCCCAACAAGAACCTCATCGCATCCGCCGCGCTCTGCTGCGGAATCTCTTCCATCGGGATATGCCCGACGCCAGGGTAGGTCTTCACCTCGATACCGGGCAGGTCGCGCTGCCAAAGCGGCACATGCTTCGGTGAAATCCAACGGTCCTTCTCGCCCCAAAGCAGCAGCGTCGGCGCCGTGATCTGCGCCACGCGCTGGCTGGTGCCTTCCAGTTCCTCCTGGTTGACCTTCAGCAGTACGCGGAAGATCTCCATCATCGCCCGACGGTTACCAGGGCGGCGGCTCAGGTCGTAGTAACGATCCACCACACCCGGCCTGATCCGGCCCGGTTCGCCGTAGACTTCCTTGATGCCCTGAGCGATCAGTGCCCTGGGCATCCACAGCGGCATGGCCAGGGTGGCGCCGGGGAGCGCAGCGGAGGCGATCATCCACGGTACCTTGCGCATCTGGTAGCCGGCCGGGTCGATCAGCACCAGCTTGTCGACCCGCTGCGGCTGAGTCAGGGCGAAGTTCCAGGCAATGTAGCCGCCCAGAGAGTTGCCGGCGATGGATGCCCTGGTCACGCCCAGGTAATCCATCAGCAGGCCGAGGATGCCGACCATGCGTTCGGCCGAGTAGTCACCGCCGCGCTTGGGACCGGTGAGGCCAAAGCCCGGCACGTCGAAGCGAATGATGCGGTAGTACGGGGCGAAGGCTTCGACCCAGCCATCCCAGGTATGCAGGGAAGCCACCACGCCATGGATCATCACCAGGGCCGGCTTGTCGCGGCTACCTTCGTCGCGGTAATGGACGTTGAAACCATCCAGCTCGATGAAACGCGAACCGCTATCGGCGCTGGCATAGCGCGCCTTGAGGCGGTCGAGCGGCAGGGAGCCGAAACCCAGACGGGCGAAACCGGCGGCGAGCGGCGGCGACAGCGGCAAGCTGGATGCGGACATGCGGGGGCACCTCGTGATTGTTGTTGTCGAGGGCCTATCACAGCACGCAGCCCGGAAGACCGCGCCCAACCTAGGATGTGTCCGTCGTGTTAGAGGGCGCGTGGGCGCAGTGCAGCGATCAGCAGATCCCCCAGCACCGTCTTGGCCCGCTCGATCCCGCTGGCGGAGGCGGCACTACCCAGCAGCTCCAGGGATGCCGCCTCCATCGCCCAGATCAGCGCGCGATAGGTCAGCGGGTCGCGCGCATCACCTTCGCCATGCAGGCGTTCGGCGAGCAGGCGGCCCATCTCCTCGTGGGCCCGCTGGCGGTGGCTCGCAAGGGGGGAATCGGCACGCAGGGCTTCTTCCTGCATCAGACGAATGATGGGGCCGACGGCCAGGTGGTAATCGAAGAAACGCGCCACCATCCCGCGCAGCCAGGCGTCGGCGCTGCCGGCGTCGTCCTGCATCTCGCGAAAGCGCGCCAGCAGCAGGACCACGGCCGTGCGATAGATGCTTTCCAGCACATCCATCTTGTTCGCGAAGTACTTGTAGAAAGTGCGGCGGGACACCCGGGCCGCCTCCAGCAAGTCGTTGACCGTGGTCTCGGCGATACCCTTGCGGGCGAATACCGGGATGGCCGCCAACTGGATATTGGCGCGCAGAATATGGCCCACCAGCGGCCCTTCGCCTTCGCCCTGCTGGCGCACGGCGTTGAAACCACCCAGGTCCTCGAACACCGCACGCACGGCACCCTGCTCGCTCGTTTCCATCAGCCTGTTTCCCAACCAAGGCGCGGGTGACGGCGCATCGCGGCCTCGTTACTCTTGGCCGGCCCTTCCCCGCAGGATTGTCCTGATCGATGACGCTAACACGCCCCCTGCTCTTGCCGCTGGCCATCCTTTTGCTGGTGTTCGCCCTGCGCGCACCGGCCGCCGAGCTGTTCTACCTGGGGCAGAAGATCCCGGACATCCAGCGCCCCTGGTCAAGCGCCGACTATCACCAACTGATCCTGGCCCTGCAGAAGATCGATACCACCCAGGTCAACGCCCTGCCGCGACGCAGCGGCGAGTTCACCGGCCCCATCTACACGCGCATGGTCAGTGAGCAGAACTTCAAGCCACAGCTGAACATCTATGCGCCATTGGAGCTGCGACAGAACGAGGCGCGCGAAGTGCTCTTCCAGCTCAAGGAGCTGATGCGCCTGTACTTCGACTTCAAGGCCGCGCAGCAACCCTACGGTGCCGAGGCGCTGGGCCTGATGACCTATTCACTGCGCCAGCAGGCCATCCTCTTCACCCTCACGGTGGAGTTCTGGATGACGCTTTCCGAAAAGGAACAGACCAGCCAGATTCGCCTGCAGGGCCTGCAGGAGACCAAGGCTGCCGCCGCCATGCTGACCTCCAGCGCACTGGACTACCTGGGTCTGACCCGCCAGTTCAATCGAGAAGACCTGGTGCTCTACAGCGCCGAACTGGCCAAGCAACTGCCGGAGCTGTTCGTGCATCTGCCAGCGGATGTGCGTGGGCAACTGCTGGCGCGGGTGGCCGAACTGGCGGAGAAACATCGATACGACGAGGTGCGCGCGAACATGGCCGACCTGCTACCGGTACTGGTCAGCATCCAGCAGGACGTGGACGCCCAGTTGGCCAAACCCACTCCGACGAAACCGGCCAAGCCGGCATTGGACCTCTCGGTACCGCAGGCCACCTCAGCGAAGTAGACCTAGCGCCTTGGCCCGGGCCACGGCCTGGGTGCGGCGCTCCACGCCGAGTTTGCTGTTGATATGGCGGGCGTGGCTTTTCACCGTATGTAATGAGATGAACAGGCGCTCGCTGATTTCCTGGTTGGAGCAGCCCTGGGCGATCAGCTGCAGCACCGCCAGCTCCCGCGAACTCAATGCCTCGGCGGCCCCGACGTCCGCTGGTAGCGCAACCTCGGCGCCCGGCAGCAGGTCGAGCAATTCGCGCACCGAATCCGGAGAGCGTGTCGCCAGTTGCTCGCGGAGCCACTGTGGATGCTGCTCCAGCAGCTCCCGATATGGCAGCAGGGAACCGCATTGCAGGCATTCCAGGGCACGGTCGAGCAACGCCGAGGCTTCGCGCTCGCGACTGGTGCGCAGCAGACTTACCAGTTGCAGCCGTGCTCCCAGGGCCACATGCATGATTCCCTGGCTTTCGGCCTTCTCCAGCAACGCCCTGAGCCGAGCCTCCGCTTCGACCGCCTTACCTTGCGCACGGGACAACGCGGCCGATTGCTGCTCGATGCACAACGGCAGCAGCGGGTGGAACTCCGGCGCCGCTGCAGCCCCTTCGCCCGCGTAGGTTTCTTCCAGTCGTGGCAGCCAGGCTTCCGCCAGTTCGAGCTGCCCCTGTGCCAGCCAGAGCTCGCATTTGGACAGGGTGATCATCGCCAGGTAGTAAACCGGCGGTACGTCCCAGATGTGCATCAGCCGCTCGGCCTCGGCCAGTTGCGCAAACGCGGCGGCGAAGCGCCCTTCACGCCCTTCCAGGGCGGCCAGGGCGCAGTGCCCGATCAACAGGCTGATATCGCGGCAGGCACGGGCTTCGGCAATGCCCGCCTGCAGGCTGACCCGTGCTGCCTGATGCTGCATGCGCATACACAGCAGGAAGCCCTGATAAAGCATCAATCGCGCCCTTGCCACACAGGCCCTGGGAACTTCCACGCCGCGCAGGCGCTCCAGGCCTTTCTGCACTTCGGCCTGAGCCCGCAGCGTTTCGCCACGCACCTGCAGGACGCGGGCACGGTCGTAATGGACCAGCGACTCGAACAACGGATTGGCGCCGCGCTGGGCCATTTCCAGCGCTTCGCGGTTGAGGCCACGAGCGCGCCAGAGGTCGCCGCGCACCAGGGCAATATTCCCCAGCAGCGACAGGCAGAGGTGGCGCTGGCCGTAGTTCTCCGGCGACAACGCAGTCAGGGCCTCGGTACAGGAAGCTTCCGCACGCTCGATATCGCCACGGCCACGGGCGATCAGCCCGTTGATGGCCTGCCATTGCACCAGCAGGCTGCGCTGTTGAGCGGCGTCCGGTGCGGGCAGGAAGCGCGCCAGGTTGCTGGCCAGTTCTTCCGCTGCATCCAGCTGGCAAGCCAGGCCCAGAGCCAGGCTGTAGAGCACGATCAGGCGCGGCGTGCTGGACAGCAGGCTGTCGGGCAAGTCCATCTTCCAGCGCAGCAGCATGGCGATGTTCTGGTTGGCCAGCAGTTGCTCCTCGGACAGGTTCTGCACCAGCGAGGCCGCCACATCGGGCTGGCCAGCACGCAGGGCCTGTTCCACCGCCTCATCCAGCAGCCCACGTGCGCTGAACCAGCGGCAGGCGCGCAGGTGCATTCCGGAAGGCGTCAGGCTCGTGGTGCCACGGGCACGCAACAGATCGGAGAACAGGTGGTGATAACGGAACCATTGGCCCTGCTCGTCCAGCGGCACCAGGAACACCTGGTGCGCCTGCAGGTGGCGTAGGATCGCGGCGCTGTCGTGGCTCTCGCGCACGGCATCGCAGAGCCCGGCGCAGAAACGCTCGAAGCGGGCGGTCTCGAAGAGGAAGGCCTGGACTTCGGGCGGCTGTCGCTCGATGACTTCCTCCAGCAGGTATTCGCGAATCAGGCTCTCATCGCCATGGGCGACCTGCTCGACACCAGTACCAGCCGGTGCTTCCTGGCCGGCCAGGAGCCACAAGCGAAGGCCGGCGACCCAGCCTTCACTGCGTTGCAGCAGGCCTTCAAGGTCGTTGCTATCGAGTTTGGTGCCCTGGCTGCTGAGCAGAGCCAGGCACTCGTCCTCAGTCAGGCGAAGGTCCTGTTCATTGAGCTCCAACAGGTGACGCGACAGGCGCAGCCGCGCCAGGTGCCAGTCCGGGCGCTGGCGACTGGTGACCAGCAGTACCCAGCCATCGGGCAAGTGGTTGAGGAGGAACTGCAGGCAGCGATCGAGCACTGCGTTCTGCGCAAGGTGATAGTCGTCCAGCACCAACAGCAGCGGCTGGTTTGCATCCAGGCGCTCGGCGACTTCGTCGAGCAGGCCATCCAGCCACTGCTCGAAGGCGAAAGGCTGGTGGCGCTGGCGCATCTTCAGGTGCCCCATGGCTTCGTCGCCCAGGCCCGGATAGAACTGGCGCAGGCCATCCAGCAAGCGTTCGAGAAAGCGCCCCGGATCGCTGTCGCGCCGACTCAGGCTGAGCCACAGACTTTGCCAGCCATCAGGCAGGTCCTCGCAGAACTCGATCGCCAGGGAGCTTTTGCCAAAGCCGGCGGGGGCACTGAGCATCAGCAGACGACCGTCGAGGCCGGCGGCAAGCCGCTCGCACAGGCGCGGACGCGGGACATGGCCGGCGGGACGCGGCGGGCGGAAAAAGCGCGCATCTGCCACGGGGACAGCGGACGACGAAATGGTTCGCGAACTGGTCAGTACGGTCATCACCCAGCTTCTAGGAATGTTGTACGTGCGGGGGGCGAGCTCGAAGGAGCCTAGCCGTTCGGGAGAGCCAATAGAAGCCCCGCCGGGAAGGAAGTACAGACAAGAAAAAGCCGGCCCGGAGGCCGGCTTCGCAACAGGGTGTTGCAGCGATCAGCGAACGCCCGCCTGGCGCAGGGCCGCCGGGGTGTAATCGCTCTCGCCAGCGGTGTAGCTGAAGTCGTAGGACTGTTTCTCCTCGTTCTTCATGCCCAGCGCCAGGTAACGGCCGGACAGCAGGTCGTAGAGGCTTTCCAGCGTGTACCACGGCACCTGATGGTTGTAGTAGTACTGGGCATGAGCCTCGGCAACGCGCCACAGGGTGCCACGACCGTCGTAATGGTCGATGGCGGCGGCTTGCCAGGTGTCTTCGTCGATGTAGAAGTCACGCTTGGCATAGATGTGGCGCTCGCCCGGCTTCAGGGTGGCTACCACATGCCACACGCGGTGCAGCTCGTAGCGGGTCAGGTCCTGGTTGATATGGCCGGCCTTGATGATGTCGCTGTACTTCAGGTTCGGGCCATCCAGCTTGTAGCTGTTGTAGGGGATGTAAATCTCCTTCTTGCCTTCCAGCTTCCAGTCGTAACGGTCCGGTGCGCCGTTGTACATGTCGAAGTTATCGGAAGTACGCAGGCCGTCAGCCGCGGTACCCGGACCGTCATAGGACACCTGCGGGGCGCGACGCACGCGACGTTGACCGGCGTTGTAGAGCCAGGCCAGGCGCGGCTCCTTCACCTGGTTGAGGGTCTCGTGCACCAGCAGCACGTTACCGGCCAGGCGGGACGGCGCAGTTACCCGCTGTTTGAAGTAGAACAGCACGTTGCTCGGCTTGCTCGCGTCGTAGTCCTTCAGCTTGTCGCGGAAGGTGAACTCGTCCTGGAAGTACACCAGGCTGTAGGAGCCGTTCGGCTGCGGGGTCGCCTGGGTCACCAGACGACGCACGCTGCCGCCGCGGTAGCGGGTGATGTGGTTCCAGATCGCTTCCAGGCCGTCCTTCGGAATCGGGAAGGGGTTGGCGGTGCGGAAGTTTTCCAGGCCGTTGCCACCCTCGACCAGCTTGGTATTGGTGGCGTTGAACTTGGTGGCCTCGAGCACGCCGTCTGGCACCGTGGCCGAACGGTGGGTCTTGAACACCGGCATCTTGTAGGTGTCGGGGTAGCGTTTGAACATCGCCAGCTGGCCGGGAGTCAGCTTGTCCTTGTACTGGTCGACGTTCTGCGCGGTGATGGTGAACAGCGGCTGCTCGCTGGCGAAGGGATCCGACAGGAAACCGCGGGCATCGACGTTGCCGGCATTCTTCGGCAGGCCGCCGGTCCATTCGGGGATGGAACCATCGGCGTTGCCGGCCTTTTCCGCGCCCATGGGCGTCAGGGTGGAGCCCAGTTTGGCCGCTTCGTCGGCGGATACCGCAGCCATGACACCAGTGGCCAGCAGGGACAGCGCCAGCACGCCGGTTTGCAGCAGACTCTTTGTTGTTTTCATTTTCATCGTCTTCCTCAAATTTCCAGACCGCTTAGAAGTTCACGCCGAAGCTGAGCGCGAGGAAATCGCGATCGATCGAAGTGTTGTAAGTGCCGCCGAAGAAGTCGGTGTAGGCAAGGCTAGCGGTGTAGGTGTTCTGGTACTCGGCATCCAGGCCCAGGCTCACGGCCTTGTTGCCTTCGTTGAACACGCCGTTCGGGCCGTAGCCATCGACGTCATGGGACCAGGCGATGCTGGGCTTCAGGTTGATACCAGCGAATACGTCGTTGTAGTCCCACACGGCACGGGCGCGGTAACCCCACGCTGTAGTGGTGACGAAGCCGTCGTCCTCGCAGTACTTGGTGAGGTTTTCCGCAGTGGCGCTACCCAGGGTGCTCAGGTTGAGCGCACGGCACTGACCAGCCGGCAGCGGGCCAGGACCAAAGACCGGGTCACGGCCGTAGCGAGCCTCGGTCGTGCTCTCCAGGCCGCCGGTATGGACGACACCGACTTCGCCCACCAACGTCAGACGACTGGCGCCCATGACCTGGTCGAAGAAGTGGGTGAAGGTGGTCTGGAACTGGGTGACTTCCTTGCGGCGATAGCCAGGCTGGTCGGTGTTCGGACGACCGGTCAGCACCGACACGTTGGGGTTCAGCGGGCTCAGGCCGGAGAACAGGATGTCGGTGGTGTTCAGCTGTACCGGCAGGTTCGGACGGTAGCTGACCTCACCGCTCCAGGCGGTACCCGTGGGCAGGGTGGTGGAGAAGCTCAGGCCATAGAGGCGGATGTCTTCCGGGTACTCAACGTAGTACTGGCTGTTGCCGGCAACTACGAGCGGCAGCAATTGCGGTACCAGGGCATTGACGGTGCCCGGAATCGCGGCGCCAGGAATGGTGCCAGCCAATGCGCCGCCCAGCGCCTGACCCAATGCGGTCGGCGAGTAGGAGGCGGCCGGTGCGCCACGACCGCTGAAGTACGGGTTGCGGCTGTGATAATTCATGAAGTACAGGCCGAACTCGGTATCCAGTTCCTCGGCGAAGTAGCGGAAAGCGGTACCCCACTGACCATCATCACGGGCGTCGCGGTCCGGACCACGTTTGACGATCGCGCCTTCGTCCGGGTTGCCCCACTGCACGCCGCGGGCTTGCAATGCGCTGACAATATTGTTCTGGGCTGCAGCCGGCAGACGGGCGGCTGCAAGGGCATTGCGAAGACCCTGCTGGGTACGCAGTACGGCCAGGTTCTGGTCGCAGCCGTCGGCGATCACGTCCGGCTGGGCGAAGAAGGTGCCGCAGTTGTCGACGACGGTCTGGTCCCACTCGATCTGGTAGAAGGCTTCGGCGGACAGGTTGTCGGTCAGGCTCTGGGACACATAGAACATGTTGACCGGGATCAGGCCTTCCTTGATCTCGGCGCCCGGACGACGGAATGCGGACACGTCTACCGGGTTGATGGAGTTGATGCTGTTGCCGATGAAGGTGCTTTCACCCCAGCTCACCACCTGTTTGCCCAGGCGAACGCTGCCCGGCAGATCGGCGATGTTGTAGTTGTGGTAGACGAAGGCGTCGAGCAGTTCGGCGCCGGACGACTTGGCGCCTTCCTTGCGATTGCTGTCGTCGATGTCCTTGAACAGGCGGCTCTCGTCCTTCAGTTCGAAGTCGTACCAGTATTTGCCACGAACGAAGACGCCGGTATCGCCGTATTTCAGTTCGAGGTCATGGATGCCCTTGAAGATCTTGGAGAAGGTTTCGCCCTTCTTGAAGTTCAGGTGGGAGTCGTCGGAGGTCTGGGACAGACCGTCTCCACCGTTGTTCACGCCGATCAGGTCCTTGTCGGCCCCCCGCATCGACCAACTGGCCCCCACGGACAGCGAAGAGTCGAACTGGCCTTCGATTTCACCGAGGTTGAACGTCACGCCGAAGGCCGGAGCTGCAAGCGTGGAAGCGAGGCTGACGGCCAGTGGCAGTTTCGCCAGGCGCCAGAACGTTGTGGTTGTTGTCATCGACGCTACTCCATGTGTTTTTTGTTATTGATGGTTGCGGACTATAGCCAGCGGGTATTAGCGCTTGATCCCTCGAAAGTGTGATTTGGAACCCCCAGGCACTCTGGCTCGCACCTTCCGACGGACTAGTCCGATCCTTCGGTAGGAAAGATAGCCAGTAATTTTCAGAAAGCAGCAATTAACAAGCCAAGCGTTTGCTTGGTTGTCTGGCCGAAAAAAAGCCCAGGCCGCGCAAGGCGCGGCCTGGGCTGTTCAGCGGACGAGGGACGAAAGGTCAGAGTGCGGAGAGGAAAGTGCTCCCGGCAGCCTGCCATTGGGCGATGTCGACACGAATGCGTTTCTTGTCCAGTTTGCCCACGCTGGTCTTGGGAATTTCAGTAACAACGGCGATCTGGCTGGGAATTGCCCACTTATTGATGTGACCTTGCTCGACGAACGGCTTGAGGTGTTCCTTCAGCACTTTGGCATCCAGGCTCTGGTTGTCACGAACCACCACCAGGGCGAAGGGACGTTCACCCCACTGCGGATCGGGCACCCCAACCACGGCCACTTCGCGTACCGCCGGGTGACGACTGATCAGGTCTTCCAGCTCAAGGGAAGAGATCCATTCGCCACCGGTCTTGATCACATCCTTGATGCGATCGCGGATATCGATGAAGCCCATGCCGTCCAGCGTTGCCACGTCGCCAGTGTGCAGCCAGCCGTGCTCCCAGAGCTCCTCGCTCTTCTGCGCTTCGTTGAAGTAGCCATAGGTCAGCCAGGGCGCGCGCAGCACCAGTTCCCCTTGAGATTCGCCGTCCACCGGCTGGAACTTGCCGTCGGCATCCATGATGGCGGGCTCGACCAGCGGTACCGGCACGCCAGCCTTGATGCGGTAAGTGGTGCGCTCATCCTCACTGCCGGCCAGCAGCTCTTCGTTGAGGTGGGCCACCGAGATCAGCGGGCAGGTCTCGGACATGCCATAGGCGGCGGTGAGCTGGATGCCTCGAGCCTTGGCCGACTCATACAGGGCACGGTTCAGCGCACTGCCACCAATGATCATCTTCAGGCCGCCGAAATCATGGCCCTGGGCAGTGGGCGCATTCATCACCATCTGCAGGATGGTGGGTACGCAGTGGGAGAAGGTGACCTTCTCTTCGCGGATCAGCTTGCAGAGCATGTCCGGCTCGTAGCGGCCGGGGTAAACCTGCTTCACCCCGAGCATGGTGGCCACGTAAGGCACGCCCCAGGCATGCACGTGGAACATCGGGGTGATGGGCATGTAGACGTCATCGGTGCCCATCAGGCGGATACTGTCCAGCGCGCCGATGGTGGCGGCCATGGACAGGGTATGCAGCACCAGTTGGCGATGGGTGAAATACACGCCCTTGGGATTGCCGGTGGTACCGGTGGTGTAGAAGGTGGTCGCCACCGAGTTTTCATCGAAGTCGGGGAAATCGTACTTCGGACTGGCCGCTGCCAGCAGGGTCTCGTACTCACCCACCAGGTTCGGCAGGTCGGCATCGTGGTCGCTGCCGTCGGTGAGCAGCAGGGTCTTTTCCACCGTAGTCAACTGACCACCGATGGCCTTGAAGATCGGCAGGAACTCGCTGTTGACCAGCACGAAGCGGTCGTCGGCGTGATTCATGGTGTAGAGGATCTGGTCCGGCGAAAGACGGATGTTGATGGTGTGCAGCACGGCGCCAATCATCGGGATGGCGAACATGCACTCCAGGTAGCGATGGCTGTCCCAATCCATCACCGCAACGGTGTCGCCAGCCTTCACCCCGGCCTGGGTAAGTACGTTGGCCAGGCGCGCGACGCGCTCGTTGAAGGTCGCGTAGCTGTAGCGGATGCGGTCGCGGTAGACAATCTCGCGGGTCTTCTCGTAGCGGCTGCCGGACATCAGCAGGCGCTTGATCAGCAGGGGATAGACGTAGGCGTTTTCAGCGGGCTTGATGACGCGGGTCTGAAGCATGAGGCACACCTGGCGAGGTTGGGAAACTTTTCGTTGTTCCCGACTTTAGGTCGCATTGGCCAGGCGCAAATCAGTCAAAAGAGTGATTTGATGGATGACTCTTTTTAGCCTTCTGGTCACGAGATAGAATCCGGCGCTCCGGCCGGTCGCGGCCAGTAATCCACAGAGGTAGGTTCGAGATGTCCGATATCGTTATCGTCAGTGGCGCCCGTACTCCCATGGGCGGCTTCCAGGGCAGCCTGTCCGGCGTTTCCGCCGTGGACCTTGGAGCGCTGGCCATACGCGAGGCCGTCAACCGCGCCGGCATCCAGCCGGCCGACGTGCAGGAAGTGATCATGGGCAACGTGCTGCCTGCTGGCCTCAAGCAAGGCCCGGCCCGCCAGGCGGCGCTGAATGCCGGCCTGCCCGCAGCCACCGGTTGCACCACCATCAACAAGCTCTGCGGCTCCGGCATGAAGGCCGTGATGCTGGCCCATGACCTGCTCAAGGCCGGCAGCAACTCCGTAATGGTGGCCGGTGGCATGGAAAGCATGTCCAACGCCCCCTATGTGCTGGAAAAGGCCCGCACCGGCCTGCGCATGGGCCATGGCGAAATCAAGGACCACATGTTCCTCGATGGCCTGGAAGATGCCCGTACCGGCCGTCTGATGGGCTCATTCGCCCAGGAAACCGCCGACAAGTACGGCGTTTCCCGAGAAGAAATGGACGCCTATGCCATCGAATCCCTCAAGCGCGCCCAGGCCGCCATTGCCGATGGTTCACTGGCCGCCGAAATCGTCCCGGTGACCGTCACCACCCGTAAGGGTGAGGTCGTGGTCAAAGACGACGAGCAACCGCTCACCGCCAACCTGGACAAGATCCCAGGCCTCAAGCCTGCCTTCCGGAAAGACGGCACCATCACCGCCGCCAACGCCAGCTCCATTTCCGACGGCGCCAGCGCACTGGTCCTGATGACCGCCGAAGAAGCCGCCCGCCGTGGCCTCAAGCCGCTGGCGAAGATCGTCGGCCACGCCACCCAGAGCCAGGACCCGGCCGAATTCACCCTCGCCCCTATTGGCGCCATGACCAACCTGCTCAAGAAAACCGGCTGGAACAAGGACGAGATCGACCTGTTCGAGATCAACGAAGCCTTCGCCATGGTGACCATGCTGGCCATGCGCGAACACGGCCTGGACCACGCCAAGGTCAACGTCTACGGCGGCGCCTGCGCCCAAGGCCACCCAGTTGGTTCCACCGGCTCGCGCATCATCATCACCCTGATCAACGCCCTGCGTAACAAGGGCGGCAAGCGCGGCGTGGCTTCGCTGTGCATCGGTGGCGGTGAAGCGACTGCGGTAGCGATCGAGCTGCTCTAAGGCCCATCGCTGGATAGAGAAAGGCGCGGCTTTGGCTGCGCCTTTTTTTGTGTGAGTGGACGTCAGTATGGCTTTTGCCTAACAGGCGCGAGCACTTCTACTTCCCGGAGAGCGGCTGGGAATGAGGGAGTTTCCAAGAGCTATGCCGCCACCACCTTCGGCACATGCGCCGGCGTGCGCGGAAACACTAGCGCTGCCGCGAAGGTCAGCACCGCGAATCCAACCAGCACCAGATACAGCCCCGTCAGCCCCTGTCTCGGCTCGATGAAGGCAATCATCGGGATTGCCGCGGCACTCGCACCAAAGGAAACGAAATAGCGCAGTGCGAACACTCGTGCCTGCCATTGCGGTGCCACGAAGTTGGCGACCATCGAATCGTTCACCGTCACCTGGCCGAACACCACGAACATGAAGGCCGCGCCCAGCAGGATCACCACCCCGCCATCGAACCAGGCCATGGCCAGCAGCAGCGGCGCCTGGCAGAAGGTAAGCAGGACGAAGGGCACCTTCAGGCTGACGCGATCGATCACCCGGCCGATCAGCAACTGGGCGATGGCGCCGAAGGCGTAAGCCAGGCTGACCACCAGGCCGAGGGTTTCTTGTGTGGAGAAGAGGTCATGCAGGCGCTCCTGGAACAGCTTGGGATAGGTCACGGTGGACGCGTTGAACACGACCCCGCCGGTGGCCGTCACCAATGCCAGCACGCCGAATACCAGTGGCATGGAGACCCCGCCCGCAAGACCTCCACGCCGGGCCCCGGCCGCTGCCACGGGCGCAGCCTCGTCGCGCACGCACCAGGCGAACCAGAACCCCACCAGCATGGCCACGACGCCCGGCAGGATGAATGCCACGCGCCAGCCGAGACGCACCGTGAGAAAACCCGTCAGCAACGCCGCAAAGGCCACTCCCAGGTTGCCCCACATACCGTTGATGCCGATCTCACGTCCGCGACTCTCCGCATGGGCCACCAGCATCGCCGTGCCCACCGGGTGGTAGATGGCGGCGAACACTCCGACCAGGGTAAGGCCCGCCACCAGTGTCGGGACCGAAGTACTCAGGCCTGTGAAGATGGCCGAGGCGCCGATACCCAGGAAGAACAGCAGCATCATCTGGCGCCGGCTCCAGCGATCCCCCAGCCAACCGGCAGGTAGCGAGCATGCACCGAAGGCGATGAATCCGCCGAGCGACAGGCCTATCAGCTCGCCGTAGGCCAGACCGAAGTCGCGCCCCATGCCAAGCACGGCAGCCGGGAAGATGAGCATGAACATGTGGTCGATCACATGGGCGGCATTGATGAAGCGGATAACGGTGCGGGGTCGATTCATGACGGCGACGTTCTTGTTGGTGGAGCGGCCATGCTAGGTTGTCCGCATTGAACCAACCTGCCATAGAAGTCATCGAATCAGACATGCTCATCAGACTCCACCAGCAAGGCCGCCTGAGTGCGGTCGCCCGCGACTATCAGGACGGTGCCCATGTCGAGCGCCACTGCCACGAGGAAGCGCAGTTCCTCTACGCGGCACGAGGTCTGATGCGTCTGGTCACCACAGCCGGTGCCTGGGTGATACCACCGACCCAGGCGGTGTGGATTCCGCCGGGCGTGGAGCACCAGATCTTCATGGCCGGGCAGGTGCAGATGCGTACCCTGTTCATCACCGCCGATGCAGCGCCCGCCTCGCTCGACAGTTGCTGCGTGCTGGCGGTACCGCCCCTACTGCGGGAGCTGGTCCTGCGCGCCGTTCAACTGGAAGAAATGGACGGCGAGGAGCACAAGTCCCTGGTGCAACGGCTGGTCCTCCACGAAATCGCCGCCCTGGAGCACATGCCCTTGCACCTGCCTTTGCCGGAAGACCGCCGCCTGCGGGCCATCTGCCTGGCGTTGCTGAAAGCTCCGGAACAGGACCGCACGCTGGAAGATTGGGGACTGGAAGTAGGCGCCAGCAGCCGCACCCTGGCCCGACTGTTCGCTCGCGAACTGGGCATGAGCTTCAACGACTGGCGCCAGCAATTGCGGCTGACCGAGGCCTTGCCGCGTCTGCTGTCGGGACAGAGCGTGCAGATAGTGGCCGTTGACCTTGGCTACGGCAGCGGCCGTGCGTTCAGCGCCATGTTCCGGCGCCTGCTGGGTAAGAATCCGAAGGAGTACGTGAACAGCCTGGGGCTGCTGGCCACGCTGGAGAAGGAATAGAAAAACCACGCTTGTAGGACGTGGAATTGTTTGTGCCCCCTGCGCCAAGCATGACCTTTGCGCCTGGCGACTTACCGGGCGTGTAGGAGCGAGCTTGCTCGCGAACAGTCCGAGCACGATCCTTCGCGAGCAAGCTCGCTCCTACGGAAAGGATGAACCGTTACCTGCGGGGCGAACTCATACGCCAAGCGGGCTGAAGGCCCGCCCAGCGTGGTTCATTTCAGCTCGGTAAAGGCCAGCTTGATCCCCAGCCCCACCAGCACCGCTCCCATCAGCCGGTCGAACCAGTGCCCCATACGGGCGAATCCTGCACGCACCCGGCGCTGGCTGAACAGCAGCGCCACGAGGCTGAACCACGTGGCAGTGGCGAAAGCCAGGTAAACGCCGTAGCCGGCCTGGATCGCCAGCGGCGTGTGCGGGTTGATGACCACCGTGAACAACGACAGGAAAAACAGGGTTGCCTTGGGATTCAGGCCATTGGTAACGAAACCGGTGACGAAGGCTCCACGCGGACTGCGTTCGCCAGCCATGAGCGCGGCCTCGGTAGCGACTGGGTCGGCCGGCTTGGCCCGCAGGGCCTTGATGCCGATGTACAGCAAGTAGGCCGCTGCAGCCCACTTAAGCGCGTTGAACAACATGATCGACTGGGACACGACCAGGCCGATGCCCAGCAGCGAATAGGCCACATGCACGAAGATGCCCGTGCCCACGCCAAGCGCGGTCCAGGTTCCGGCGCGGCGCCCATGGGCCACGCTCTCGCGCACCACGATGGCGAAGTCCGGTCCGGGGCTGGCCACGGCCAGCAGGTGGATCAGGGCGACGGTGAGGAATTCCGTCCAGTACATGCGACCTCCAAGGGATGTAACAAGCTTTGTTAGGCTGGCAACCTTACGCCTTCCCACGGACTCGCAAAAGGTACAGCCCCGCATGAAAAGCAGCCGCGCCGTCTTCCTCGATCACGCCTCCCTCGATCTCGGCGACCTCGACCTGAACCCGCTGCGACAAGTCTTCGGCGAGCTGCAACTGCATGGGCAAACTGCGCCTTCCGAAGTGGCGGAACGCCTGAGCGGTGCCCAGGTGGCGATCAGCAACAAGGTGCACATCGACGCGGCAGCGATGGCAGCCAACCCGGCTCTCAAGCTGATCCTGGTAGCCGCCACCGGTACCAACAACATCGACCTCGATGCGGCCCGCGCCCGCGGCATCACTGTCTGCAACTGCCAGGCCTACGGCACGCCCTCGGTGGCCCAGCACACCCTCGCGTTGCTGCTCGCCCTGACCACCAGCCTGCCGGACTACCAGGCCGCCGTGCGCGCCGGCCGCTGGCAGCAGTCCAGCCAGTTCTGCCTGCTGGACTTCCCGATCTTCGAACTGGACGGCAAGACCCTCGGCCTGCTCGGACACGGTGAGCTGGGCGGCGCGGTGGCCCGATTGGCGGAGGCCTTCGGCATGCGCGTGCTGCTCGGCCAGCTACCGGGTCGCCCACCTCGCGCCGACCGCCTGCCGCTGCACGAACTGTTGCCCCAGGTGGATGCCTTGACCCTGCATTGCCCGCTAAACGAGCAGACCCGCGACATGATCGGCACCGCCGAACTGGCCCTGATGAAACCGGGCGCCCTGCTGGTGAACACCGCCCGCGGCGGCCTGGTGAACGAAGAGGCTCTGGCCGCCGCCTTGCGCAGCGGCCACCTCGGCGGTGCCGCGACTGATGTACTGACCCAGGAACCGCCACGGGATGGCAACCCTCTGCTGGCCACCGACATCCCGCGCCTGATAGTCACCCCGCACAGCGCCTGGGGTAGCCGCGAGGCCCGCCAGCGCATCGTGCAACAGCTTGCCGAGAACGGCGCCGCCTGGCTGAAGGATTCGCCCGTCAGAGTCGTCAGCTAGTTCCTACAACTTCCTGATAAAATTCGCTGCTTTTATCAGGATCTCCTTTAGATGGACCCACGCAGCGAAGTCCTGCTTCGACAGGCCGATCTGTTCCAAGGCGCGGTGTTACTGGCCGGATTGCCCGCCGACGACCTGCTCGACACCTTGCCGCAGGCCAGTGGCTGGAGCTGGCACGCCGGTGACCAGGCGGCCCTTGAAAGCCGCTTTGCCGGGCGTAGCCATTTCGGCACCACGCCGCCGGATACCCCTTTCACCGCTGCGGTGCTTTTCCTGCCCAAGTCCCGTGAACTGGCTGACTACCTGCTGGCCGCGCTTGCGGCCCGCCTGCCCGGCGGTGAACTCTTCCTCGTCGGCGAGAAACGCGGCGGTATCGAGCGTGCTGCCAAGCAACTGGCCGCGTTCGGCAAGCCGCGCAAACTGGATAGCGCGCGCCATTGCCAGCTGTGGCAGGTGAGTATTGAGCAGACCCCCGCCGCCCCCGACCTGGAGGCCCTGGCCCAGCGCTACTCGCTGGATCTGGCCGACGGCCCGCTGGAAGTGGTCAGCCTGCCCGGCGTCTTCAGCCATGGCCGCCTGGACCGCGGCAGCG
The DNA here is from genome assembly GCF_003626975.1 of Pseudomonas sp. DY-1. Taxonomy (NCBI): domain Bacteria; kingdom Pseudomonadati; phylum Pseudomonadota; class Gammaproteobacteria; order Pseudomonadales; family Pseudomonadaceae; genus Pseudomonas; species Pseudomonas sp. DY-1. Next base: position 5,274,091 of record NZ_CP032616.1, on the reverse strand, counting down.
CCCTGCTCCTGCAGCAACTGGATGGCCTGCCCAATGGCCATCTGCTGGACTTCGGCTGCGGCGCCGGCGTACTGGGCGCGGTACTCAAACGGCGATATCCACAGAGCCAGCTGACCCTGCTGGACGTCGATGCGTTCGCCGTTGCCAGCAGCCGCCTGACTCTGGCCGCCAATGGACTGGAAGGGGAGGTGATCGCCGCCGACGGTATCCATGGCGCTCCGGCAGGCCTTTGCGCAATCATCAGCAACCCGCCGTTCCACCAGGGCGTGCACACCGACTACCAGGCCAGCGAGGACTTGCTGCACGAGGCCCGCAACCACCTGCGGCCGGGCGGTGAGCTGCGTATCGTGGCCAACAGCTTCCTCAAGTACCCACCGCTTATCGAGTACCATCTCGGCCCCTGCCAGACCCTCGCCGAAGGGGATGGCTTCCGCATTTACCGCGCCCGCCTGGCCTGACCTGGCGGGCACCGCCTCAATACCCTTGCTCAAGCGGCATCCAATAGCCGCCCTCTCCCCTGGCCTCGGCGGGGGGGGATCTGGAGATCTTTGTGACCAATTTGAACACTGCCAGCGCTACTCCACTCAAGGATGGGCTGCATCGCTCCCTCAAACCACGCCACCTGAACATGATCGCCATCGGCGGCTCCATCGGTACCGGCCTGTTCGTAGCCTCCGGCGCCACGGTCGCAACTGCCGGGCCGGGCGGCGCGCTGCTGGCCTACGCACTGATTGGCCTGATGGTCTACTTCCTGATGACCAGCCTGGGCGAGATGGCCGCGCACATCCCGGTTTCCGGCTCGTTCAGCACATATGGCAGCCGCTTCGTCGACGATGGATTCGGTTTCGCCCTGGGTTGGAACTATTGGTACAACTGGGCGGTGACCATTGCCGCTGAACTGGTAGCGGCGCAGCTGATCATGAGTTTCTGGCTGCCGGACGTGCCCGGCATCTACTGGAGCGCCCTGTTCCTCGGCTTGATGTTCCTGCTCAACGTGATCTCGGTGAAGGGCTTCGGCGAAAGCGAGTTCTGGTTCGCGCTGATCAAGGTGGTGACGGTGGTGGTGTTCATCGGCATCGGCCTGGCCACGATCTTCGGCATCATGGGCGGCATCGAATCCCCCGGATTCAGCAACTTCACCACAGGCGATGCGCCCTTCGTCGGCGGCCTGCAGGCCATGGTCGGGGTGGCGATGATCGCCGGATTCTCCTTCCAGGGTACGGAGCTCATCGGCATCGCCGCAGGTGAATCGGAGAACCCCAAGAAGAACATCCCCATCGCCATCCGCCAGGTGTTCTGGCGCATCCTGATGTTCTACATCCTGGCGATCTTCGTGATCGGCATGTTGATTCCCTACACTGAACCGAACCTGCTGAAGAACGACGCCAGCGATATCAGCGTGTCGCCCTTCACCCTGCTATTCGAGCGTGCCGGTTTCGCTGCCGCAGCCAGCGTGATGAATGCGGTGATCCTCACGGCCATCCTCTCCGCCGGCAACTCCGGCATGTATGCCTCGACCCGCATGCTTTACAACCTCGCCCTGCAGGGCAAAGCGCCGAAACTCTTCGCGCGCCTCTCCGCCAGTGGCGTGCCGCGCAACGCGCTTTATGCCACTACCCTGGTCGGCGCGCTGTGCTTCTTCACCTCCATCGTCGGTGACAGCACTCTCTACACCTGGCTGCTGAACACCTCGGGCATGTGCGGATTCATCGCCTGGCTGGGCATCGCCATTTCCCACTACCGCTTCCGCAAGGGCTACCTGACCCAAGGCGGGCGCCTGGAAGACCTGCCTTACCGCGCCAAGCTGTTCCCCTTCGGACCACTGTTCGCCTTCACCCTGTGCCTGCTGATCACCCTCGGGCAGAACTACCAGGCCTTTTTCGGCGACAAGATCGACTGGGCCGGTCTGGCGGCCACCTACATCAGCCTGCCGTTGTTCCTCGCCATCTGGCTGGGCTATCGCATGAAGAAGGGCAGCCGTCTGGTCGCCTACTCGGAGATGGACGTGCGCGGCGGCGACAACTGACCGACCGGCATTTCGCGCTTGCCGGGGCGGCCCGGCTTGTGCAAAATGCGCCCCGTCCTAGGGGAGTAGTCTCCCGCGAGCGCCCTGCTCGCCCGGCGTGCGTCAACACACTTGGTCCACAGACCATGGCGCATGCGACCCCGAGCCTGCAAAGACAGGCCAGCGGTTTGACAAGACCTATGACACATACAACCTGACCCGGGGTGGGCAGATTGCGTGTGTCATGGTGATTAGTCGACCCGCCCCCGTAGGAACCCTGATGCTGGAATCCCTCTTCGTCCCGACGCTGATCGTTGCCCTCGCCGAAATCGGCGACAAGACTCAGTTGCTCGCACTACTGCTTGCCGCCCGCTTCCGCAAACCCTGGCCGATCATCTGGGGCATCGTCGCGGCTACCCTGGCCAACCACTTCGCCGCTGGCGCCGTAGGTTCATGGGTCGCCAGCTTCTTCTCTGCCGCCACCCTCAGCTGGATCCTCGCGGCATCCTTCGCCGCCGTGGCCCTGTGGACCCTGGTGCCGGACAAACTGGATGACGACGAAGAGTCCGGCCTGAAGAAGTACGGCCCGTTCCTCACCACGCTGATCGCCTTCTTCCTCGCCGAAATGGGTGACAAGACCCAGGTCGCGACCGTGATGCTGGCCGCCCAGTACCCGCACTTCGTCATGGTGGTCATGGGCACCACCCTCGGCATGCTGATCGCCAACGTACCGGTGGTGCTGGCCGGCAACTTCGCCGCCGACCGCCTGCCGCTGACCTTGATCCGCCGCCTGGCCGCCATCGCCTTCGCTGCCCTGGCCGTCTATGCCGTTTACGAAGCGCTGAAGCTCAGCGGGACGTTCTGACGGGTTGCCGCGCCTGAGAAGCCCGTGGGGCGGATGCCGCCCTTCGGGCTTCGCTCCGCTTACCCCGCACCACGGCGCTTCGGCCAATGGAATCGCCACGTGTATCGGTATTGTTACGCGCTGGATCAAGGCGCAGGGGAGCGCATCGTGTCACTGGACGATATGAAGCGGCTGGTTCGCCAGCACATCGAGCTGTCGTGGAACAAGGGTCGCCTGGCCCTGGCCGAGCAGCTGCAGAGCAAGGACTTCCTCTACAAGAGCTCCTTCATCGGCCGCGCCTTGAACAGCGCCGCCTACGCCCAGATGGTAGCGAACATCCGCGAGGCCATGCCTGATCTGGAAGTGGTGGTGGAGGAATGCATCGCCGAAGGCAACAAGGTGGTGACCTGGTGCACCCTGATCGGCAGCATCCAGAAACCCGCCCTGGGCTACCCGCCCAGCGACAAGATCCTCAGCATTTCGGCCATGGCCTTCTGGACCCTGAACAGCGTGGGTGAAGTGCAGGAAATCTGCACCATGTTCGACATGGAAAGCTTCCGCGCCCAGCTCGGTCTCGCCACCCAGCCTCTGGCCGAGAAAGCCCTGCCTTAATCAGAGATAGCCGTTGGCCCGGAACCAGCCAATGGTGCGTTCCAGGGTGACGTCCAGCGGCGTCTCGGCGACGAAGCCCAGTTCATGGCGCGCCTTGCTGCCATCGAGGAACTGCCCGCCAGCCATCACCGCGATCGCGGTGTCATCCAGTTTCGGCAGCTCGCCGGATAACCGGTAACGCAAACGTCCGAGCACCGCGATGCCTTTGGCCATTGCCAGCGGCATGGGTTGCGGCGGCTGAACACCGAGCAGCCTGGCAATTCGCTCGGTCAGCTCGGCCAGCTCGATGTTCTGCCCGGTCAGCAGGTAGCGCTCGCCCGCCCTTCCCTTCTCCAGCGCCAACAGCAGGCCCCGCCCGGCGTCGGCTGCATCCAGCAGGTTGCGCCGGCCGGGTACGTAATGAGTCATCCAGCCCTGCGCCATCGCGGTGACGAGGCGCCCGGTACTAGGACCTGCGTCGAACTCGCCCAGGCACATGCCGGGAATCCCGATGATTACAGGCAGTCCGCTGCGGGCCTGTTCGCGGGCCTGTTCATCGAGTGCCCACTTGCTCAGCAGATATGGGTTCTTCCAGCGCGGCATCCCCTCATAGAACAGCCCTTCGTGGCCGGGCAGTCCTTCGGGATGTCGCGGCAGGGCGATGGCGGCGCCGGTGTAGAGGATGCGCGGGACATGCGCGGCGAGACATGCGGCATAGAAATGGTTGGTCTGGTCGAGGGCGCTGGCGACTTCCTCTTGCCAGCGGCGCGGCCGCTTCGGGTAGCCGGCGGCACAGAAGATCACGCCGTCGATGTCGCTGAGCGCGCGGGTGAGACCGGCATGGTCCAGCAGATCAGCCGCCCGGCACTCGGGCTCCAGGTATGCCAGGCGCTCGATCCGTGACGTCGGCCGGTGTATCAGCACCAGGCGGTGCCCGGCGACCTTTACCGCTCGTGCCGCGTGATGGCCGAGCAGGCCAGTTGCTCCCAGTACGGCGATTTTCACTGCGACTCCTCATCCGCTGGAGATTCGCCACCCCGACGCTTCGAGGTGGCGGCGAGCAGTCTAGAACGCGGGTTGCCGGGATGCCAGCCGGGATCACCGACAACCCGGATGTTCCTAGCGCTGTCCCTTCGCTTGCTCGTAAAGTGGCATCACCTTTGGAATGGCTGCCTGCAACGACGACATGCGCGAGCCTGACGACGGGTGTGTACTCATGAACTCCGGTGGAGCTCCACCACCGGTCTGCTCCATCTTCTGCCAGAGGCTGATGGCGGCGTTCGGGTTGTAGCCGGCACGGGCGGCGAGCTCCAGGCCGATGAGGTCGGCTTCGTTCTCATTGGAGCGGCTGTTGGGCAGGGTCATCAGGTATTCCACACCCGCGTTGGCCATCCCCAGACCAGCCTGACCGACACCCAGGACCGAACCGATCTGGTTGGCCATCTGCACGCCATAGGCCTTGGACATGGCTTCGCGGCTGTGTTCGCGCAGGGCGTGGGCGATCTCATGCCCCATCACCGCTGCCAGTTCGTCGTCGGTGAGTTTGAGCTTATCGATCAGGCCGCTGTAGACGATGATCTTGCCGCCCGGACCGCAGTTGGCGTTGAGCTCGTCACTGTCGATCACATTGGCTTCCCAGGCCCATTGCGCGGCATCCGGACGGAACGCGGAAGTTTGGGCGATCAGCCGCTTGGCAATCGCATCGACACGACGGGCGTCGGTGCTGTTCTTGTCCAGCACGCCCTTCTGCTGCGCCTCGGTCACGGTCTGCTGGTAGGACTGGGCGTACATCTGATTCAGCTCAGAACTCGACAACATGCTGAACATGTACTGCTTGCGTTCGACGCCGACTGCTCCGCCGCTGGTGGTATTGACGGCCTGGCATCCTGCCAGGAGCAGGGCCGCGGTCAGCCCGGACAGGTAAAACAGCTTGGCCATGGTGGCTCTCCATCTCTTTGCGAGGTCGGTAATGCTAAGGCTGGCCAGAAACCCGGGCAACCACGTCGCATGTAGACAAGCTGGCGACGTTTTTAACTGCATGCACGACTTAGGAAATTTCACAGTCCGGCCGATATAAGGAATCACGGTGAAATCCCATTTCCGGAGTCCACATGAAGTTCAGGTCCATTCAGTTCTCCATCGCAGCCTTGGCAGGAGCCAGCGTGCTGGCGGTGGTTGCCGCCCTGGTGCTCTACGCCCTGTTTTCCGGTGCGAAAACCCAGGAACTGGTCCAGCAACGCACCCAGGCATTGCTCGAACAGGTGATCAATGATCGCCTGATTGCGCTCGCTGGCTCCCAGGTGAGCCAGATCCAGCGGGAACTGGAGCTGCCCCTGGGAATTGCCAAGAACATGGCTAACCTCAACAGCCTGCTCGGTGAAACCGACGACGCCGGCAATCCCAAGCTGAGCATCAGTCGTGAGCAGCTGAACAACCTGGTTCGCCAGACCACCGAGCGCAACCCCAAGCTCAATGGCAGCTACATCGGCTGGGAGCCCAATGGCATCGACGGTGCCGACGCCAACTATGCCGGCCCGAAGGGGAATGGCTACGACGGCACAGGCCGCTTCCTGCCCTGGTGGTTCCGCAATGCCGACGGCAGCGTTGGCCAGGACGCCATCGGCTTCATGGAAAGCGAGAAGATGCTCCCCACCGGTGTACGTGAGGGCGAGTACTACCTTTGCTCGAAAGAGCGCAAGAAGCCCTGCGCCATCGACCCCGCACCTTATGATGTGGGCGGCAAGATCGTGATCCTCTCGTCGTTCACCGCGCCGATCATGATCAAGGGCGAGTTCAAGGGCATCGCCGGTGCCGACTTCTCCCTGAACTTCATCCAGGACCTGCTGAGTAAAGCAGACCAGCAGCTCTACGAGGGCGCCGGTGACATGGCGCTGCTTGCCAGCAACAACCGCCTGGTGGCCTATTCCCGCGACAGCTCGAAGCTGGGCGAAGACGCTGCCAAGGCGCTGGACTCCACCACCCTGGACAGCCTGCGCGGCCTGTCCGGCGACCAGCCGGCTTACCGCATTGACCAGGCCAGCCAGCGCATCGAGCTGATGGTTCCCTTCGGCATCGGCGACACCGACGCCCGCTGGGTGCTGCTGATTCAGTTGCCGGTACAGGCAGTGATGAAGGAGCTGTCTCAGCTGCAGAGCGACCTCGCCTCCCAGCGCGACGCCGATATCTTCGGCATGACCCTGGTGGGCCTGCTCATCGCTGGTCTTGGTCTGCTGGTGATCTGGTTCGTCGGCTACGGTATCGCCCGTCCGCTGCGCCAGATGGTCGGCATGCTGGATGACATCGCCAAGGGGGACGGCGACCTGACCCAACGCCTGCACAACAACCGCGCCGACGAGATGGGCGCCATCGCTGGGGGCTTCAACACCTTCCTCGGCAAACTGCAGTCGATGATCAGCCAGGTAGTGACCTCAGTGCAGAAGGTCAGCGACTCTTCCGAGCACACTGCCGATATCGCCATCCGCACCAACCAGGGCGTACAGAAGCAGCTAGCGGAAATCGAGCTGGTGGCCACCGCAGTCCATGAAATGACCGCCACTGCCCAGGACGTGGCCCGTAATGCCACCCATGCGGCGGAAGCCGCCAGCCACGCCGACCAGGCGGCAAACCACGGTAAGCGCATCGTCCACAGCACCGCCGAAGCCATCTCCGCCCTGGCCACCGAGATCGGCCGCGCCGTGGGCGTGGTGCAGAACCTGGCCAAGGACAGCGAGAACATCAATGCCATCCTGGTCGCCATTCGCGGTATCGCCGAGCAGACCAACCTCCTGGCATTGAACGCGGCCATCGAGGCGGCACGCGCCGGCGAGCAGGGGCGTGGTTTCGCGGTGGTCGCCGATGAGGTACGCAACCTGGCGCAGAAGACCCAGCAGGCCACTGAAGAAATCCAGACGATGATCCAGCAACTGCAGCACGGCACCCGCGAAGTGGTGAAGGTGATGCAGGACAGCCAGGAGAAGACCGACACCAGCGTGCAGCACGCCAACGAAGCGGCCCATGCGCTGGAGTCCATCACCCAGGCGGTATCGGTGATCAACGACATGAACACCCAGATCGCCAGCGCCGCGGAGGAACAGAGCGCGGTGGCCGAGGATATAAACCGCAACGTGATCAACATCGGCCAGGTGGCCAACGAGGTCGCCGGCGGCGCCGACGAAGCCTCCCAGGCCAGCGCCGAGCTGACCAAGTTGGCCGAGCAGCAACGACGGCTGATCAATCAGTTCAAGGTGTAAGAAAAAGCCCCTCATCACGAGGGGCTTTTTCATTCGGCTTGCGAACTGCTCTTGTAGGTTGTGTCTGAGCTATGCGACGCCCAACGCGCAGCCCGACGGAGATTCCTTGGGTTTCGCTTCGCTCTAGCGGAACGCCGCACGCACGAACCTGCGTAACTGCGAGGGTGGGTGCGACACATCAGGCCGGTGTCAGGCACTCCGGTCCATCTAGCTTGGGATTGTTCACCAGTGTCGCCAGGGCGCGCTCGCGCAGCTGCGGGCCGGGCCGGGCCAGCAGTTCCTGCAACTGAATCGGCGTCGAATCGGCGGCCAGCCAGAGGCGCTGGCCCTCCTCATCCAGCACCAGCGGGCGGCGCAGGCCGGCAACAGGCTGGGTGACCATCGCCAGGCTGAGGTATTCCACATCGCCAACCGGGTAGGCTTCCCAGAGAGCGGCGAGGTACATGCTCCCGCCTTCGGCGCTGAGCCAGTAGGGCCGCTTGCGCACGCCACGCCACTCATAGAACCCATTGGCTAGGATCAGGCAGCGCCGCGAGCGGAAAGGCTCACGGAACATCGGCTGATCGGCCAGGGTTTCGACACGGGCGTGCGACGGGGTCTTGGACAGATCGGTGAGCCAGGACGGCGTCAGGCCCCAGCGGGCCATGTCGGCACGCAACTGGCCGTCCACCTCGCGCAGCATCAGCACCCGGCTGCCGGGAGCCAGGTTCCAGTGTGGTTGGTGGTCGGCGGGGAAACCCGGAAGGGCGGCCTGAGTGGGCGACCAGCGGAACAGTGCGAAACGTCCAGACATGAGGCAGCCAGTTCGTGTGCGGGAAATCAGCAGAGCAGAGTCCCGGGGTAACTGTCGGGCTCTTCACCCGGCAGGGGTTGCGCGGCATTGTACGCGGCGATCAGCCTGCTGGCGCGTTCGGCGTCCTCGTCCTCGACCAGCAGGCCGAGCAAGCCGAACATAGGCAACTCGCCGATTCCGCCCAACAGATGTCCACCGGCCAGATGGGCCTCCACGCCCTCGCTGGCGAGCATGCCCAGCAGCAGTTCGGCTTCGATCAGGTCCCTGGGCTCATAGATTCGTCGCATCAGTCGTCCTCCCGGCGAACCTCCAGTGTCCAGTCCTGGCCATCGGTCCAGAGCAGGAAGAGGATGGGCCGGCAGCACACTGGACAGTCCTCGATGTACTGCTGTTCGCCACCCGAGAGATCGAGCACGGCTTCAGCCGGCTCGCCGCAATAGGGGCATTGGTAGTCCTCTGTCTCCAGCATCCCGCCTCCCGTGTGACTTGCCTGTATAATCGCCGGTCTATTTGACGCCCCGTATGACGGGGCCTCCATCCTTTATCCAGCCGATTCCAGAACAAGAGTGACCAATGGGCGAATTTGAAGCCATCCGACCCTATGACGATGCCGAGGTCCCGGCGGTGCTTGCGCGCCTCTTTGCCGACGACGCCTTCCTCGGCACCCTCACCCGCTATCGTTTCCCGAAACTGGCGGGCCCGCTGGGCTGGCTCCTCAAGCCTGTTATAGCTCATCGGCTGCGCAGCGAGTTCGCGAGCATCAACTCGGTGGCGGCCTTGCAAGACCGCATTGAGCCCTATGTGGACAACACCATCGAGCGCGCTACCGATGGCGTGACCTATTCCGGCGTGGAGCGCCTGAAGCCGGGTACCGCCTACCTGTTCCTGGCCAACCACCGCGACATCGTGATGGACCCGGCCTTCGTCAACTACGCCGTGTACCACGCAGGGCTGCCGACGCCACGCATCGCCATTGGCGACAACCTGCTGCAGAAGCCCTTCGTCAGTGACCTGATGCGCCTGAACAAGAGCTTCATCGTGCATCGCAACCTCGCCGGGCGCCGCGAGAAGCTGGCGGCGTTCCAGTTGCTGTCGGCGTACATCAACCATTCGATCCAGAAGGATGGTCAGTCGATCTGGATCGCCCAGGCCGAAGGCCGCGCGAAGGACGGAGACGATCGCACCGATTCGGCGATCCTCAAGATGTTCCACATGAGCCGCAAGGACGAAGCGTTCGCCGACGTCATTCGTGACCTGCACCTGATCCCGGTCTCCATCAGCTACGAATACGATCCGTGCGACCAGGCCAAGGCCCGCGAACTGCAGGTCCGCGCCAGCACCGGCAGCTACGCAAAGGCCCCTGGTGAGGACGATGCGAGCATTGCCCTCGGGATCACCGGCTACAAAGGCCGCGTGCACATCACCTTCGGCAGCGAAATCGGCAGCTCCAGCGAGGACGCCAAGCAACTGGCCCAGGAAATCGACAAGCAGATCCTCGGTGGCTATCGCCTGTTCCCTGTGCATTACCTGGCCTACGCCATGTGGGGCGAGCGCGCCCCCGATCTGCACGTACCGACTGCCGCCGATATCTTCAAAGGCGATGAACTGGCTCGCGCCCAGGCCGAGTGGCAGAAGCGTCTTGACGCTTGCCCGGAGGAGCAGCGTCCTTACCTGATCCAGCAATACGCCACCCCCGTACGCAATCAGTACCGGATCAAGGCAGGACTGCCCCTGTAAGGCGGAGTCAGAATGCAAAACGGCGACCCTGGGGTCGCCGTTTTTTATTGAGCAAGAGGCACCGGAACCTGTTCACGAGCTGGTGGCTGAGGGCGCGAAGTAAATGAGCAGCCCGAAGCCAAATTCAACGCACTCATTCCAACGTGCAACAGGTCGTGGGCAAGTTCTCAGAGTTGGGTGCTGGCCCAGGACACCCCCAGGGCCACCGCCAGGCTGAAATAGCCGAAGGCGTAAAAGAAGCGGTTCAGACGCCGGGCACCGTCATCCTGCATATCGGCCGCTTCGTCGAGTTCGCTGTCGGCAACCAGGCGGGCAATGGAACGCTGTTCCCGCAGCCGGGTAGCCAGCAGCACCCAGGCACCAGCACAAGCAAAGAACACGGCCAGGCCATTGACGACCTGTGCGGGGTGGGCCAGGAACATGGCCCAAAGCGCCTGCAGCGACATCTCAAACTCCGCTTCAGGCGGTGCGACCATGCACTCAACCTGCAAGACAAATATCTGCCCACCCTGATCCGGGGGGTCTATCGGAAGACGCGAGTTTACCGAAACCGACGCCCGCCCATTCGCTCCTTCCGACGAATGCCGCCGGACTCGCGGAAGACCTCACGCGAGTCCGGAGGCAAGAAAAAGCCCGGCGCGTGGCCGGGCTCTCTCGGACAAGGTCCGCTTACTGCTGAGACAGAACCTGACCGATGGTCGGGTCCTTGAAAGCTCGGGTCATCGCATCGCTCAGCACATCGGTTACCAGCTTGGTGTTGGTCTGCTGGTTCGGCGCGGTACCGAAGCGCTGGTTCAGCGAGGCGCCGTACTTGCCGCTGTAGCGGCGGCTGCTGTTCTGCACGTCGACACGGAAACTGGCACTGATGTTCGCCTCGGTGACGTAGGTCTCCTTGGGAGACTGGTACTTCAGGTCAGCCAGGGTCAGGGTCAGTTGCGGAGCGTTGTAGGCGTTCGGCGACGGGGTGAAGCCCAACAAGCGCACAGCGGCCTCGGCCTCGGCTTGCAGACGCGGCAGGATGTCCTGGCCCTGCACGCTGATGGCACTGGTATCGGCATAGATACCGCCACGGGTGCCGAGAACCGGAGAAGGACGACCGTCAGCAACACGCACCACCACCGGCTGGCCCTGGCCTACAGGAGTCAACGGGCCGGTCAGCTTGGGTTGCGGGCTGAGTTGTTGCGGACTGAGGGCACAGCCGACCAGGGTCAGGCTGAGGGCGGCCAGCAGGCCAAGCAACGGGCGTTTCAGCATGCTTTATCTCTCCAGGAGTGAAGGCAAAACGGCCGGCAGTATAACCACCCGACCGAGGTACTGACAGAGCGCCAGTCCCCATGCAATGTCAGACCGCCATCCTCGGGTGCGGTTCCTGTCATTCCCCTGTCACGCCCCCCTGGCATAAAGGCGTCAGTCCCACAGGAGTAGTCAGGATGTTCCTTCTCTGGTCCATGCTCGCCCGCCGCCCGCAACGCCGCAGTTTCGCCCTTGTGGATAACGCGGGGATCTGCCGTGGCCTGCACCACGGAATCGACCGTCCGACCAGCGGCAACTGGGTGGAAGTGAGCGAAACCAGTCTCGCCTGGCTCGACCAGCCCCTGCCCGCCAGCGCCCGCGTCGCACCGGTCGTCAGACAGCCTTCGCGCCGCAACGCGTTGGCAGCCTGACCGGTGGATGAATAAAAGTCACACCGAGCGCCCTATTCCGTCCATTTCATCGTTATAATCGCCCCCCGATTATAAGGTCGTCTCCTGATCGGGCCTCGCAACACCGCACCTCGCGCCAGCTTGGGCATCCGCACAGCCCCACAGAGAGCCGTCCACTTTTCGCGCTGCCACTTGTTGGCTTGCCGCATCCTTCCGCCCGAATTGCAAACGCTTTTTTGCAGGGACGCATGCGTAGCAACACGTATGCAGACGGAAGCGGCCTGCCTGGGGGTAGCCGATCCTTTTGAGGTTCACGTCTCCAAAAGAGCGTGAGATGACGGTTTTTCACTACTTCACAAGAGAGTGGCGAGCAAATGGCGCAAAACGATTACGAAGCAGTGGACGTGTTGCTGGTCGGGGCCGGCATCATGAGCGCTACGTTGGCGGTACTGCTTAAAGAGCTCGATCCCGGCATCAAGCTGGAGATCGCCGAACTCCGGGAATCGGGAGCCATCGAGAGCTCCAATCCCTGGAACAACGCAGGTACCGGCCATGCAGGCCTCTGCGAGCTGAACTACACGCCCCAGGCGGCCGATGGCTCCATCGACATCAAGAAGGCCGTCAACATCAACGCCCAGTTCGAGGTGTCCAAGCAGTTCTGGGCCTACATGAGCGGCAAGACCGCGTTCGGTTCGCCCAAGACTTTCATCAACGCCGTCCCGCACCTCTCGTTCGTGCGCGGAGAAAAGGACACGGCCTTCCTCAAGAAGCGTTTCGAGCTGCTCCGCCAGCACCACGCCTTCAGCGAGATGGAGTACACCGAAGACCGCGCCACCATGGCCAAATGGACGCCGCTGATGATGAAGGGACGCGATGCGTCCGAGAAAATCGCCGCGACCCGCGCCATGAACGGCACCGACGTCAATTTCGGCGCGGTCACCAATCAGCTGCTGCAGTACCTCTCCAGCCTGCAGGACACTCGCGTCAGCTATTTCCAGAAGGTCACCAACCTCAGTCGCACCGACGGAGGCTGGAAAGTCAGCATCAAGAACACCCAGACCGGCGCCAATCGTGAAGTGTCCGCGCGCTTCGTGTTCCTCGGTGCCGGCGGCGGCGCACTGCCGCTGCTGCAGCTCTCCGGTATCCCCGAAGGCAAGGGTTTCGGCGGCTTCCCGGTCAGCGGCCAGTGGCTGCGCTGCGATAACCCCGATGTGGTCAAGCAGCACCAGGCCAAGGTCTACAGCCAGGCCGAAGTCGGCGCCCCGCCGATGTCCGTGCCGCATCTGGACACCCGCGTGGTCGACGGCAAGAAATCCCTGCTGTTCGGACCCTACGCCGGCTTCACCACCAAGTTCCTCAAGCACGGCTCCTTCATGGACCTGCCGCTCTCGGTACGTCCGAGCAACCTCGGCCCGATGCTGGCCGTGGCTCGCGACAACTTCGACCTGACCCGTTACCTGGTCAAGGAAGTGATGCAATCCCAGGAGCAGCGTCTGGATGCCCTGCGCAAGTTCTATCCGGACCTGAACCCGGCCGACTGGCGCCTGGAAGTGGCCGGCCAGCGCGTGCAGATCATCAAGAAGGACGCAGGCAAAGGCGGCATCCTGCAATTCGGTACCGAGCTGGTCTCGGCCGAAGACGGCAGCATCGCGGCACTGCTGGGCGCCTCCCCGGGCGCTTCGGTGACCGTTTCAATCATGCTCAACCTGATCGAGCGCTGCTTCGCCGAGCAGGCACGTTCCGAGCAGTGGACAGCCAAGCTGAAGGAAATCTTCCCGGCTCGCGAGAAGGTCCTGGAAAGCGACGCAGCCCTGTACCGCGAGATCAGCGCCCGTTCCGATGCGGCACTTGGCCTGACCAGCGTCAACACCGCGACCCAGAGCATCGCCTGAGCCTCGGCAGTACGCTGAAAGAAAAACCGCCCTTCGGGGCGGTTTTTTTATGTGCGTTGTGCACTTCTCGCCCACAAAAAAGCCCGCTCGATGGCGGGCTCTCTCGTCTGCGCATGGGATTAGCCACGAGCGGCCTTGATCACTTCGATGTAGGGCTCGGCCTGGCGCTGGTCCTGGATCAGCGCGATGAAGTCGTTGCCCTTCTCATCCTTGGCGTCGAGGTCGTAGCCGGCCTCGACGAAAAAGCCGACGAAACGCTCGAAGTCGTCGATGCGCAGGCCACGGTATGCCTTGATCAGTTTGTGCAGCGAAGGCGGAGTGGAGTCGGCTGGCTCGACCGCGAGGAACAGCTTGATCGAGTCTTCGGAGATTTCTTCGCCAATCACCTGCTTCTTGTCTTTACGCATCGCTCACATCTCTCGGGCCGGGTATCACGGGGCGGGCAGTTTACCCCCGGCGGGCCTGCGCGCTCAACGCAGGCGTACTGCACCGCTGTGCAGGTCGGCCCAGACATGGCCGTTGGGGTAGCTGAGGAACTGGCAGTACACCGGTCCGTTGCGCAGCAGATCGAGCACAGCCGCGTACTGCGCCATCGGGTAATTCAGGCTGAGAATACGGGTTTGCGGGTCGTATCCGGGTTTCTTCAGGCTCTTGCCCTCGACGTCGAACTGGATCACCACCTGACGCACATCGGCGCCCTTGCTGAGCGGCTTCCCCTTTAGGCGCAGCACGGCAGGCGACGTGATGGGGATCGGCTGCTGGTTGGACTGACGCTGGCTACCCAGCACAACCGAGTACTCGGTGATCTGGATCAGTTGCTGCTGATCGGGCTGTTCCTGGCGCAGCGAGAGGTCGTCTGGCGGCAGGAACTGGGCGTGCATGGGGGTGTTTTCGGCGGCGGAGAGAGGCAGGCTCAGCACTAGGGCCAGGCAGGCCCCGATACGCAGGGGAAGGGACATCGACAACTCCGGATTCAGCGGGCGAACACTCTAGCACGGGGCTTTCGGACAGCGGCATTCGACCCTCGCCGACTTAACTTCCCGAGCCTGCCTCCTATACTCGGGGCCTCTGCCACAGGAGCGACCATGTCCCGATATCTGCCTCCCCTATTCGCGGCCTTGCGCCAAACGCTGCGCGATGGCTATTCGCTCGCCGACCTGCGTGGCGATCTCGCAGCCGGGACCACGGTCGGCATCATCGCCATCCCCCTGGCCATGGCACTGGCCATAGCAGTCGGCGTGGCGCCGCAACATGGCCTCTATA
Organism: Pseudomonas sp. DY-1; assembly: GCF_003626975.1. Taxonomy (NCBI): domain Bacteria; kingdom Pseudomonadati; phylum Pseudomonadota; class Gammaproteobacteria; order Pseudomonadales; family Pseudomonadaceae; genus Pseudomonas; species Pseudomonas sp. DY-1. The sequence continues at coordinate 5,259,073 of NZ_CP032616.1, read as the reverse complement.
CGGTACTGCTCGCGGCGCCGCTGATCGCCCTCACCGGCGGATCACGTTTCAACATTTCCGGGCCTACTGCTGCCTTCGTGGTGATCCTGTTGCCCATCACCCAGAAATTCGGCCTTGGCGGCCTGCTGCTCTGTACGTTGATGGCCGGACTGATTCTTATCGCCATGGGCCTGGCACGCTTTGGCCGGCTGATCCAGTTCATCCCCTACCCGGTGACCCTGGGTTTTACCGCCGGCATTGGAATCGTCATCGCCACCCTGCAGATCAAGGATCTGCTCGGTCTGCAGTTGGCCGAGTCGCCGCAGAACTACGTGGATCAATTGCACCTGCTGGCCGGCGCCCTGCCAACCGCACACCTGGGCGATGCCCTGGTGGCCATGGTCTGTTTCGCGGTGCTGGTGATCTGGCCGCGCCTGGTGCCCAAGGTGCCGGGTCATCTGGTAGCGCTGGCGCTGGGTGCCCTGCTCGGGCTGCTGATGGAAGCGATAGGTATTCCAGTCGCAACCCTGGGCGAACGCTTCAGTTACGCAGTGGATGGCATCAACCACCCTGGCATTCCACCGTTCCTGCCAACCTTCGCCTGGCCATGGATGCTGCCCGGCCCTGATGGCCAGCCCCTGGGCCTGTCGTTCGAATTGATTCGCCAGTTGCTCGCACCGGCCTTCGCAATCGCCATGCTCGGTGCCATCGAGTCTCTGCTTTGTGCCGTGGTGGCTGACGGTATGGCAGGCACGCGCCACGACCCCAATGCAGAATTGGTCGGCCAGGGTCTCGGCAACCTGGTTGCTCCGCTGTTCGGCGGCATCACCGCCACTGCGGCAATCGCCCGGAGCGCCGCCAACGTGCGCGCAGGTGCCCGTTCCCCCATCGCGGCCATCATCCACGCCGGCGTGGTATTGCTGGCCATGCTGCTGCTAGCGCCGTTGTTCAGCTACCTGCCCATGGCCGCGCTGGCGGCACTGCTGTTGATGGTTGCGTGGAACATGAGCGAAGCGCGACACGTGGTGCACACCCTGCGCATCGCCCCGCGCAACGACGTACTGGTCCTGCTCACCTGCCTGGTGCTGACGGTCCTGTTCGACATGGTGCTGGCAGTGGGTGTCGGCCTGCTGCTGGCTGCCGGCCTGTTCATCAAACGCATGAGCGACCTCACCGACGCTGCGCCCTTGCCCCGCCACTTCCACGAAGCCCTGCGCGATCTCCCTGAACAGGTGTTGGTCTACGCCATCCGTGGTCCGCTGTTCTTCGGCGCTGCGGAAAAGGCGTTGAGCGTGCTGCGCCGCTTCAATCCCGAGGTGAAGGTGGTGATCGTCGAGATGGCCGCGGTACCGATGCTGGACATGACCGCGCTGGCGGCCCTTGAAAACCTGCTGCACGACTACGCTCGCCAGGGCGTGGGATTGGTGCTTGTGGGCACTTCACCCCGTGTGCGGCTGAAACTACGCCGCGCCGGTGTACATCGGGAGAGTGGTCGCCTGGCCTACGTACAATCGTTGGAACAAGCACGGGCCAAGGCGATGCAGTGGCTGCAGGGCGATGCGCCTCAGGAGAACAACGAGCGCATCCAGGCCGAGTAATCGGCCACCCCTGGCTCGCCCTCACGGGGCGCCCATGCGGGCAGCTCGCCTTCGCCCACTGGGCGATAGGGGCCGGCCTTGCACTCGAACAGCAGGCTGTCCGGCTCCAGCACCACCAGCGCGTGGAACACGCCCGGCGGCAGGTCGACACCGACGCATTCGCCGCCCGCCGCCAGCTCGCGTTTGTCGACGACCTTGCCGTCCTCGTCGAAGATCAGCAGGCCCAGGCGCCCCTTGAGCACCAACAGGCTTTCCGCCTTGTCAGCGCTGAGGTGACGGTGCGGCGGGATGTAGGTTCCCGGCTGCAGCCCCACCGCCATGCGATGGCAAGGTTCTTCCATGGCATGGAAGTTATGGTGCTGGCGCTTGCGCGGATTCGCCGCGGATTTGTCGGCCAGTTCGGCGAACAGGGCCTGATCGAGGAAGCGCGGCGATCTCATGACTCAGAGCCCCTTGACCGCGAAGATGCCGGCGGCGTTGCGCCAGTAGCCCTTGTAGTCCATGCCGTAGCCGAAGATGTAACGGTCTTCGCAGGGCAGGCCCACGTAGTTGGCCTTCAGGTCCGGACGGGCCTTGCGGTCGTGGGTCTTGTCGATCAGCACGGCGGTATGCACGTTGGCAGCGCCGGCGTGTTTGCAGAAATCGATGATGGCCGCCAGGGTGTGACCTTCGTCGAGGATGTCGTCAATGATCAACACGTCACGGTCGATGAAGGAGATTTCCGGCTTGGCCTTCCAGAACAGCTCACCGCCGCTGGTTTCATTGCGGTAGCGGGTGGCGTGCAGGTAGGACAGCTCCAGCGGGAAGTCCAGCTTGGGCAGCAGCTTGCCAGCGAAGATCAGACCACCGTTCATGACGCAGAACACCACCGGATTGCGCTCCGCCAGTTCGCCGTTGATGGCGATGGCGACCTGGGAGATGGCCGCCTCGACCTGGGCGTCGGTGTACAGGCAGTCGGCTTCGGCCCTTACCTGGCGGATGTGTGCGAGATCGGCGGACATGGCAATTCCTCTGGGTTCTGCGGGGAACAGGCAGGGTTCCCGGTGAAAACTTGAACGGGGCGTCAAGATAAAAGTCGGCAAAGGTACCCATCCGCCTGCCCCGGAGCAAGTCCCGACGGACGAGTGTCGACCATACTGCAGCAGGTTGCCGCCGCGTGTGACAGTTCCTTGCTTGACCGCGACATCAGTGCCCGGGACCCACCAGTCAGTGCAGCACAGCCTGTGATCAATGGATTAAGCTAACGCAATTTTTTGCCAGCCCGCCGGAGAACCCTCCCATGCCCATCCGTGAGATCCGCCATCCGCTGATCCGCCACAAGCTCGGCCTGATGCGCCGCGCCGACATCAGCACCAAGAACTTCCGCGAACTGGCACAGGAAGTCGGCGCCCTGCTGACTTACGAAGCGACCAACGACCTGCCCCTGGAAAACTACGAAATCCAGGGTTGGGCCGGCACCGTGCAGGTCGAGAAGATCGCCGGCAAGAAGATCACCGTGGTACCCATCCTGCGCGCCGGCATCGGCATGCTCGACGGTGTGCTCAGCCTGATTCCGGGCGCCAAGGTCAGCGCCGTGGGCGTGGCCCGCAACGAAGAAACCCTGGAAGCCCACACCTACCTGGAAAAGCTGGCACCGGAGATCGACGAGCGCCTGGCGCTGATCATCGATCCGATGCTCGCCACTGGCGGCTCCATGGTCGCCACCATCGACCTCCTCAAGCGCGCGGGCTGCAAGGAAATCCGCGCGATGGTGCTGGTCGCCGCCCCCGAAGGCATCAAGGTGGTCAACGATGCCCACCCGGACGTGATGATCTTCACCGCCTCAATCGATCAGAGACTCAACGAACACGGCTACATCATCCCGGGCCTCGGTGATGCGGGAGACAAGATCTTCGGCACCAAGCAGAAGGAAAACTGATCGATGAGCGACGAATTCAAGGACCCGCTCTGGCGCCAGGTCATTTCCGGCGCCCAGATGCTCTTCGTGGCCTTCGGCGCCCTGGTGCTGATGCCACTGATCACCGGACTGGACCCGAACGTAGCGCTCTTCACCGCCGGCCTCGGCACCCTGCTGTTCCAGTTGGTCACCGGGCGTCAGGTGCCGGTGTTCCTGGCATCCAGCTTCGCCTTCATCACTCCGATCATCCTCGCCAAGGGCCAGTTCGGCCTGGCCGCGACCATGGGCGGTGTGGTGGCGGCAGGCTTCGTCTACACCTTCCTCGGCCTCGCCGTGAAGATCAAAGGCACGGGCTTCATCGACCGCCTGCTGCCGCCAGTGGTGATCGGTCCCGTGGTGATCTCCATCGGCCTGGCCATGGCCCCCATCGCAGCCAACATGGCCATGGGCAAGGGTGGTGACGGCGCTGAGCTGATTCCCTACGCCACCGCCATGTGGATTTCCATGCCGGCACTGCTGACCACATTGATCGTCGCCGTGTTTGGCAAAGGCATCTTCCGCCTGGTGCCGATCATCTCCGGCGTGATCGTCGGCTTCGCCCTGTCGTTCTGGTTCGGTGTGGTCGACACCGCCAGGATCGCCGCCGCGCCCTGGCTGGAACTGCCGAACTTCACCGCCCCCGAGTTCAACCTGCAGGCCATCCTGTTCATTGTCCCGGTTGCCCTGGCCCCGGCCATTGAACACATCGGTGGCGTGATCGCGGTGGGCAGCGTGACCGGTCGCAACTACCTGAAGACGCCCGGCCTGCACCGCACGCTGCTCGGCGACGGCCTGGCCACTTCGGCAGCCGGCCTGTTCGGTGGTCCGCCGAACACCACGTATGCGGAAGTGACCGGCGCGGTGATGCTGACCAAGAACTACAACCCGAAGATCATGACCTGGGCAGCCGTCTTCGCCGTCGGCCTGGCCTTCATCGGCAAGTTCGGCGCCGTACTGCAGAGCATCCCGGTGCCAGTAATGGGCGGCATCCTCTGCCTGCTGTTCGGCTCCATCGCCGCGGTTGGCCTGAACACCATGATCCGCCACCAGGTGGACCTGGCCGAAGCGCGCAATCTGGTGATCGTGTCTGTCACCCTGGTATTCGGCATCGGCGGCATGCTGGTGGGCACCGGTACCGGCCAGGACGACTTCGGCCTGAAAGGCATCGCCCTCTGCGCCATCGTCGCCATCGCCCTCAACCTGATCCTGCCGGGCCACCAGACCTGGAAGCATCAGAGCCCGGACGACGCGCCGCATATCTGAGGCGCAAAATGAAAAAGCCCCGCAATCGCGGGGCTTTTTTGTCTTCTGCCTGTTCTACGTGGAAGGCTGTGCCTCGCGGAGCATGGTTTCACCCTGTGGCTCCACGCCCCATTGCTGCAGTCGCTGCAGGCTTTCGCGATAAGGCTTTAGCCCAGCCCACAACAACACCACCGAGCTCGCCACCGCGATGGTGGTGACGATCAGCAACGAGTAGCGCAGGGCCTTGTCGTCGGCGAACACATAGTCGGTCACCAGGGCCACGGCGGTAGGACCGAAGCCAAGACCGATCAGGGTGATCACGAACAGGTAGATGGCCGAAGCCTGGCCGCGCATGGCGTTGGGCATGATTTCCTGGATGGCGGCCGGCGCAACGCCAAAGGGCATGCTGAGGCAAAACACGGTAGGCGCCATCAGCACCGTGACCCAGAAAGCGTCATCCAGCAGGGGAAACAGCACCACCAGCGGCAGGGCGCCGATGGCGGCGAACAGACCGACGCGCATGTTGGCATCCGCCCGCCCGTGCTTGGCCATCCAGTCCGCCAGCCGCCCACCGAAGACGATGCCCAGACAGCCGAACACGGCCACCAGGCTGCCGTAGATCACGCCGACCTGGCCGGCGTCCCAGCCATGGGTACGGATGTAGAAAGTGGGAATCCAGGCCGCGCTGCCGTAGCCGGCGAAGGCCAGGCCGGCGAAACCGAAGTTGTGGCAGATGACAGTGCGTCGATTGCTGCGTAGATAACGGCCGACATCCGCAAGGGGCACCACTACGCCGGCACCAATGCCGCGCCGCTGCGGCTCACGCACCGCCAGCATCAGCAGAGTGAAGAGCACACCGGCCGCGCCAAGGGCGAGGAAGATCAATTGCCATGGCCGCACTTCGCCCAGCAACGGCAGGTGCACGTCGCCCTGGGCCGACGCGAACTTGATCACCAGCCCGCCTAGCAGAAAGGCCAGCCCGGAACCGAGATAGACCCCCATGGAGTAGACGCTGATGGCAGTGGCGCGCCGCTCCTTGGGGAAACTGTCGGCGATCAGCGAGTAGGCCGCCGGCGACAAGGCCGCCTCGCCCACGCCTACGCCGATGCGGCAGAGCAGGAATTGCCAATAGAGTTTTGCCATGCCGCATGCGGCGGTGGCGGCGCTCCAGAACAGCACGCCAATGGCGATCAGCCCGCGCCGGCTGCGGCTGTCGGCCAGGCGACCCAGTGGGATGCCACAGACGGTATAGAAGAGCGCAAAGGACAGGCCCATCAGCAGGCTCATCTGCGTATCGCTGATGACCAGGTCACGGCGGATGGGCTCCACCAGCAGGTTGAGAATCTGCCGGTCGATGAAGGACAGCACGTAGGCCACCATCAGGATCGCGACGGTGGTCCAGGCTCTCAGGCCCGAGGGATAGCCATTGTTCTTGTTCTGCACTGGGCTCTCCTCGGCGCCGCCGGTGCGGCGCACGACGGTTGAAGAAGAACCCAGCTTAGGTGGCCATGGGCGGCCTGAATACGAGAACGGTCGTCATATAGGCACGCTGAATGCGCGCCATGACCTCTGGTTGATAAGGGCGCCGCAGGAGCGAATTCGCCCCTGCGTGAAGTACGTGGACGAGATCAGAGAGGGCGCACCGCCGTTTCGCAAAGCCGGGCGAGCGCAGAAACCCATTGCGGATGGCTGTTCATACACGGCACCAGCACCAACTCCTGGCCTCCGGCTTCCTGGAACTGCTCGCTGCCGCGCTGGCCGATTTCTTCCAGCGTCTCGATGCAGTCGGCCACGAAAGCCGGGCACATCACCAGCAGCTTCTTCACCCCCTGCTTGGCCAGCTCATCAAGCCGCGCCTCGGTGTAAGGCTCGATCCATTTGTCCTTGCCCAAGCGCGACTGGAAGGACACCGACCATTTTCCGGGCGCAAGCCCCGCACGTTCAGCGAAGGCTTCGGCAGTGCGTTGGCACTGACTGCGGTAGCAGACCGCCAGGACCTCGTCGCTGACGTCACGGCTATCGGGGGCAGTCAGGTCATGCTGTGGATCGATGCTCTTGACCAGTTTGCGGATATGCCGCTCGGGTAAACCGTGGAAGCTCAGCAGCAGGTGGTCGAAGTCCTGCTCAAGGTAGGGCCTGGCGCTGGCCACCAGGGCGTCCAGGTAGTCCGGCTCGGCAAAGAAGGGTGGCAGCACCGAAACATTCAGCGTCAGGCCTCGCTCGCGGATTACACGGCGAGCCTCCTCGATGGCGGTTGTAGTGGTGCTGTCGGCGAACTGCGGATAGAGCGGCGCCAGGGTCACGCGCTTGACACCCTGCTCAGCCAACTTGCGCAGCGCATTTTCGATGGAAGGTTCTCCATAGCGCATCGCCAGTTCCACCGGGCCATGCCGCCAGAGGGGAACGATGGCGTCCTGCAATTCACGACTGAGGACGATCAGCGGCGAACCGTTCGGCCACCAGATCGACGAGTAAGCATGGGCCGACTGTGCCGGACGCTTGATCAGGATCAGCGAAACCAGCAGGCGCCGCAGCGGCCACGGCAGGTCGACGACGTAGGGGTCCATCAGGAACTGATCAAGGTAACTCCGCACGTCCTCCACCTTGGTGGAAGCCGGCGATCCCAGGTTGACCAGCAGCAGCGCGTGATCAGTCATCAAACATCCTTAGGCTTCAGCAGATCGCCGAGTGCCATGTCCAGATCGGTGAATGCAAAGGTAAAACCCGCTGCCCGCAATCGGGCCGGTACCGCACGCTGGCCACCGAGCAACAGCCCGGCCAGCTCACCCAGCAGCAGACGCAGGACGAAGGCCGGTGCCGGCATGAAGGCCGGCCGGCCCAGTGCGCGACCCAGGCTGCGGGCGAAATCGCGGTTGCGCACGGGCTGCGGCGAGCACGCATTATAAGGACCGCGCGCATCGATCTGCTTCAAGAGAAAATCCATCAGTGCAATTTGATCGTCCAGGTGCACCCAGGGCATCCATTGCCGACCATTGCCCAGGGGACCGCCCAATCCCAGGCGAAAGGGTGGCACGAGGCGCTTGAGAAACCCTCCGTCGCGCGCCAGCACCAAACCGGTGCGCACCAGCACCACGCGGATGCCGAATGCCTCGGCGCGTTGCGCCGTCTCCTCCCAGGCCACACAAAGCTGGCTGGCGAAATCATCGGTCACCGGTGGCGATTCCTCGGTCAGCTCCCGTTCGCCGCCATCACCGTACCAGCCTACCGCCGAGCCATTGAGCAGCACCTGCGGCATCTGGCCGCGCTTCTCCAGCCACTCCAGCATCTGCTCGGTGAGCGTGATGCGACTGCCCCAAAGCTGTGCCTTGCGCTTATTGCTCCAGGGCCGATCTGCAATGGGTTCTCCCGCCAGGTTGACGATGGCGTCCAGCGGCTCGTCGCCATAATCGGGAAACTGGCTGATACCACGCACCGTGCGGCCGCAAAGGCTTGCAACGCTCTGCGGCCGCCGACTCAGCACAGTGAGCTGATGCCCCTCCGCCAGCCAACGCTGGCAGAGCGCCCGGCCGATCAGACCAGTACCGCCGGTCAGCAATATGTGCATGGCATCCTCCTCGCATGGCGCTAAGTGCGGATATCGCCCTAGTCTGGTCTATGACGCCTCAACGTGCCCCGGATTGGGCCACGTATCGTCAGAAATGCAGTAGTCCGCGATTGGAAACGATCAACCTGTACAAAGCTTGAATTTTGTACAGGTGTTGTCTAAAGCGTAGCCTGTAGCCATAGGTAACGAGGTAGACCATGAGTGCACCTATCGCCATCATCGGCACCGGTATATCCGGCCTCTCCGCCGCCCAGGCGCTGCATGCAGCCGGGCAGGCCGTGGAGCTCTTCGACAAGAGCCGCGGCAGCGGTGGACGCATGGCCAGCAAGCGAAGCGACGCCGGCTCCGTGGACCTTGGCGCTCAATATTTCACCGCCCGCGACCGTCGCTTCGCCGAAGTGGTGCAGCAATGGCGCGATCGTGGCTGGGTCGCCGAATGGTCACCCAGTCTCTATCACTTCAGCGAAGGCCAGCTGCTGCCCTCCCCCGACGAGCAGATCCGCTGGGTCGGCACGCCACGCATGAGCGCCATCACCCGCGCCCTGCTCGGTGCCCTGCCCGTGAATTTCGCCTGCCGCATCACCGAGGTCTTCCGTGGCGAACGCCACTGGGGCCTTCAAGATGCCGAAGGCCTCAGTCACGGCCCGTTCAGCCACGTGATAGTCGCCACACCGGCGCCCCACGCTGCGGCCCTGCTGGCCGCTGCACCGAAACTCGCCGGTGCCGCCGCAAGCGTCGCCATGGAGCCGACCTGGGCCGTGGCACTGGGCTTCAGCGAACCGCTGGATACCCGTGTTGAAGGTTGCTTCCTGCAAGACAGCCCGCTGGACTGGCTTGCCCGCAATCGCTCCAAGCCAGGTCGCGAAGCCAGCCTGGACACCTGGGTGCTGCACGCCACCAGCAGTTGGAGCAAGCAACACCTGGACATGCCCAAGGATGCGGTTATCGAACACTTGCATGGTGCCTTCGCCGAAATGATCGGCTGTGCCGTTCCGGCTCCGAGCTTCAGCCTGGCCCACCGTTGGCTCTACGCAAGGCCGAGCCAGGCGCACCAGTGGGGCGCCCTCGCCGATGCCGACTTGGGCCTTTACGCCTGCGGCGACTGGTGCTTGTCAGGCCGTGTGGAAGGTGCCTGGCTAAGCGGCCAGGAAGCCGCTCGCCGCCTGCTTGAGCACTTGTGACCGCTCCGCGGCTCAATCCGCGCAAATTACTGCTCTCGAAGTGGACGGCCGTACGGCCGTCCAGACGCGAACGACACTTCCTCGTCAGCCGCTTGATCTTCGATGAAGGCGGCGTCCTGCAAACCGTGGAACTCGAAGCTGTGCACAGCCACCGCTGCCGGCAGTTGCCCTGGCGCGACCTGACCGATACCCGCTGCTGGCAGATCGGCTGGCGCTGATCCCACCCGTCAAGAACTTGTACAAGTCATTTGACTTGTACAAGACCATCTCTATGATTTCCATAAACCTATACAAGCAATCTACTTTGTATAACACGCGTCCAGGTAATAGCCCATGGTCATGCCCTTCGATCTGTCGCAGCGCCCCAAACTGGGCATCAGCGCCTGCCTCCTCGGCGACCCCGTGCGCTTCAATGGTGGGCACAAGGAGTCACGGTTGTGCAGCCGCAGCCTGGCAGCGCATTTCGACTTCGTGCCGCTGTGCCCGGAAGTGGCCATCGGCCTTGGCATTCCCCGCGCGCCCATCCGACTGGTTGGCGACCTCGCTGCACCGCGTGCGGTCGGCACGCGACAGCCGCAACTCGATCACACCGAGGCCCTGACCGAGTTCGGCGAGCTAATGGCGGAGCAACTCGACGACATCAGTGGCTACATCTTCATGCAGAAGTCGCCCTCTTGCGGGCTCGCACGGGTGAAGGTGTATCGGGCCAACGGCCAAGCAGCCGCAGGAGATGGCCGGGGAATCTTCGCCAGAGCCTTCTGCGCCCTGCGCCCGGACCTACCGGTAGAAGAAGAAGGTCGCCTCAACGATCCGGTGCTGCGGGAAAACTTCTTCACCCGCGTTTACGCCTACGCGCAGTGGCAGGCGCTGTGCCGCGAAGGGCTGACGCACAAGGCAATCATCGCGTTCCACTCCCGCTACAAGTACCAACTGATGGCCCACGACCCGGTGCAGTACAAGGTCCTTGGCCGACTGCTCGGCGACATCGGTGAGCACCCGGCAGCCGAGATCGGCCCGCGCTATTTTTCGGCACTCATGACAGCCCTCGGCAAATGCGCCACTCGCGGCACTCACAGCAATGTGCTGCAGCACCTCAGCGGTTATCTCAAGACGCACCTCAGCCGCCCGGAAAAGGCGGAGCTCCAGCGCCTGATCGAGCAATACCGAGGTGGCATCATCCCACTGGTCGTGCCCATCACCCTGCTCAAGCATCACTTCAACAGTCACCCGGATCGCTACATCACCCAGCAGGCCTACCTGCAGCCGCATCCGGAAGAACTCAGCCTGCGCAACGCCCTCTAGCCATGGACGCGCCCGGCGAAACCTCGATGGACATCGACTACCAGACCGCACTGTCGCGGGGGCTGCTGCCCATTCGCGAAGTGGCACGCCAGACCGGTGTCATACCGGTGACCCTGCGAGCCTGGGAACGCCGCTACGGGCTCGTCGCACCGCTGCGCACCAGCAAGGGCCACCGCCTCTACACCGAGGACGATGTGGTGCGCATACGCCTGATCCTCACCTGGCTGGACCGGGGCGTCGCCGTTGGCCAGGTCAAGGGGCTGCTCAAGGAGCAACAGCCGCCGGCAGCCCCTGAACCTACGTCGGCCTCCCCCTGGGAAGAACAGCGCCAGCATCTGCTGGAAGCCATTGGCAGCCTCAATGAGCGCCAACTGGACGAGCGCTTCAATGCCTCAATGGCGCTCTACCCTCCTCAGACTCTCTATCGCCAGTTGTTGCAGCCCGTGCTGGAAGAGCTGGAACAACGTTGGCGCGGCCAGTTCGGCCGCCAGGCGGAGCGCGTGTTCCTGCACTCCTGGCTGCGCACCAAGCTAGGCGCGCGGCTCTACCACAACAACCGCCAGTTCAGCGGGGCGCCGATCCTGATGATGAATGTTTCGGACCTGCCAATGGAGCCCGGCCTCTGGCTCGCGGCCTGGCTCACCAGCAGCGCCGATTGCGCAGTAGAAGTCTTCGACTGGCCGGTACCTGCTACCGAACTACCCCTGGTCGTGGCGCGCATCCAGCCTCGTGCCCTAATGCTCTACTCAAGCCAGCCGATCAGTCCCGGGCAACTGCCAAGGCTGCTCAACGGCCATCGATGCCCGTGTCTGCTGGGGGGACCCGCAGCGGCCATCCACCGGGCCGATTCCGTCCCCGGCGTCATCCTGGCCGAAAGCCCGCTCGACGCCTTTCAGGCCCTGTCAGACCTCGGCCTGCTGCACAACCGATAAAGGAATGCTCCATGCGCCAGCTCATCTGGTTCCGCACCGACCTGCGCGTGCAGGACAACACGGCCCTGCAGTCTGCACTCACCGCCGGCCCGACTCTGGCCCTGTACCTCATCACCCCGGGCCAATGGCAAACCCACGACGACGCGCCTGCCAAAGTGGATTTCTGGATGCGCAACCTGTCCGAGCTGGCCTGGGCGCTGGACCGGCTGAACGTGCCTCTACTGATTCGCCACGCCGACACCTGGGCCGAGGCGCCACAGGTGGTACGCCAGCTTTGCCACGATTTCGACATCGGTTCGGTTCAGGTCAATGAGGAATACGGCATCAATGAGGCCCGGCGCGACCACCAGGTGGCCGAGCTGCTTGCGGCAGACAGTATCGTCTTGCAGAGCCATCTCGATCAGTTGCTGTTCCGTCCCGGTAGCGTTCTGACCCAGTCCGGCACCTGCTTCCAGGTCTTCAGTCAGTTCCGCAAAGTCTGCTACCAGCGCCTGCACACAGCCCTGCCGAGTTGCCTGCCACCACCGCGACCGCAGGAAGAACTGGATATCCCCAGCGACACGCCCCCCATGTCGGTAGAAGGCTTCCCGATACCTCCGGAAAGCCTGCGCCAACTCTGGCCCGCCGGGGAAGAAGCCGCCCGCGAGCGGCTGGACACCTTCGCCCTGGAAGAGCTCTGGTGCTACGAGGAACGCCGCGACTTCCCCGCCGTCCCCGGCACCAGCCAGATCTCGCCGTACCTCGCTGCTGGCGTGCTCTCGCCCCGCCAATGCCTGCACGCGGCGCTACGCAACAACCTCGGGGAGTTCGACAGTGGCAATCCCGGCACCGTCTGCTGGATCAACGAGCTGCTCTGGCGCGAGTTCTACAAGCACATCCTGGTGGCCTTCCCGCGCGTTTCCCGCCACCGCCCCTTCCGTCGCGAAACCGAAGCGCTGGCCTGGCGCCGTGCGCCAGAGGATCTGGAGGCCTGGCAGCAAGGGCGAACCGGCATCCCCATCGTCGACGCGGCGATGCGCCAATTGCTCGCCACGGGCTGGATGCACAACCGCCTTCGCATGATAGTGGCGATGTTCCTAACCAAGAACCTGCTGATCGACTGGCGCGAAGGCGAGCGCTGGTTCATGCGCAACCTGATCGACGGCGACCTCGCGGCGAACAATGGCGGCTGGCAGTGGAGCGCCTCCACCGGCACCGATGCGGCCCCGTACTTCCGCATCTTCAACCCCATAAACCAGTCGCAGAAGTTCGACCCGGACGGACGCTTCCTGCGCCACTGGCTACCGGAACTCGCTCATCTGGACAAACGCGATATCCACAACCCGGCCGGACTGGGTGGCCTGTTCGGCGTCACCGGGTATCCGCCGCCGCTGGTAGACCTGTCTGCCAGCCGCGATCGGGCACTGGCGGCCTTCAGGAATCTTTCGGAACGTACCGTTTGAAGATGCAGGCGCAATAAAAAACCGGGCGCTTGGCCCGGTTTCCGGTGTTGCAGGTTCGCCTCAGAAGGACAGGCGATAGTGCAAGGTGTAAGCCTCCACGCCATCGTTCGGCTGCTTGATGCCGGCGTTAGAGTAGTGCATGGCGCGCACGCCGACTTCCTGATTGGCGAAACGCAGGCCCAGGCCGATGCGATCCTCGAACTGGAAGGAGGAACCCAGATCGTTGTCTTCCAGGTCGGTGTCCGAGAACACGGCGACGCCGATACCTGCTTCGACGTAGGGCTTCACGGATTCACCTGCGAACTCGTAGACGAATACCGGAGTGAAAGACAGGCTGTGGTTGCTGGCGGTCTCATCGCCTTCCCAATAGGTGTAGGCGGCATCCCAGTAGCCGGTCAGGCGCCCTACATCGGTCTGGAACCAACTGCTGGAGAAGTCGAACTGAGTTCCCAGACGATAAACCATGGTGGAATCGCCAGTCTGGCCAATGTCCAGAGAAACGTCCGCAGCCTGGGCGGAAACAACATGGCCGACGGTGATCGCTGCAGCTGCGGCCCAGCAGAAAAGCTTCTTCATGAAACCAATCCTTTTTCTGAAGTGCAGACAAAAAAGTCTTAATACCTGGCAGCGATTATAGATAGCTTTTTAATCGGGGAAAGAACTCTGGCGGACTTTTGTATCAATCCGGAAACCTGTCCACACAGGCGGATTCGCCCCAGAGAATCGGCAGGATTTCCTGCATCGCCAGCGGATCGCCGCTCGACCAGAAGCGGCAGTTTTCGGCCGACCCTTCCGCCAATAGACCGCGCGCATCCAGTAGCCGCTGCAACTGACGGGCAACCGCCGCACCGGTATCGATCAGGCTGACCGAGTCCGGCACCAGCTGACGCAGCAAAGGACGCAAGAACGGATAGTGGGTGCAGCCGAGGATCAAGGTATCGCAGCCCTCGGCCAGTAGCGGCTCGACATAGGCCGTCAGCAGGGTGCGCGTTTCCGGCCCCAGCAGGTCCCCTGCCTCGATGCGCTCCACCAGTCCGGGACAGGGCTGGGTGATGACCCGTACATCTCCGGCAAAGCGATCCAGCAGTGCCGCGAACTTCGCACTCTTCAGCGTGCCAGTAGTCGCCAGCACCCCGACCACGCCACTGCGCGTTGCGGCTGCAGCCGGCTTCACCGCCGGCTCCATGCCAACGATAGGCAGCTGTGGATAACGCTCACGCAGGTCGGCTACGGCGGCCACAGTGGCCGTGTTGCAGGCCAGCACCAACGCCTTGGCGCCCTGGTCGAGCAGGAACTCGGCGATTTGGTGACTGCGCTCGCGAATGAAGTCGGCGCTCTTCTCGCCGTAGGGCACGTGGCCGCTATCCGCCACATAGAGCAGCGATTCGCGAGGCAGCAACGTGCGAATTTCCCGCAGGACGGAAAGGCCGCCGACGCCTGAGTCGAAGACTCCGACCGCAGCTTCAGGCACGCCGTGCTCCGCAGACTTCGCAGGCCGGGTCGCGCTTTACCCGCAGTTCGCGGAAGCGACTTCCCAAGGCGTCCACCAACAAGAGGCGGCCGACCATGGGCTCGCCGAAACCGGCGATCAACTTGAGCGCTTCGAGTGCCTGCAAGCTGCCCACCAGTCCAACCAGCGGGCCAACCACGCCGGCCTCGCTGCAGGTCAGTTCGGCTTCGCTGCCATGGCCGTAGAGACAGTGGTAGCAAGGGCTGTCGTCACGGCGCGGGTCGAAGACCGAAAGCTGGCCTTCAAGACGAATGGCGGCGCCGGACACCAATGGTTTGCCGGCGGCGACGCATGCCGCGTTGACCGCTTCGCGGGTACCGAAGTTGTCGGTGCAGTCCAGGACCAGGTCGACCGCTGCAACGGCGGCGGCCAGGGAATCCTCGTCCAGCGCGCGGTCGTGCGGCACCAGACGTACCTCAGGGTTCAGCGCGGCAAGGCGGGTCATGGCCGAATCGACCTTGCTCTGCCCGACGCTGTTGCTGTCGTGGACGATCTGTCGTTGCAGGTTGGTGAGGTCGACACTGTCGAAGTCCGCCAGATGCAACTCGCCCACACCGGCGGCAGCCAGATAGAGAGAAACCGGCGAGCCCAAGCCGCCGAGGCCGATGATCAGGACGCGTCCCTGCTTCAGGCGCAGCTGACCGTCGATGTCGATCTGCGGCAGGAGAATCTGCCGACTGTAACGAAGGAGTTCCTGATCATTCAGCATGGCCATTGCCCCAGAGAGATGCGCTCATGGCCGCCCAGGTCGCGACGGCTTTCCACTTGCTGGAAGCCTTGCTGATCGAGCAGATCGCGCACGGCCGGCGCCTGGTCAAAACCATGCTCCAGCAATAGCCAGCCGCCCGGCAGCAGGTGATCGGGCGCGTCCTGGATGATCTTGCGGATGTCGTCGAGGCCATCGGCGCCGGCCACCAGGGCGCTGGAAGGCTCGAAGCGTACGTCGCCCTGGGCGAGGTGCGGATCCTGGGCCGGTATGTAGGGCGGATTGCTGACGATCAGTGCGAATCGTTGCTTCCCCAGGGCAGAGAACCAGTGGCTCTCGACGAACCGGGCATTGGTCAGGCGCAGCCGCGCGCGGTTGCGCTCGGCCAACTCCACGGCAGTGGAAATCCGATCGACGCCGGTGACCTTCCAGGCCAGACGCTCGCATGCCAACGCCAAGGCGATGGCGCCGGTGCCGGTGCCCAGGTCGAGTACCTCGGCCGGGCTCGCCGGCAGCAGTGCCAGGGCGGTTTCCACCAGCAATTCGGTGTCCGGGCGCGGAATCAGGGTATCCGGCGCCACTTCCAGGTCCAGGCTCCAGAAACCCTGGTGGCCAAGGATGTAGGCCACCGGTTCGCCGGTGCGGCGGCGCTCCAGGAAGCTGGCATAACGCTCGGCCACTTCGCTGGAAACCACTCGCTCCGGCCAGGTGTGCAGGAAGCTGCGGGGCTTGCCGAGGGCGGCGGCCAGCAGCAGTTCGGCGTCCAGGCGCGGGGTGGGCGAGTCCGGTAGGCGGGCTTCGCCGAGGAGACTGGCGATGATGGTCACGTCAGTCCCCCAGGGCTGCCAACTGGTCGGCCTGGTATTCGGCGAGCAGCGGCTCGATCACGGCCTCGACGCTGCCGGCCATCACGTCGTCCAGCGCATAAAGGGTGAGGTTGATGCGGTGGTCAGTCACCCGGCCCTGCGGATAGTTGTAGGTGCGGATGCGCTCGGAGCGGTCACCGGAACCCACCAGCAGGCGACGGGTATCGGACATTTCCTTGTGGGCGGCGGCTTCCTGCTGGTCGTTCAGCTTGGCCGCCAGCCACGCCATGGCCTTGGCGCGGTTCTTGTGCTGGGAACGTTCTTCCTGGCACTCGACGACGATGCCCGACGGGATGTGGGTGATACGCACCGCAGAATCGGTCTTGTTAACGTGCTGGCCACCTGCGCCGGAAGCGCGATAGGTATCGACACGCAAATCGGCGGCGTTGATTTCGATGGCGGCCTGCTCGTCAGGCTCAGGCAATACCGCCACGGTGCAGGCGGAGGTGTGGATACGGCCCTGGGACTCAGTCTCCGGCACCCGCTGTACACGGTGCGCGCCGGACTCGAACTTGAGCTTGGCGTAAACGTTGTCACCCTCGACGCGGGCAATCACTTCCTTGTATCCGCCGTGCTCCCCTTCGTTCTCGGAGAGGATCTCGACACGCCAACCCTGGCGCTCGGCATAACGGGAATACATGCGGAACAGGTCGCCGGAGAAGATCGCCGCCTCGTCGCCGCCCGTGCCAGCGCGGATTTCCAGGAAGACGTTGCGGCCGTCGTTGGGGTCCTTCGGCAGCAGCATGCGCTGCAGACGGTCCTCCAGCCCCACGAGCTGCTCACGGGCCTGGGCCACTTCTTCCTCGGCCATCTCCCGTAAGTCCGGGTCGCTGTCCTTGAGTAGCGCCTGAGCGCCCTCGAGGTCTCCCTGAACCTTACGGAATTCGCGGAAAGCGAGGATCACCGGCTCGACCTCGGCGAACTCCTTGGAGTAAGCGCGGAACTTGGCCTGGTCACTGATGACTTCGGCATCTCCGAGCAGGGCGGTAAGTTCCTCGTAGCGGTCCTGGAGGAGGTCAAGCTTGTTCAGCAGGGAAGCTTTCATTGCGAACGTTTATCCGGGCCCTCGTCGAGGGCGAAGAGTTCCTGGGCCACGACCAGCGCGTCGAAGCGGCCATCGGCGGAGAGTTTCTTCAGCTGCACGCTGGGTGCGTGCAGCAGCTTGTTGGTGAGGCCGCGGGCAAGTTGCGCCAGCACTTCCTCGGCCGATGTGCCGTTCTGCAGCATGCGCTGCGCCTTGGCCACTTCCTCATCCCGCAGACGCTCGGCCTGTTGGCGATAGGCACGCAGCACGTCGACCGCGGCCAGCTCGCGCAGGCGCTGCATGAACTCCTCGACGCCAGCGCCGACCAGCTCTTCGGCTGCCTGAGCCGCCCCCTGGCGACTCTTGAGGTTTTCCGCGACCACCTCGTGCAGGTCGTCCACGGTATAGAGGTAGACATCGTCCAGCTCGCCGACTTCGGGCTCGATGTCACGCGGGACGGCGATGTCCACCATGAAGATCGGCTTGTGCCGGCGCTGTTTCAGTGCGCGCTCCACCGCCCCCTTGCCGAGAATGGGCAACTGGCTGGCGGTCGAGCTGATGACGATGTCGCTGTTGACCAGCTCCTGGGGCATGTCGGCGAGCAACACCGCATGGGCACCGAACTCCTCGGCAAGGATGCTGGCGCGTTCCAGGGTCCGGTTGGCGACGACGATGCGCTTCACTCCCTGCTCGTGCAGATGGCGGGCTACCAGGGTGATGGTTTCGCCAGCACCGATCAGCAGCGCCTGGCTGCGGTGCAGGTCGGAGAAGATCTGCTTGGCCAGGCTGACGGCAGCGAAGGCCACGGAAACCGGGTTCTCGCCGATAGCGGTGTCGGTACGCACCGTCTTGGCGGTGCTGAAGGTCGCCTGGAAAAGACGACCGAGCAGCGGGCCGACGGTGCCTGCCTCACGCGCAACCGCGTAGGCAGACTTCATCTGGCCGAGGATCTGGGGTTCCCCGAGGACCATGGAGTCCAGCCCGGAGGCGACACGCATCATGTGGCGAACAGCGTCATCGTCCTGGTGCACATAGGCGCACGCGCGCAGCTCTTCAAGGCTGAGGTTGTGATAACCGGCCAGCCACGCGAGTACTTCATCGGTGCTCGGGTGATCCTGCTCCAGGTAGAGCTCGCTGCGGTTGCAGGTAGAGAGGATGGCCGCCTCACGGCTGGGCGTGATGCGACACAGCTGCTGCAGGGCCTCCACGAGCTGCTCGGGGGTGAAAGCCACGCGTTCGCGGACATCCACCGAGGCGGTCTTGTGGTTGATACCAAGAGCAATGAAGGCCATGCAGGGTCGCTAACTGAATCGGAAGGGCGCGCAATTGTCCTACTTCACCCGAACGACGACAACCACCGCCGATAATTGTCTGCCCGTACAGGTTTTGCTCGTCCGCGGGTTGGCCCCCGCCCCATGTGCTAGCCTGACGGCTTGTGTCATGATGGGCCACTCGCTGGTTAGCCCCTTCCTTCCTATATGAATAGATCCCTCGCGTTGCTGACCGCCCTGCTGTTTCTCGGCGGCTGTCAGAGCTTGACCCACAAGTCCCCGGACGGCACTCCACCGGTCGAGGAAGGCAACCAGGCCTCCACGCCCGCAAAGCCAGAGGTCTATGGCTCGTTCAACCGCGAAACCCTCTACGCCCTGCTCGCGGCCGAACTGGCCGGGCAACGCAATCGCTTCGACATCGCCCTCGGCAACTACGTGCAACAGGCCAACGCCACTCAGGATCCAGCTGTGGCCGAGCGCGCCTTCCGCATCGCCGAGTACCTGGGCGCCGACCAGGCAGCCCTGGACACTGCGCTGATCTGGGCCAAGAACGCTCCAGACAATCTCGACGCCCAGCGCGCCGCCGCCGTTCAGCTAGCCCGTGCCGGCCGCCACGACGAAGCCATGGCCTATATGGAGAAAGTGCTGCAGGGCCAGGGCGACACCCATTTCGACTTCCTCGCGCTCTCTGCCGCAGAAACTGACGCAGACACCCGCGCCGGCCTGCTGCAAAGCTTCGACCGCCTGCTGGCCAAGCACCCCGACAATAGCCAGCTGGTGTTCGGCAAGGCTGTGCTGCTGCAACAGGACGGCCGCACCGAAGAAGCGCTCACCCTGCTCGAAGGCGTGCCCGCCAACGACAAGGAAATCGCCCCGATCCTGCTCCGTGCTCGCCTGCTGCAGAGCCTCAAGCGTGGCGATGAAGCCCTGCCGCTTCTGCAGAAAGCCATCAAGCAGCACCCGGACGACAAGCGTCTGCGCCTGACCTACGCCCGCATGCTGGTGGAGCAGGACCGCCTGGACGAGGCGAAGTCCGAGTTTGCCGGCCTCGTCCAGCAATTCCCCGACGACGACGACCTCCGCTACTCCCTGGCGCTGGTCTGCCTGGAAGGCGAAGCCTGGGACGAAGCCCAGGTGTACCTGGAAGAACTGGTGGAACGCGGTAGCCATGTCGACTCTGCCCACTTCAACCTTGGCCAGGTCTACGAAAAGCGCGGCGACAAAGAGAGCGCGCTGATCGAGTACGCACTGGTTGGCCCGGGCAACGACTACCTGCCGGCGCAGATGCGCCAGGTGGAAATCCTCCTGGAAAGCGGTCGCGCCGACGAAGCCGAAGCCCGTCTGGCCAAGGCCCGCGATGCCCAACCGGATTACGCCATCCAGCTCTACCTGATCGAAACCGAGAGCCTGGCGGAGCGCCAGCAGCCGGAACGTGCCTGGAAGGTCATCCATCAGGGCTTGCAGCAGTTCCCGGACGACCTCAACCTGCTCTACACACGCGCCATGCTGGCGGAGAAGCGCAACGACCTCGCCCAACTGGAAAAGGACCTGCGCTTCATCATCGAACGCGAGCCGGAAAACGCCATGGCCCTGAACGCCCTAGGCTATACGCTCGCCGACCGTACCACGCGCTACGACGAAGCCAGGAAACTGGTGGAACAGGCGCACAAGCTCAACCCGGACGACCCGGCAATCCTCGACAGCCTCGGGTGGGTGAATTACCGCATGGGCAATCTGTCGGAGGCCGAACGCCTTCTGCGCCTGGCACTGCAAGAGTTCCCCGACCACGAAGTAGCCGCTCACCTGGGCGAAGTCCTCTGGGCCCAGGGCAAGCAGGTCGAAGCCCGCAAGGTCTGGGCGGACGCCCTGCAGAAGCAGCCCGACAGCGCCATCCTCCGTGACACCCTGCAACGCCTGACTGGCTCCGGAAACCTCTGATCCATGCGTGTACGAAATCTCCTGGCCGCCGGCGCACTTGTCCTGCTCGCCGGCTGCTCCGCCCTTGCCCCGCGCGAAACCCTCGAAGGCCAGGGTAACCAGGCCATCTGGAAAGCTCACAAAGAGCAGGTCAGCACCCTCGATGGCTGGCAGATAAGCGGCAAGGTAGGCATCCGAGCGCCCAAGGACTCCGGTAGTGGCACCCTGTTCTGGCTGCAGCGCCAGGACTACTACGACATCCGCCTTTCCGGCCCCCTGGGTCGCGGCGCGGCGCGACTCACTGGTCGCCCGGGCAACATCGAGCTGGAAGTAGCCAACCAGGGCCGCTACCAGGCCGAATCCCCCGAGGCGCTGCTGGAAGAGCAACTCGGCTGGCGTCTGCCGGTCTCCCATCTGCTCTGGTGGGTGCGCGGCCTGCCCGCACCTGACAGCCGCAGCCGCCTCACCCTCGACGGCGAAAGCCGCCTTTCCCGCCTGGAGCAAGATGGCTGGCAGGTGCAATACCTGAGCTACGTCGAGCAGAACGGCTACACCCTGCCCGAACGCATCAAGCTAAGCGGCGAAAACCTCGACGTCACCCTGGTGATCAAGGACTGGCAACCGCGCCAGCTCGGCCAGTGACATGCAGGATGCGCAACTCGTCCTGCCGGCACCGGCCAAGCTCAACCTGATGCTGCACATCCTCGGCCGACGGGCCGACGGATATCACGAGCTACAGACCCTCTTCCAGTTCCTCGACCACGGCGACGAACTGGGTTTCGCCCCGCGCGACGATGGTGAAATCCACCTGCGAACCGACGTGCCCGGCGTTCCCCACGACAGCAACCTGATCGTCCGCGCGGCGCGCAAGCTCCAAGCCGAATCAGGCAGCCGCCTCGGCGCGGACATGTGGCTGGAGAAGCGCCTGCCCATGGGAGGCGGGATCGGTGGCGGGAGTTCCGACGCCGCGACCACCCTGCTCGCGCTCGACCGACTGTGGAACCTCGGCTGGAGCGAAGACCGTCTGGCCGCTCTAGGGCTTACCTTGGGCGCCGATGTGCCGGTCTTCGTGCGCGGCCGCGCGGCCTTCGCGGAGGGTGTTGGCGAGCAGCTGACCCCCGTCGAACTCCCTGAGCCGTGGTTCCTTGTCGCCGTGCCGCAAGTCTTTGTCAGCACAGCAGAAGTTTTCTCCGATCCTGAGTTGACACGGAATTCGCCGCCCATTAAAGTTCGCAGCCTTCTTGAGGGGGGCGGTCGTAACGACTGCCAGCCGGTGGTCGAGAAGCGTTACCCGGATGTACGTAACGCTCTGATCTTGTTGAATAAATTCACTTCAGCTAGATTGACCGGCACTGGAGCTTGTGTGTTTGGGAGCTTCCCAAACAAAGGCGATGCTGATAAAGTTCGCCGCCAACTTCCGGCCACTCTGCCGAGCTTTGTCGCCCAGGGCCGCAACATCTCCATGTTGCACCGCAAGCTTCAAGGTCTGGCTTGAGAAGGAATGCAAGGCATTCGGTTGTACGATACAGGGGCGTCGCCAAGCGGTAAGGCAGCAGGTTTTGATCCTGCCATGCGTTGGTTCGAATCCAGCCGCCCCTGCCATTAACCCACTGGGTCATGCGTACAGCGAAACGAATATCCTGCATAGCGAGTTGCACACATAGGGGCGTCGCCAAGCGGTAAGGCAGCAGGTTTTGATCCTGCCATGCGTTGGTTCGAATCCAGCCGCCCCTGCCATACACTTGAAAAGCTGTTCAAAAGCCCACGGCCTTTGAACGGCTTTTTGATTCATCAGGTCTACCCTCAGCCGGCAGGTACTGCGCGTGTCCAAGATGATGGTCTTCACGGGGAACGCCAACCCCGATCTGGCGCGTCGCGTCGTACGTCAACTGCATATTCCCCTCGGTGATGCCTCCGTAGGCAAGTTCTCCGACGGTGAAATCAGTGCTGAAATCAATGAAAACGTTCGCGGCAAGGACGTTTTCCTGATCCAGCCGACTTGCGCACCGACCAACGATAACCTGATGGAACTGGTAGTGATGGCTGACGCCTTCCGCCGTTCCTCGGCTTCCCGCATCACCGCGGTCATCCCCTACTTCGGCTACGCCCGCCAGGATCGCCGCCCGCGTTCCGCCCGCGTGGCTATCAGCGCCAAGGTAGTGGCTGACATGCTGACCGTAGTCGGTATCGACCGTGTACTCACCGTCGACCTGCATGCCGACCAGATCCAGGGCTTCTTCGACATTCCGGTGGACAACATCTACGGTTCCCCGGTCCTGGTCGATGACATCGAAGACCAGCGCTTCGAGAACCTGATGATCGTTTCCCCGGACATCGGCGGCGTGGTTCGCGCACGTGCCGTGGCCAAGTCCCTCGGCGTTGACCTTGCGATCATCGACAAGCGTCGTCCGAAGGCCAACCAGTCCGAAGTCATGCACATCATCGGCGATGTCGAAGGCCGCACCTGCGTGCTGGTCGACGACATGGTCGACACCGCCGGCACCCTGGGCCACGCGGCCAAGGCCCTGAAGGACCATGGTGCTGCCAAGGTCTACGCCTACTGCACCCACCCGGTGCTGTCCGGCCGTGCCATCGAGAACATTGAAAACTCCGTGCTGGACGAGCTGGTGGTGACCAACACCATCCCCCTGTCCGCCGCGGCACAAGCCTGCTCGCGTATCCGTCAACTGGATATCGCGCCGGTTGTGGCTGAAGCGGTCCGCCGCATCAGCAATGAAGAATCGATCAGCGCGATGTTCCGCTAAGCGGCCATCCCTGACGAAACGCGCCCCGCTCAGGCGGGGCTTATAGACCAATCGCCCGGATGCTGGTCGCAAGCATTACGGGCGTTTTGGTTATTTTGGAGAACTGTAATGACTGATTTCGCCCTGAATGCCGATGCGCGTTCCGACCTGGGGAAAGGTGCGAGCCGCCGCCTGCGTCGTAATGCCAACCTGGTTCCCGCTGTAATCTACGGCGGCGAGAAAGCCCCGCAATCCGTAAGCCTGCTGGCCAAAGACCTGGCCAAGCTGCTGGAAAACGAAGCTGCCTTCAGCCACGTGATCGCCCTGAACGTTTCCGGTGCTACCGAAACCGTTCTGATCAAGGCTCTGCAACGTCACCCGGCCAAAGGCTTCGTACTGCACGCTGACTTCCAGCGCGTAGTTGCCGGCCAGAAACTGACCGCCCACGTACCCCTGCACTTCATCAACGAAGCTACCTCCGTTGGCGTGAAGCAAGGCGGCGGCGAAGTTTCCCACACCATCGCTGAAGTCGAAGTCTCCTGCCTGCCGAAAGACCTGCCGGAGTTCATCGAAGTTGACCTGGCCAAGGTCGAAGTAGGTCAGACCGTTCACCTGTCCGACCTGACCCTGCCGAAAGGCGTCGAGCTGGTGGCCCTGGCCCACGGCAACGACCTGGCAGTTGCCAACATCCATGCTTCCCGCGTGGTGAAGGAAGAAGGCGAAGCCGAGTAATTTCTTACTCTGCGTCAGCCTGATAAAGGGCCCCTGTAGTGACTGCCATTCAACTGATCGTCGGCCTGGGTAATCCAGGCCCCGAATACGACCAGACCCGGCATAACGCAGGGGCCCTTTTCGTTGAGCGCCTGGCCGATCGCGAACGCGTCAACCTGAGCCTCGACAAGAAATACTTCGGCCTGGTCGGAAAATTCTCCCACCAAGGTCGCGACGTTCGTCTGCTGATCCCCACCACCTACATGAACCGCAGCGGCCAGTCCGTGGCGGCGTTGGCAGGGTTCTTCCGCATTCCCCCCGAAGCCATCCTGGTGGCCCACGACGAACTCGACATGCCCCCAGGAGTCGCCAAACTCAAAACCGGCGGCGGCCACGGCGGCCACAACGGGTTGCGCGACATCATCGCCCAGCTCGGCAACCAGAATTCGTTCCATCGCCTGCGGCTTGGCATTGGCCATCCGGGGCACAGCAGCCTGGTATCCGGTTTCGTACTCAGCCGCGCCCCGCGCAGCGAACAGGAACTACTCGACACCAGTATCGATTTCGCCCTCGACGTGATGCCAGAACTGCTCGCCGGTGACCTCACCCGCGCCATGCAGAAGCTGCACAGTCGCAAGGCCTGAACCCACTCCGCGCAGAGGCACATACCATGGGATTCAATTGCGGCATCGTCGGTCTGCCCAACGTCGGCAAGTCCACCCTGTTCAACGCCTTGACCAAGTCCGGCATCGCAGCGGAGAACTTCCCCTTCTGCACCATCGAGCCGAACAGCGGCATCGTGCCGATGCCCGACATGCGCCTCAACGCACTGGCCGACATCGTCAAGCCCGAGCGCGTGATCCCCACCACCATGGAGTTCGTCGACATCGCCGGCCTGGTAGCGGGCGCCTCCAAAGGTGAAGGCCTGGGTAACAAGTTCCTCGCCAACATCCGTGAGACAGACGCCATCGCCCACGTGGTGCGCTGCTTCGAAGACGAGAACGTCATCCACGTCTCCAACAGTGTCGACCCCAAGCGCGACATCGAGATCATCGACCTCGAACTGATCTTTGCCGACCTCGATAGCTGCGAAAAGCAACTGCAGAAGGTTGCTCGCAACGCCAAGGGCGGTGACAAGGACGCCCTGGCGCAGAAAGCCCTGCTGGAAAAACTCATCCCCCACTTCAGCGAAGGCAAGCCGGCGCGCTCCCTGCTGAAGAACCTGGGCGACGAGGAAAAGCGCCTGGTTCGTGGCTTCCACCTGCTTACCAGCAAGCCGGTGATGTACATCGCCAACGTTGCCGAAGACGGCTTCGACAACAACCCTCACCTGGACGTGGTTCGAGCCATCGCCGAGGAAGAAGGCGCCATCGTGGTTCCGGTGTGCAACAAGATCGAAGCCGAAATCGCCGAACTCGATGATGGCGAGGAAAAGGATATGTTCCTCGAGGCTCTCGGCCTCGAAGAGCCTGGCCTGAACCGTGTGATCCGCGCCGGCTACGACCTGCTCAACCTGCAGACCTACTTCACCGCCGGCGTGAAGGAAGTCCGCGCCTGGACCGTTCGCATTGGCGCCACCGCCCCGCAGGCTGCCGCAGTTATCCACACCGACTTCGAAAAAGGCTTCATCCGCGCCGAAGTAGTCGCCTACGACGACTTCATCCAATACAAGGGTGAAAACGGTGCCAAGGAGGCCGGAAAATGGCGCCTGGAAGGCAAGGAATACATCGTCAAGGACGGCGACGTGATGCACTTCCGCTTCAACGTCTGATCTCCTAAAAAGCCCCGGTCCTCCGGGGCTTTTTGCTTCCGCGGGATGGCGAAGGACGAAGCGAAAACCGCCACTTGCCTCTCCCCTCCCTCGTCGAATGCCGCTTCACGCTCCTGAAAACCCTCGCGCCGCCTAAACGCTTGAAAGATCACAAAATTATCTAAGCAAAGGGGTTGACAGCCTGCCACCGGACACGGAAAATGCGCGCCACTCGGCTACATAGCTCAGTCGGTTAGAGCGCAGCATTCATAATGCTGATGTCCCAGGTTCAAGTCCCGGTGTAGCCACCATACAAAACAAAGGGTTAGCGCAAGCTAACCCTTTTTTGTTTTGGGCGACAGACTACAAACAGACTACATCCCGACTACCGAGCCTTTGCTAGGCACCTTCCCAAGGATTCACAAGGTCCACCCCCAACTCTTCGAAGTCACGGGTGTTTCGTGTAGCGACCTTGGCGCTGTATAGCCGGGCTATCGCCGCAATCTGTCCATCAGCCATATCTGTCACCCTTCCCTTGGCTTCACTGGCCGAAACCAGCGCCGCATAGTGCACAGCTGCATCCACATCAAAAGGCAGAATGCAGCCGGCAAAGAGCTTGTTGAAAAGCGTGTCGGCGCCTATCGCCAACAAATCCTTCCGCTTACCGTTTGGCATCCTGGCGATCCCATAAAGGATCTCAGCCACTGATATGGAACAGATCACCAGTTCGCTACCTGGCTGAGCATCCAGCCATGCAACGACGCTTGGGTCAGGCCTGGATTTCATCATCTCCGAAAGGACATTGGTGTCTAACAAGATCATTCATCAAAGTCCGCTGCACGTGCCTTTGTGCTGCGGGGAGGCAATTCCAAATCCACACCGCCCGCAGCGGCAAAAAGTTCGTGAATCCGAGTGCCCATTCCGCTGGGCTTGTTCTGCTTCGCAAGTGCTTCAGCAAGGATCACCCTCACTTCTTCCTCCATCGAGCGACCATGGCTGGCGGCCACGACACGAAGCCGAGCTTTCAGCTCATCGTCCAGGTTGCGAATCGTGATGCTAGCCATAGGGACCTCCAATGGAATCATTGCAATCACTGATATCATACTGGAACGTGCCTGCTTTGCGCCAATGGCGACAGACGCAATGCGGATTCCAGATGATCCGGCGACAGATGCGCATAGCGCATGGTCATGGCGATCGACGAGTGGCCGAGGATCCGCTGCAAGCTGAGAATGTCCCCTCCCCCCATCATGTAGTGGCTGGCGAAGGTATGCCGGAGGATGTGGGTCATCTGCCCTGGCGTGTGGAAACCACAGCGTTGGTAGGCACTTCGAAACGCAGCCCTGCAGGACATGAACAGCCGGCCGTTCCCGGGCATCCCGATTTTGAGCGCTATCGCCTCAACCTCAGCCGGGATCGGCACTGACCTGGACTGACGGTTCTTGGTCCGGTGGAAGTGCGCCTTGCCGCCGAAGATTGCACTGCGCTGCAGCGACTCCGCTTCATCCCAACGGGCCCCCGTTGCCAAGCAGATCAGCGCGACGGGGTAGGTATGGTTGTTGGTGGACTTGCGACACTCCTCGAGGAGCTGCTCGATCTGAGCCAGCGTCAGGAATGTGAGCTCTACCTGATCGGTCTTGATCTGGCGAACTTTAGCGAGAGGGTTGTCCCCTACCCACGCCCCCAGGCGGTTCAGCTCCGAGAATACGGCGGAGAGATAGCGCTGCTCATGATTAACAGTGTGCGGCGAGACATCCTTGAGGCGTGATTGCCGGTAACGAGCCCAGGCGAGCGTATCGAACTCAGACACGCACGGATTGTGTAGTCGTTCGACCACCGCCAATGTCCGAGCGAGTCTGTATTGGTGGTCCTTGAGTGAGCAGCCATGCAGGTCGTACCAGAGCTGCACCAGGTCAGACAGGCGATCATCCAGCGGCCTGCCGGTTTGCTTCAGCAAGGACAGGAAGTTCGCCTCATAGCGCTGAGCAGCAGCCTTGGTGAGAAATCCGTACTTGCGGATTCGGCGCCCGGAGCGACCGTTCTCGTAGAAGTCCGCCGTCCAGGTCTTACCTTCCTTGCGTGCCGTCATACCGCCCTACCCCACCTTATCGTTCGCTCCGTCAGCAGCTTCTGGATGTGCTTGTAGATATCACGCTCGCCCTTTTCCTTTGCGGCGTAGTGATCGCGAATGACTGGCCAGCACACCCACTCCCTGAGGCTGGCAAAGGCCTTTTCCGCGCCTACACGCTCCCGTGCGAGCAGGCTGATGAAGTTTCCCAGGAACAGCTCCACGTTCTTGCCGGTGAAGCCCTGAGAGGTCTTGAAATGGCGCTTGTAGTGGGTGCGTCCGGCGAGCGATTCAGCCGGGATAGAGACCTTCACGTCCTGGCGCATGAGAGTCCAGAAGGCATCGAGGACGCCCTTACTGGAACACAAGCGGAAAGACTCCAGGCCGTACTGGAACAGCCCGTCGAGATGGCCGGCCAGTTCGGCAAAGGTGCGGTTGTCGATCATGGCGCCGGTATCCATATCGGCCGAGCCATCGGCAAATTGCTGAATGATCGAGTGGTGATAGCGCAGCTCGATACGCCAGACCGGAGCTTCGGGGTCGTAATTCTGGTCGTCTTCCGAGTCGAATGGGTTGTCCATGCCGGACCAGACCGAACGCCAGTAGTCGAGCTTGTCGATGCTCCAGGCCTGAAGGGACTTGTTGTAGATGGCGAGCTGAATGCCTGACGCCGAACCGAACAGGAAGGACTGGCCACGGCCATAGGAAACCGCTTCGCCGTCGTAGTGGACTTCCTTGATGCCGGAGAGGTCGCGACGGGTACGTGCACGACATAGCAGGCGGTCAATCAGATCCTCGGGAGGTGTCCATCCCTGCACGTCCAGGGCGAGGTGAACGGCGCATTGATTGGGCTCGACGTGTTGCATGGCTGACCTGGCGAAGCGGTCCATCCACTCCTGCAGGACATCGGGCGTGCATGACTGAATGGCGTGCGGGCTCACTTCGATCTTCATGTGGGCGCCGATCACGTCGATCTTCACGTTGAAGTTCTTCAGCAGCAGGACAAAGCCAAGGTCAGCGTTCTGTAGCTTGTACTGGTAGCCCGAATCACGCCCCACACGCCCGGCGTGCCACTGGTGCCCGGCAAATTCGACGATGTCGCCCTGCTCCACCAAAGAGACAACCTCAGGACGCAACATCCCACGGTAGAGCTGACGAACCGTATCCACACGACAGCCCAACAGGCGGACGCTGGACAGGTCGTTGATGCGTGCGGTCTTCGGGTCCAGGAACAAACGCCCAAACTTCGAAGGCTCAGCGGTGAGCCCATCCAGACGCATCTGATCAATTGCTTTCTTCACTGCTCTTTCCCCATCAGTGAGTAACAACAAGGTTTCTAAAAGCGGTTCATAAGACGTGCTACAGGGACGTCGACCGGCCCGCCTGAGCGCGGCCGAGCCCCTCACCGGCTGCGCCGATTCCCGGCTCGGCCGCACTCAGGGCGGGTAACGCCAACGGTCGAACGGGATCACGCACCTGCACGGTGTCGGCGGCGCTATGGATGCGGGCAGTGAGCAGGACGACCAGGTTGGTGGTCCGCGTGCGGCTGCTGGTGGAGCGGAACAAGGATCCCAATAGCGGCACCTCGGAGAGGATCGGAACTGCCGTGACGGATCTGTCGGTTTGTTCCGAACGTAAGCCGCCCAGGAGGACGCCCTCCCCGTCCTGGAGCTGAACCCGGGTGCTGATGCGCCGGGTGTTGGTGATGATGTCGGCGGCGGTCTTGTCGTCGGAGACGGTGGAGGCGGACTGGTTGACCTCCAGCTCGATGGCGTTGGCCGGGGTGATGAACGGGGTGACCTCGAGGGTGACGCCCACATCCTGGCGCACGATGGTCTGGAACGGGTCGGAGGCCGGCGTGGAGCCGCTGGTGGTCTGCCCGGTGATGAAGGGCACGTTCTGGCCGACGACGATGGATGCCGGCTCACGGTTGAGGGTGAGCAGTTGTGGCGTGGAGAGGATGCGGTTGTTGCCGGTGGCTTTCACCGCCTGCAGGAAGGCCGAGAGGGTCGGGCCGGAGAAGGTCAGGCTAAAGCCGAGGTCGGACCTGTCGGAGCCGCGCAGGGAGATCCCGCTGGCGTCGATGCGCCTGGAGTCGAGCCCGACGTTGAGGCCCAGGGCTTCGAAGTCGTTGTCGGACAGTTCAGCGACGACGGCGGTGATGATGACCTGCCGACGAGGCCGGTCGATTTCCCTGACCACCTCACGGATGGTGTCGAGCTGGCTGCGGGTGGCGGTGACGATCAGCGCATTGGAGGTGGGCGACGGGCTGACCATGCCCCGGTCGCGGTGGCCGTCCTGGTTGTCGCTCCTGGAGCTAAGCACATCCTTGACGGCCTGGTGGGCGAAGTCGGACTGCAGGTGCTGCAGCTGGACCACGTCGGTGACCAGGTCCGGTGATTCCTCGACCGCCTGGGCACTGATGCGCAAGGTGGAGGGCGTGCTGGAGAAGTGGAAGCCGGAGGCGAGCACGGCGTTCTCCAGCAGTTGCTCCAGCTCCTTGGGGCCGCTGTAGGTGGCGAAGATGGAGACGGGCGCGCTGCGGATGTCGGAGCCGACCACCACGGACTTCTTCAGTTGCTGGGCGGACCATTCGACGAAGTCCTGCAGGGTGGCGTCGTAGAGTTCGACCCGTTCGGCGGCAGTGGCCAGGGGCGCCTGCAGGGCGGCGATGAGAGCGAGTGAGCGAGCGGGTTTCCAGTCCATGGCGAGATCCTTTAGCGGAAGACGGAGTGGTAGTCGGCCTCACGGACCAGGAGGGCTTCGCGGGGGCCCCGGTCCTTGACGGTGATGCCTTTGGCGATGAGGTCGTCCTGGGCGATGCGTTGGCCTTGGCTGTCGCGGAACACGTAGAGGGTGTTGCCCGCCAGCCGGCCATAGGTGGCGATGCGCAGTTCGCCGTATTCGTCGGCCAGCGGCTGGGTGGTTTCAGGGACCGGAGCCGGGGCGGTGGGCTGTTCCTGGACGACGGTGGCCGGTTGGGCGGTGAAGGCGATGGCGCCGAAGATCGGCACGGCCAGCAGGAGCGCGCAGCAGGCGCCGAGGAAGAAGGCGTTCAGCACGCGGGTACGGCGGAAGAAGATGCGGGTGGTGCGCATGAAGAACCTCCAGTTGCGCAGGGCTCGTGGAAGGCGGCGGCGCCAGTAGCCGGGCGGCAGCATGGAGTAGGAGCCTTTGTCGTAGCCCTCGTCGTACTCCTGGGTGGTGTCGTAGTAGTCGTAGAACTCTTCGCCGCGGTAGTACCAGTCATCCACCTTGGGCGAGTTGAACTTGGCGCCGTACTTGACGATGGCCTGGTGCAGTTTCGGCAGCTTGCCCTTCCAGCGGCCGAGGGTGAGCAGCTGCAGCGGCCAGCGGAACATGAAGGGGACTTTCAGGCGGTCCCAGCGGTTGATGTAGACGACGTGCTCGGCGATGGACTCGCGCACCTGCTTGTCGATGACGTTGACGTTCTGCACGCAGAGCCAGAGGTCCCAGCGGCGCTTGCGCAGGTACAGGAAGAACTTGAGCAGGTCGGAGCGGCCGCCCTGGTTCCAGTCGCGGGAGTTGAGCCAGACGCCGGCTTCGTCCAGGAAGATCCCGCCGAACATTTCTTCGTCGTAGGTCTCGTGGCCGACACCGAGGCCGCGCAGGTCCGCCCCGGTGGGCAGGTCGGGCAGGCGCACGAGGCGCGAGTAGGTATTGCCGGGCTTGCACAGCTTGCCCATGAACACGTCGACGTTGACCGCGACGCGGCGGCGGGCTTTCAGGTACTTGAGGATCTGCATGACCAGCAGCAGGGTTTTGCCCGCGCCCAGCTTGCCGGTGACGATGTAAACGGCCATGGGCGCCTCAGGTGTGGATGAACTTTTCGGAGAGCCGCGTCACCCAGAGGAAGATCAGCGATTTGATCTTGGCCACGACCAGGAGGGTGACGCAGAAGGACAGGTTGCTCGGCACGAACATCCGGCCAATTTCCAGCATCCAGGGCGGGCCGAGGTTGGCTATCTGGTCGAACAGCAGGCTCACCGCGAAGGCCAGGGCTTCGATGGCCAACCCGATCGCAACGATGACCAGCAGGAGGATGCCGACCTTCTTGAAGAACTGGGCGATGAAGCCCATGACCGGGCCGATCAGGGGACCGAAGAAGCCCAGGAGCAGCTTGGCCAGCCCGCCGAACAGGCGGGGGAACAGGGTGCGCAGAAAACCGATGATCCAGCCCATGCTCAAAAGCCTCCCTTCGCGGCTTTGGCGTCTTCCTGGCGCAGGGCGGCGTAGAGGATCTTCCAGAGGCCGATGACGGTGACGATCCAGATGACGTACTCAAGCAACGGCTTGAGCCGAGTGAGTTCGCACACCGGCAACACGAGCGAGGCGCGGTAGTCGCCCAAGGCGAAGTTAATGGTGTAGTTGGCGCAGCCCATGGCCGAAGGCAGTAGTCGGTCCAGGACGTTATTGAGGCCGACTTTGTGGCCGTCGGCGCCGAACCACCCATCGGTCACCGTCTTCGGCAACGCCTTGAGGGCGGCATCCACTTCGGCTTCGCGTTCGCCCAGGATCTTGTCGGTCTGTTTGCCGATCTGCTCGGCCAGTGCGTCACCCGCGCCCTGCCCTGCCGCTTCCGCATCGCCATCGGTGCCTGTGCCGGACTCGTCGTATTCTTCGCCGAACAGGCCGTCGAGCAGTTCGCCGAGCTGGCCCTGGATATCGGTGAGCAGGGAGTTGGTCTTGTCGATCTTCGGGCCGAGTTTCTCGCCCAGGTCTTCAATGGCCTGGTTGGTCGCGCCTGCATCGGAGCCTTGGGAGCTGCTGCCCGTGCCGGTGGAGGGGCGCGGGTCGTTGGTGTCGTCGCCGTCGGCATTGCCGCCATTCTTG
This sequence comes from Pseudomonas sp. DY-1, assembly GCF_003626975.1. Lineage (NCBI taxonomy): Bacteria > Pseudomonadati > Pseudomonadota > Gammaproteobacteria > Pseudomonadales > Pseudomonadaceae > Pseudomonas > Pseudomonas sp. DY-1. Next base: position 5,226,475 of record NZ_CP032616.1, on the reverse strand, counting down.
GGATGGTCGGACGAGGATTCGGGGATCTGCTTGGTGGGGTCGTTCGGGTCGTAGCAGACCTGTTTGCCGTTGAAGTAGCCGCAGTTGCGGTTGGGCTTTTCGGCCTCCATGCAACGGTAGGCGCCGTTGAAGTAGCCGCAACCGGGCTCTTCCTGGAAGCAGCCCTCAACGCCGTTGACGGTGCCGCAACCGGGCTTCTTGGGATCGAAGCAGGTTTCGACGCCATTGGCCGAAACGCAGTTGGTTTTGGGGTCGTCGGGCTTGGGCTGGGAGCAGTCTTCGCCGGTACAGGTATCGGGGGCGGTGCCGTTGGATTCGCCGGAGCCGTAGAAGCTGCCGGTGCATTGGTAGGTCTGCTGGTCGAGGATGGCAATGCAGGACTTGCTGCCGCCTGCCGTGTACTTGCAGCCCTCGAAGGCGACCTGGTCGTCACAGACGGCAAGCTTGAGGGCGGTGTTGTACTGGCAGACCTGGGTTTTGAGGATTTCTTGGCCGGCGGTGGCTGCGCAGTCGGCAAGTGCCGTGCAGCCTCCGGATTCGGCGTCATAGTCAGTGCCGGGCGGACAACTATCGCCAAAACGGCTGGCCGTCCGATTGTACTGAACCATTGTGCCAGTGCTGGGGTGGATATAGCCGCATTGAACTACCGAGGGTGAACCCCATTTGTAGATTCCACCGGGATACGCGCTCTGGGCAGCTTGGCAAGCCAGCAAGGCCGATGGATAGCGGACGGCGCTGTTTGTCAGTTGCCACCAATAATCCACCGCCCACACCAATTGCCCCCACGCCATAAACGTGAGGGCAACCAGAATGCGGATAGCCGTACGCATCTATCCGCGTCCTGCTTAGGCGCCAGCGGCGGAGAAGATGCGGCCGGCCAGCTTGAACAGGGCCACGCCGCCACGGATGACGCCGAACAGCACGGCACCGGCGGCCATCAGCACGCCGAAGGCCTTGGCCAGGTCAGCGAAGACCTGGATCAGATCTGGCGGAACTTCGATGGCGGCGTTGGCCGTGCCAGCGGTCATGGCGGCGGCAATGACGGTGTAGAGAACGGCATGCTTGATGCCCAGTGCTTTACCGACACTGGTGCCGTTCTGGTGAGCGATGGCGCCGGAGCGCACGGTGAGTTGCTTGTGCATGGGAAGGTTCCTTATGCAGATGAGGCGTCGATGATTTCTTTCCAGCCGAGCCGGAACTGGCCCCAGGCGACGCCGATCCCGAGGGCCCCGACCATGAACCCAGCGAGAACCAGGTACTGCGTCCAGGTGAGCGCCATACCGGTTACCTCTGGTGTCCGTGGATGAGTCCGAGGGCCATGAGTTGCAGCACCCCGGATATGAACTGCAGCGCCCACAGGTCACCGAGGGTGATTTGGGCGAGCAGCGTGTCCATCGTTCCCATATCGCTTCCCTCTCAGTGGTGAGCTGTGGGCTGGGGGTTAGTTGGACTTGCCGGAGTCAGCCGGCGCGGTAGCCGGTGCGGGCTGCTGTTGGCGGTTCGGCTGGCCACTGCGCGAAGCCGGTTGGTCGTGCACGACGGCGACGATCACTTGTTTGTTCTCGATGCGGCCGTACTGGTCGCGGGTGGGGCGGACGGCGGTTTCGAACTTCATCTTTTGGGGGCCGCGGCTGAAGTCGATTTCTTCCAGCACAGTGGGGTCGCAGCTGTAGCCGGTGAACTCGAAGCCACGGGCGTTGGGGCGTTCCTTGGAGCCCTGGGGGATGGGCGAGAAGCCCTGCAGGCTGGCGAAGACTTCGCCGGTGTCTTTTTTGGCGTACCAGTCGGTCTGGACGACGAGGATTTCCAGGGTGGCTTTGGCGGTTGGGATGTCGAACATGGGTATTTCCTCTTTTGGTTGCGCCTTGGGCGCGGTCTGTAATCAGCCGGCTCGACTTTCTTGGGCGTGAAGGGTCCCTCGACCCGTGATTGGCCGTTCTGTCGGTGTGGCTGTTGGTGGTGCCTGGTGCGTTCGGTCGGGCTGCGGGGTGGCCGGTCAGGCCTCAAACACCAAGGGCGCTGCCCTTGTCATCCCGCTCTTGCCGCCGAGGGCTCGGGAGCGCGGGGCTGTGAAGCGTTGCCCCTCTCTCCCCAGCCGAGGCTTTTCAGGGTGGTGGGCGGTCAAGGGTGCGCTTCGCCCGGCGCTCCGTTTGGCCGAACGGTGAAGCATGTTCGGACAAGCCGGTGCGGCGGCCCTGGACCTGGGCGAATGCGGTGTGGGGGCGCAGGCGGGGGAGCAGCCCGAGGGCTTTGGCCAGCCGGAAGGTCAGGAAGGCGATCAGGGCCACGACCAGGGCGATGAGTTGGGCGTCAGTCATGGCTCAGTCCTCGAATGGCTCGTGGATGGGCACGAAGGGCGTGGGTGGCCCGCTGTCGTACACAACGTGCCAGTACGTCGGGGCGCGGCGCGCGGGCCTGTGTTTCTCGCAGTACGAGGCCGGCTGGCAAACACAGCGCCCAGCGACCCTGGATATCTGCGCGGGGCGGCAGTGCGCGCAGGACGTGGACCGGGAGGGCGCGCTGCCCGCCAGTTCGCGACGGGACCAGCAAACAGAGCAGTCGCAGTTCGCGGCGTGGGTGAGGTGTGGATAAGTCGGCTGCATGGCTCATGCCCTCACCCCACGGACGCGATAGGCCTGCCGGGCACGCTCGCGGGTCAGACTGAAGGAGCGGCGGAACTCTTCTTCGGTGGGGAAGCACGCAACGGCTTCATTGATCCACTGCTGGCAGTCGGTACGGGAAGTGCCCTGGTGGACACGGTGCCAGCGACGTTGCCGGGTCGGCCCATGGAGGGTCGCCATTTCCACGAGGTAGTGGGTCTTACTCATCGGCGTAGTCCCCCTGGCAGAAGACCGTCTTGCCCCGTTCCAGGTCCTTGCGGATGCGGTGGAGGTTGATCACACGGCGGCGGCCGATCTTGGCGGTTGGGATGGTCTTGGTTTCGACCCAGCCGCGCACCGTGTCTTCGGTGATGTCGTCGATGCCCAGCATCTCGGCCAAGACGAGCTGCGTGCAGAACGGTGCGTCGCGGAAATCGGTGATGCGCTTGGGATCCCCTTCGAAGGTGAGCCCCACTACTCCAGACTGTTCCATACATAGTCCCTATAATCGGATCAGACTTGATTGCCACAGAAAGAGTAAAAATTACTCATGAGTAAAATTTACTCCTCACCTCGAAATGAGTAAAGGTTACTCTTGCCTGAGAAACGTCCATGGATGCTGTACGAAACAGAGCACTTCAACTGATCCGAACTGTAGGACCCAAGCACCTGAGCGAGCTCGGAGGTAAAAACTACGAACGCTGGAGGAACATCAGCGGCGGGAAGATCAGGATCAGCACCGAGGAAGTGGGAATCCTGGCAGATGCATACCCCCACTACGCGCTCTGGTTAATTTCTGGAAGAGTTGAGCCCGAGCACGGACATCGAAGCCCGGATTACGACGAGGCCCATCGAAACTTGCCCGATCAGAACGCGGGATAGCGATCACTAAAGAAGTAGCTAGGCGCTGGTACGCCCGTAACGACTAGGGAAGGTAGAGATGAAGGCAGAAAGGGAAGATAGGCCGATTTACCAACAGAAGGCAAAACGGCTAAACCCATGGGTGGTGGTAACCGTCATTACCGCCATAAACGCAGCGGTCCTCTTCACCCTAGCCAAGACAGGTTGGGGTATCACTGTCGATCTGGACAAGCTTTCAGAGGCAATCTACGTCAACGGCACAAAGCAGGTGCAGGACGTAAGCCCTCAAACCGCTGAACCACTTCCTGAACCATTAGCTTTTGTGCCGTCTGCAAACCCTGTTGAGATTCCTATCGGGCCAAGGCAGCGACCAGTAGATTATTCGGTTTCACTGATGAAATTTAATAGCATCTTTATTCATCACCCTGCATGCAATCCGCATGAAATGAAGTGGACTCAGTTGGACTGTTCAAATTTTCGGGCTAGAGCGATGAAGCGCTTCCATATTGAGTGGGGTAAAAACTCTTACTGGAATGGTTACAAAGTAATGGAAAATGAAGCCGCTGACAAAATAGTCAACATGGAGCTTAACAACTGAGCTTCAAATACCCGCCTAGAGTCCCTTTATATCAACCCCATATCGTAAGCTCTGACACCACTAAATCATGATACAAAAATGCAAAGTAATTTAGAAAAATCGGATTGCAGACCTTCAAAAAATCATCAGGACTATCAATATCTGTTATAGATAGATTTCTCTCATGAAATAAATAGTGAAAAAACTGATTACGAAACCCAACTATCAATGCATCCAGATTTCTATATTTAATTTCGATTGAATCAATTGTTTCCGAAACAATATTGGCCTGAACAATAAAACGCTTCACAACCTCAACATTTTGCTTTGGCCTCAACGTCCTTGAAAAATCAAGCTTCGCAACGGAGTCCCCAACCGCAGGATCAAGGATGTTCTCGGAGTACTTCTTGAGAACGGAAAGGTCAGATTTTGCTTTCCCGTCAACGAGCTGTTTAAAAGCATCAAATGTATTATTGAACCCTCCTTTACTTATTATTGAAACCATTGGCAGGCAAAGTGCAGTTTGCTCGATCAATCTATAAATATATAAAAAACATGCAACCGGGCTACCTTCAGCATGATGACCAATAGCATTCTTCAACTCACCATATATGTTTTGATGCAGCTTATGATTTTTCGTTATGCTCCTAAAAAAAAAGCCATCTAACTCCGATCGAGAAAACCCCTGAAACTTAGCCAAAACATTTGAAATTGAAGGCGAAGCAGGACTTTGAACGGGAATCATCAAGAAATCAGTCTCAAGCTTTTTTATTGAAGTAGAGGCACCTCGACTGATCCCCCCCATACCGATCAACATCATAAAGGACTTAAGCCTATAATTCTCTGACGGCTTACTGCAGCCAAACACAGACTTCTTAAAAACACCCGGCGCAATGTAATCGAAGGCCGACATTATCTTTGACTCAACTCAATCACAACATCACTATCAGGTAGAACCGAAAACTTTCCAATCTCACCAAAGTACTCATACACCATCTTCCTACGATAATCACCAACCTTTATCTTCTTCTTGTCAAAATGCAAGAAGACACTTTCAAATCGTTCAATAGCGCAAGCTAGCGACTCTGTCGACTCAGCCCTTAGCTGCTCAAAATTCTTTCTAGCAGCCGCACAGAACCCAATGAAATTGTTACCAGAAACAAACCATTTATTAACATCAACATCAACACAACGATCCGCAACCCACCCAAGCACCTCAATAAACTCAAACTTATCAACACTTATATTGCTATCAATAATACGTTCTGCAATCAAATCATCCATCTTCTCCTCGATGATTAATTTATTGTCAATCGCCGGTGTACTCGCAAGAAATGCAATATATCCCTTTACAATGTCGGACCTTTGAATATGCAGCTTATTCGAAGAAACCTGCCGAGATTTGTGCGACTGATTCTTTAGAGAAAGAGTTTCAAAATCAAAAATGGTCTCAGATAAAATGTCGATTTGATGCCTGGGAGACATCGGTTTCTGTCCGTTATTTAGAGTAATCATCCTATAAAGCAGTCTATCCATAGAAGGAGCCACAATAATATTTAGATGGAGAGTTCTCCCTAAAAACGTCTCTCTATCAGGCCCATCAATTTCATTAAACGCCCTCTGTATAGCGTTTAATCGCTGAATACCATCCAAAACGAATCCATCAGAAATTTTTTCATTTATATATCTCTCATCCACCACAGAGAGGTCACCCTCTATAATGAAGGCGATGGTAATGGGCGGTATAACACACCCAATCTTTAGATCATTCCGGAGCCGGCTATAAAACGATGGGTTCTGCAAATTCCTTTGTATCGTGAGGCTCTGAATTAACGGGAACAGCTTATCTATCGCAAAAGCGTAGTCCGCATACCCCACCCAATACGCCGCGCCCAACACTTCATCCCTAAGAGGGGTTCCAAAAAGAGTTACTTTCACTTTAATATTCACCTTAAACGCCAATAATAATTCAAATTGCGACTCAAAATTCCATCAACTTTAAAACTTGAAAACAATTAAAGCACCCATGCTACTAAGCAAGTCTGCAATTAAATTAAACGTCCAACGGAGAAAGATATGTGGCTCCGTGCCATGCTTTACTTCCCTGCTTATTCATGCGTCATGGAGCGAAGATAACTCCCTATTGAGGGGCCCGTAAAGCGACGCCTGATACCTTTGGCCTCAGCCGACCAGCCAGACGACTACCCAGGTCTAGCCAACTTCCTCTGGAACGCAGAAAGCCCTCACTCCCCCATAGTGCTCCATGCTTCATCCATATATCCTGCTCACCACCAGCTCAACAGACATGTGGAAGGGAGGCCCACTTTGGCCAAACCAACGATGAAGATCCTGTACGGCCCACCGGGGACAGGAAAAACCTGGCAAGCAATGAGAGAGGCGGTCAAGGCGACGGACCCCGACCTCTATGCAAAGGCATTGGCTGGGGAGGCTCCGGAGGAAGCTTTGAAGTCGATCCACGATAGCTTGGTGGCAGACGGAAGAATCCTATGGGTGACTTTCCATCCCAGCTACTCATATGAAGACTTCGTAGAAGGTTTCCGCCCCGTTCTCAATGAGCAAGATCAACTCGCATACAAAGTCGTAGATGGTCCTTTCAAGATGCTTTGCCAACGTGCGAGGCTCACTGGAGATATCCCTCTTCAGACGATTTTGAAAGATGGTAGCGGAAGGGACGCAGGCCAGGTTGTCAGAAAGGATGCCGAAGGGTGGGTCGTTCGAGTCACACCAAATCGATCGGATGAGATCGCGGAGCGGATTGACAAATTTGTTCCGCGCTATGTTGTCAGTAAGATTCTTGCAAAGAAGTTATCTCCAAAAATATTCTCTATTCCTGGAAATGCGCCGGTAAAGCTTTCTGAGTATGGAATTTCCTCTGATGACCCCAGGCTGCCACCACCGCGGGCAGAGAAGAATGAAACAGACTCAACTCGAGTTGGCTCTGTGGTGCGCAGGATTATAGCTGCAGACACCGAGATATTCTCATCTTCGGACCTTGCAAACTCTGCCCACATCGGCGCAGTGATCAGGGAAATCCTTAAGCTCCAGAGCCAAGAATCTAGCGCCCCAACTTCCGTTACATTAGTCATAGATGAAATAAATCGAGCTGAATCATCGCGCGTATTCGGAGAGCTTCTTACTCTGTTGGAGGTTAACAAGAGAGAGGGCATGCCTGAGGAAAAACAGGCATGGTTACCTTACTCAAAATCACCTTTTACAGTTCCTTCGAGCGTTTCAATCATCGGCACCATGAATACAGTAGATCGGTCGTTGACGGCCCTTGATTTTGCGATGCGACGCCGCTTTGACTTCATTTTGGTACCAGCAAACCCAGAGAAGGTCCTTACCTCCTATGGGGGGATGCCTGCGCGCGAGTTCTTGAAGAGAATCAACAACCGAGTAACAGCACTACTAGGAAGTGGCTATGAATTTGGCCATGCGTTCCTAATGGAACATCGACTGGAAGAGATACGATCCCTGATGTCATGGTCTGACGACTCCGATGGTCAGGCGAAAGTATTTGCTCATGTGCTCAGAACAAACATACTTCCGACACTGGCCGAGTACCTTCATAACGACTGGAGCAAGGTCAAAGCAGTTGCAGGAATTGCACAAAGTGACACTCTCACTATCTCGCTATTTGAAAGCTCGCAGCCTGACCAAAAATTCCTTGATCGTCTTGAGGAGGAGTATGAGCTATCCGAAAACAGATCGCTCTCCTATTCCCATTGGTGGGATCCAAGCAGCGAATCGTGGGATGCCGCCAATTTCCAGCGCTTTGTGATCGCATTAGCTAATGGGCACTAAGCAGCGAGACGGATAAATTGCTGAAGATTACGACACAAGAAGGTGCGCCCATCGACATTCCAGATGGGCATGATCGTCGCACCATATATGAAAATCTACAGCGAGCGGCGGAGGCATTAGGGATCAACGCATTTCGATGGAAGCGCAACAAGCTGTATGTAGCGGAAGTCGTTGGTTTTATTCAGACGCAAGGAGTACAGCTAAATATACTCCCAAAGCTTGACACCCCGGAAGAAAATAGAGACGAGAATTTCCTATTTAACCTGCTCGCGTCCTCTGGTTATATCAAAAACCCAAAATTTGCTGCTGCACAGACCAAAAAGACTGCATTCGAGCCTCTCGAAATAGTCATATCTGAATTGGCAAGCGAGATAGAAACAGCTCTCAGAGAGGGGGTTCCACGTCGTTACGAAGAAAAGCGGGAGGACTCTGAATCGATACGAGGGAAAATCGACTTTCCCCGTCTTTCCACACGTCCTCCTGGAAACGCCCTCATACCCATATTGCATAGCCCATTGAGCGCAGGGAACCAACTCTCTCAAGCAGTAAAATACATTGCTGGCGTACTGCATCATCGAACCACAAGCAGCGTAAACAGACAACGGCTTGGTGCAATACTTGAGCTTCTCTCAAACATCAATAGCCGAGAGTTCAGTAGCCGCGAACTACATTTGATAAAAATCTCCCGCCATGAAGCTCAATGGGAGCGGACTATATCTATAGGACAAATGCTATCAACAGGCCACTCACCCGACCCAACATTCTCGGGAGAGGACAGTGCATTTTCTTTGCTCTTCAAGCTCGAACACCTCTTTGAAAGGTCGATGCGGAAGATAATTGCAGAGTCAATAAAAAATGTAGGCCTGAATATTCGTCACAACAGCTCCCCTCTCTTTCTCCTTAACGATCCTCAGAGCCAGAAAGGAATTGTCCAACTACGACCAGATTACATCATACATAAGAACGAAGAACTGATTGCTATAGCTGATGCAAAATGGAAAAGATTGGATAGAACCAAAAGAGCGTACGGCATCGATCGAGATGACCTATACCAAATCAATGCATACCTTGGACGCTTTAAAGTAGAGAAAGGGATCGTCTTTGTCCCCAAGCTACCATGGATGCAAGCTGGATGGACTGTAATGTACGAGATCCCCGACAGTGCAGCGAAGGTGCATCTGGTAGGCGTAGATCTAGAATGCCTTCTAAGCCGTAATGAGAACACCAAGAAAGTAGCTTACACCAATCTTTCCTGCACTCTTGAAAAAATCCTCATTTGAGCCATCAGTTTCGTTTTGCGCGTCGGGAACGTGCCTCAATTATCGATACCTCTTTTTCCAGAAGGTCCTCAATAATCCAGTTTTCTATAGTGCCGCCAGGGTTTGCCTGACACACCCTGGTGACAACCTTTCGTGCTTCGGCTTGATAAATCGAGGGATCCGTATGAAGGATAGAGATCTCCTGCACGACCCTGCTTAGATCGTCGTTCAGCTCATGTTCCCAATAGCGGAGCACAATCCAGCCCTTTTCGAGCAGCAATCGAGTCTGAATACGGTCTCGGGAAGTATTGGCCGCGAGCTTCATAGCCCAGAACTCGGTCTTGGTCCGAGGCTTCACGTAGTGGAGGGGGCAGCCATGCCAGAAACAACCGTCTACAAATACGGCAATCCGTCTGCCCTTGAATACGAGATCAGGGCGAACTCCCTCGATTCGCATATTCAATCGGAAACGCAGCCCAGCATGCCAGAGCGCCTTTCTAAGCCTCAGTTCAGGAGAGGTATCAACTCCCCTGATCCGAGCCATATTGGCGCTTCGCTGTATGGAGGTCTCTGGTTCTGATGTCACATCAGCAGATTTCAAGCTGCTCTGGCTGTCGTTCTTTACGATGATCCTCAACTCCCGACTGATCGCGAGGACGATCTGCAATCGCCAATATCTGTGCCACGCGCTCTGCAAACTGCAGGCTCAGCAGTGGAGGGACCGCATTGCCGACGACCTTGAAGCCATCGACCAAACCAACACTTCCGAATCGATAGTCATCCGGGAATGACTGGACCCGAGCAGCCTCGCGTACGGAGAGAGTGCGTGGAAGGAATGGATGAACAAAGGCGTAAGTATCCTTGGCCATATGGCTGACAATCGTCTTGGACGGCTGGGCAGGGTCCATACGCGACAACCAATCTCCGTGTGCACCTTCCTTTTTACGAAGGTAGGTGGCAGTCAGTAGATGGTGCTGCAGCTCACCAGGCTGCGGAGGGATACTTTCCAATAGGAGACGAAGGCTCAATGACCCGTCAGCCAGTTCAGATAGGCTTTGGATCTCGCTCAACGAAACACCTAGTTTAGATGCGATATCTGGAGAAGCTTCTAGTCCCTTCATGATCGACGACAAAGCTGTAGCCAGACGCTGAAGCGTCGGAGCTTCCTCGCAACGATAGTCCATCCATCGCTTACCAGGCCCCATCAAGGAGAAGAACGCGCCATCGTCAGGACGAGGGGGTCTAGCCAAGTGCGCGTCAACAGACGTGCCCTGGAAGGCCCATGCCCTGAACACGTCACTAGCCAACTCCCTGGCCTTCCCTTTGAGAACAGGGGCCTTTTCAGGCTTCGGCAGAACTGGTTGCTGCTGTTCCTGGTTGCTGAACTCCGGCTCTGGCAGACCTTCCAGCGCAACCTGAAGAGGAACCGGCTCCCGCCTTGGAAGCGACAGGCACCAAGTCGCGGCATCAATTCCAGAGAGCCGTCGACTAAGATCCTTTCTTACACCGGCCATGACAAAGCGCTCACGAGCCTGCGGAACCGCATGCTGCGATGCAACGACGATGCGTCGAGAAACAGCATATCCAAGGCCTCTGGCGGATACGGACTCAATAGCTTCTGCGAGAATATCTGCGGCGTCGAACTCAACTCCGTCAGACTTCACTACGGCCTGGAAATGCCGCACGTTCTCAAATAGGAACGCCTGAGGCGCGAGAGCCGCAACAAACAAGACATATTGGTGCATCAGCTGGTTGCGGCTATCGACAGACTCTTCGTCTTCATGAACGTGCACGCTTTGCTCTTGAAGGCTGCGGATTTTGCCTCGACCGATCCGACTGAACCCCTGACATGGCGGTCCGCCGAGAATGACCGCGACTTGCCGCCCATTCTCATAAACAGCTCGCAGACGTGTTTGGATAATCGGATCTTCAAAGAAGGAGCGTCTAATCGCCTCTCGAGTAGAACGCCACTCAATCCAAAGAGCCTTGATTGCACGCATTGCCGCTGTATCAAGGAAGTCGCGGAACTTATTAATGCGCTCAGCAGCAGATGCCAGCTGACCACGCCCAGAACCACTGGAGCGAGTCGAGATCTTTTCCAGCTCTTCTTCCCACAGTTTTTTCATCCGGGACCGGCATGCACGGAGCAGCTTCTCCTCAGTGATCCCCGAATAGGAACGCACTGAATCCGAAACAGCACCGTCGTTGTTCCAGATCAGCGGCCCGACCTTTGGCGATGCAGTACCGCTGGCCGGCAACTTGGTAGCGTTGTGAAAACCCTGCACAGTAGTCTGTCCAAGCACTGCTGAACCAAGGGCACGAACAGCTGAAACATAGTCTTGCGAACTCCGTCGGGCGCCCAGGTCAGCCAAGAACTGCTCATCGAGTTCTCTCAGTCTTTTACGCAGTGCGGGGACCCCACCACCTCCTAGGTCAGCCAATTCATTCGCCAGGGCGTGGTCATCTGTAGAGCGAGCCAGATGATCTAGGTAATAGCCTTGAATCTCTGCTTCATTCATGAAATCGGAGATATCACTTCGTCTCGCAATCGGAAGATCACCAGAGGGGGACGGGTGGTTATCGTTGAAGACCCTGACCATCGGCTCCTCAATGTCCAGGGCCATAGCAATCCGAAAAACATTGCCCCCCTTGAAGCGCTCAAACCCCAACGACATACCACCGCAACCGCAGAAGAGATCTACGACATTCAGAGGCCGCTCTGGGATGAAGTCAGCCGGGACCAGGCCAGCAAGCGGCGACGGCATCTCTACATCGTCATAGCTCTGAGTGCTTTCAGCTTCCTGCGGGGATTGAGAGCCTTTGACAACCGGTGATCCGTCAAGCCAGAGGCGGTACTTGGCAAGCGAGTCACTACGAACGTACTCCCCTGCCAGATGCCGGCTAAGCACTGATACACCTACGCCGATCAATGCGGCTGCGTCTTTGAGGCTTAGGCCTCGGGACTGGATTTGCTGACGTACCTGGTCAAGGATGGGATCGATCATTGGGCTCAACTATAGAGAGGTTTGCTGGCTGACCGCTGCGTTCAATGGGCGCCGTCCATGCGTGCCACGCAGAAGGCGTAGGGCAGAGATGCAGCGAGCCAGAAAATCGAAAATGATGGGGAATCATACCGTAAAGGTCGGTCATCCCCCACTCGGACCAGACCGGTCGCACGGGGTTTCGAGTCAGCTTGACCATATCGGCAGCCTCCCTTGCAAGACAGCGGTTTTGCGGGGTTACCCCTCCTCTGAAATCCCGTTCTTTGGGGAAGAGACTTCTCTCCCACTTGGTTGGTTGATCAATCCGGCTAGAGGGGCTTTTTATCGATTTTCCGGACGATCAAGTCCTCAATATCCACAGCCACGGTCGGCCCTCCTTGGCGGGCGTAAACCAGCTCAACCAGACGCAGGTCCTCGATCAGTTCTAGCATGGCCTGGTAGCGTGCAGGCAGGACGACGTAGAAGGCCGGCTCGTTGCGATTAAGGACGATCACGGTTTCGCCGTGCCCTTTGCGAACGACCGCCATCGGGTCGCGCTTAAAGTCAGTCAGAGGGATGGCAACATCCGCCAGGATCGGAAAGACCATTTGAACCTCCTATAGGTCTCGACCAAGACTCCGTTTACGACAGGAGAAGATCGCGGCAAACGGTGACTACATCCGGCACTTTTTCTGGAAAGCTGAGGTTTTGCGAGGTTAGGGGACAGCTGTAAGGCCCGTTTTATGGGGCTTTGGGTTCCGTCGGGGCGTTGCTCGGGTGATTCATAATGCTGATGTCCCAGGTTCAAGTCCCGGTGTAGCCACCATACAAAACAAAGGGTTAGCGCAAGCTAACCCTTTGTGCTTTCTGGGGTAGTGACTACAAAGTGACTACACCCTGTCTACATCCCCCTCAGTTGCACCACTGCTGCTCACACGGCACACCATCGTTATTCCCGTCCATCTTCACTCCAGGGCAATGCTGCAGGAAGTAAGTCGCCTCTTCGCATGAGCTCATCTGCGAGCAGTAGGTCCGCCCATCGCATGAATAGGTACGAGCAAGCGCGGCTGCAGACTGCTGGGCTGCAAAGCTGGAAGGCGCAGAATCACTGTCGTAACTGGTGACTGTCTGACGATCCTGGTGCTTAAAGTAGAACTGCCATGCAGCAAAACCGACAGCGAGGATGAGGATGAGTTTCTTCATGTCAGAGCTTCGACTTCCTTGTTGTATGTGAACTGCTTAGCCTATCCAACCGCTCGCAGCGGCTCTATCTCGTGCTCGATCTCTTCACCAGCCTCAGCGTAAGTCGTCGCCAAGGCGTACTCAGTCTGCAGGTTCATCCAGAACTGGGCGGTGGTATCGAAGTAACGGCCCAGACGCAGAGCCATGTCAGCAGTGATCCCGCGACGTTCACGCACGATATCGTTCACGGTTGGCGCGGACACATGCAGCGCACGAGCGAGTGCGGCCGGTGTGATGTCCAGCGGCTCCAGGAACTCTTCCCGCAGAATCTCTCCAGGATGAATGGGCCGCATGCCATTGATTGTCATGGTGCCTCCTCCTCAGTGGTAATCGACTATCTCAACGTTCGCAGGGCCTGCCTCGGTCCACTCGAAGCAAATACGCCACTGGTCGTTGATCCTGATGCTGTGTTGCCCAGCCCTATTCTCAGCCAACTGCTCCAACCGATTGCCGGGCGGGGACCGCAAGTCTCGAAGCTCAGTGGCCGCGTTGAGCATCACCAGCTTTCGAGTAGCGACGGTCAGGATGTTTCTCCAGCGCCGCGAATCACCCGTTTCAAACAGAGTTCGAGTTTCCTGACATCGAAAGCTCAAAATCACGCTTTAATCCTTAACGTTAAGCGTTAAACAATGCTAACCCACGCTGCCACGTAGTGCCAGCACCGAATGGCGACGCTGCGCGAGAGGTGACAGCCTCAAGGCCGACTCCAGATGATCCGGCGACAGGTGCGCATAGCGCATCGTCATCGCAATCTAAGAGTGGCCGAGGATCCGCTGCAGGCTGAGGATGTCTCCTCCACCCATCATCTAGTGACTGGCGAAGGTATGCCGGAGGATATGGGGCATCTGCCCTGGCGTGTGGAAACCACAGCGTTGGTAGGCACTTCGAAATGCGGCCCTGCGAGACATGAACATAGATCCGCTGCAGACGAAGGCGATGACGAAATCCCATGCCGGCAATCGCATACCGTCACTGTTCCCTCAGGTTGATTTCAGGAAGAATCAAGCCTGAACACGGGCATCGAAGCCCCGACCTTTGCCAGTCACACCGCGCCTTTTTCAATGGCGCAGGAGATGGCAACCTGTAGAGCAGGCACCGTTCCCAGGTCACACAATTCGCCCATACGGACAGATGAGAAAGTGAAAGACGACTTCGAAAGCATCCGAGCAGAACGCGAAACGCCGCCCCACCGCGTGGCACCAACCAAGAACTACGCAGGACTCTGGAAGCAGATCGCGCTGGGCATCATCGTTGGTTACACCGTGCTTGGCATCATGAGCACTATTGGCTGGTTCATCTTCCTTAAGCTCAGCATGGGCAGCTTGCAGATCGCGATTCCCTGAGCCGGGAAATACGGGCTACCTTCCGAAAATCCGAACCGCCTATAGGAAGTATCTGAACTAACGCTTCCCCCATAGCCCCTCTCTCCGTGCCGTGTTCCCCTCCCACGGTCATCCATGCGAGGCAATCCACATGCATATTCATGTTGGCGAACGCAGGGAAGGTGACGTGCTTACGCTGAGGGTGCTGGAAGGAATCAGCGAATCAGTGTTGATGGAGATGTTGAAGGCGGAGGGGATCGAGATTGTGGTTGGGCCAATTGTGAATGGCTCGGCGCGGCTCGAGGTTCGGGCGCCTAAACGGATGCTGGTTCTGGTGGAGAAGGCTCCTCCGGGGCCGCCGGAGATAGATTCTGGTTGAGATTTGAGACCCCGCTTTGGCGGGGTTTTCTTTTTTGTGGAGGTTGGGAGGTCGGTGCTTAGGCTGGAGACCCTCTCCCCCGCCCCCTCTCCCTGAAGGGAGAGGGGAGCAAAAGCCTTAGAGCACAGCCAGGATGCCCTGCCCCACTACCCGAGTGGTTTCGAAGCCGAAGTCGGCTTTGCCTTCTTCGCGCAGGAAGTTTTCCACAGCGGCTTCCAGCCGTATGGCCAGGGCGGGTTTCTGCCAGTGGTAGCGCAGCAACAGCGCCATACTGAGGATGGCGGCGATGGGGTTGGCGCGGCCGCTGCCAGCGATGTCGGGAGCGCTGCCGTGGACGGGTTCGGCCAAGGCGATGCCATTGCCCCAGTTGAGGGAAGGCGCAAGGCCGAGGCCGCCGCTCCAGTGGCAGGCAAGGTCGGAGAGGATATCTCCAAAGAGGTTGCTGGTGACGATCAGGTCGAAGGCTTCGGGCTGTTCCACCAGTTGCAGGGCGGCGAGGTCGACCAGACGTTCGTCGAGTTCTGCAGCCCAGCCCTCCCCTTCCAGGACCTCGCGGCAGGTGTCACGGAAAAGGCCGCAGGTCACGGGCAGGACGTTGGCCTTGTGGACCAGGGTGATGCGCCGGGCCTTGCGCGCCTTGGCTACGTCCAGGGCACAGCGCGCCAGCGCTTCGCAGGCAACGCGGCTGATGACCCGTTCGGCGATGGCGACGCCTTCGGATTCCCAGTGCTCGCGACCACTGTAGAGGCCTTCGCTGTTCTCGCGGAGGATCATGAGGTCGACGCCCGGCCGAGGCGAGACGCCTGGCCAGCTGCGTACCGGGCGCAGGCTGGTGTTGAGCTTGAGACCCTGGCGCAGTTGCAGGATGGCGCTGCGGTAACCGGGCACACGCTGGCCAGTGGGGGAGGAGACCGCGCCGAAAATGCCTGCGCTACAGTCTCGAATCGCTTGGTAGGTCGCCTCGGGAACGGCATTGCCGCCGCGCTGGAAGCAGCTCCAGCCGGCCTCGGCTTCCACGATTTGCAGGTCGGGAAGGAGTTTCTCCAGCACTTCGACCGCAACCGGCACCACTTCGCGTCCGATACCGTCTCCTGGGATGACGACTAGTTTGTGCATAGGCTCACCTCAGCGAGGGGCGCGTCGCCAACAACAGGCCGGAGAAAATCATCGCCCCACCCAGCCAATGGTAGGCCTGCAAGCCCTCGCCCAACAGCAGGTATCCGAGCAGCGCGGTGAACACCGGCATCAGGTAATTGGTGAGCACGGCTTTGGCCACACCCAGAATGCGGATGCCCTGGTTCCACAACAGGTAGGCCAGGAGGGAAGCGCAGACGCCGGTGTAGCCAATGGCGGCAAAGTTTTCCACAGACAGCTCGAAGCGCTGCCCACTGGCCAACTCCAGCAGATAGAACGGTAGAAGCATGGGCACGCCACTCGCCACCAAGGCGCCCAGCAGCACCAGCGGCGGCAGCTTGAAGTAGTGGTTCCAGCGACGCAGCAGCAGCGTGTAAAGCGCCCAGTCCACTACGGCAAGCAACATGATCAGGTCACCCGGGTTGAACGACAGCGCTGCCAGTTGCGCCAGGCGGCCCTGGGCGATCAGCACCAGCAGTCCGCTGGTCGCTACCGCCATGCCAAGCCAGGCACGTCGTGGCGGCCACTCATTGAGCAGCACGCCCGCGCCGATGAAGGTCGCCAGCGGCAGGCAGGTGTTGAGCAGAGTGAGGTTGATGGCCACCGTAGTGCGCGCGGCGAAATAGAGCAGCACGCTGTAGGTGCTGATCCCCAGGGCTGCCACCACCAGCAGGCGCCAGCCGGCGCAACGCAGCGCGCTGCGATGTTCCCACATGGGTCGTGCGACGAAAGGCAGGAGGATGGCCAGCGCCAGCGTCCAGCGCCAGAAGGCCAGAGTGAACGGCGGGATGGCATCGTGGAAGGCGCGGGCAACCAAGGCGTTGCCGGCCCAGAAAACGCTGGCCACGAGCAGGCCGAGCCAGGCCAGGCCAACGGCCCGGCTGTTGTATTGCGTCATGGTTCAGTTCTGTCCGATAGGGCGCAGGCGGTACTGCGGCGGCAGTTGTTCCATGCCGCTGACGGTGACGTTGAGGTTTTTCCAGATGCCGTCCTTGATGCCATAGATGCAGCCGTGGACGGAGAGTTCCTGGCCACGGTGCCAGGCGTTCTGGACGATAGTGGTGTGGCTGACGTTGGCCACCTGCTGGATGACGTTCAGCTCGCAGAGGCGGTCGACGCGCTCTTCTTCGGTGGCGAAGGTGGCGAGGTGCTCGCGCTGGTCGTAGTAGAGGTCGCGAATGGTGCGCAGCCAGCCATCGATCAGGCCGTACTGGGTATCGCGCATGGCGGCGCGGACGCCACCGCAGCCATAGTGGCCGGTGACCAGGATATGCCTCACCTTGAGCACGTCCACGGCGTACTGGATGACCGACAGGCAGTTGAGGTCGGTGTGCAGTACCACGTTGGCCACGTTGCGGTGGACGAAGAGGTCGCCGGGCAGCATGCCGACGATTTCGTTGGCCGGCACGCGGGCATCGGAGCAGCCGATCCAGAGGTACTCCGGCACCTGCTGCTTGGCCAGCTTGGCAAAGAAGTCCGGGTCTTGTTGCTTGATCTTCTCGGCCCAGCGCGCGTTGTTGTCGATCAACTGTTGCAGGTCGCTCATGCTTCTTCTCCTCTTCTGGCTGGCGGCACCTTACGGAGCACCGGGAGCTTTGGCAATGGCCTGCGCCGGGCTCAATCGATCAGCGTGCAGGCCATGACCAGGGCGTCTTCGCGGCCCCCCACGGCGGGGTAGTAGTCGCGGCGACGGCCGATTTCGTTGAAGCCATAACGCTCGTACAGACGGTAGGCGGACTGGTTACTGGCGCGCACTTCGAGGAAGCATTCGCCGGCTTCCAGTTCACGGGCGCGCTCCATCAGGTGCTCCAGCAGGCGCAGGCCCAGGCCGCGGCCCTGGCTTTCCGGTTTGACGGTGATGTTCAGCAGGTGGGCCTCGCCGACGATGACGTTGATCACGCCGTGGCCGACCTGCTGGCTGCCTTCGAACATCAGCCAGCAATCGTAGGACTTGAGGCTGTCGTTGAAGATGCCGCGGGTCCAGGGATGGCTGAAGGCGGCGTATTCGATTTTCAGGACTGTATCGAGGTCCGCCTCGGTCATCGGGCGGAAGGAAACGGCATCGGTCATTCAGTGTTCTTCCAGCGGCGCATCACGCGGCGCATGGCTTGCCAGAGTGCGCCCTTGAGTTCGGGCTCGTCCATCAACAGTTCCAGGCCAGGCAGTGCCCAGGTGGCGCCCAGGCCTTCAACCTGGAGTTCTCGGTTGAAGGCAGTGGCGTCGGCCTCACCGGCAAATCGCACCGCCGGCAGGCCCACGAGCCAGAGACAGGCGCAATCGCCCTGCTCTTCCATGCGCACGCCAACGAAGCCCTGGATGAAGTCGCGTGCGGCATCGGGGCCCTGGTCCATGTTGCCGCGGCTGAGCAACGGCCAGCGCACCGGCTCGCCGAGGATCTGCGGGCTGTCCGGCAGGCCGGCAGCGCGCAACAGGTCTTTCAGCAGCAGGTAGGCCGGGTCTCGGCTCTGGAACGGCTCGCCAGTTGGCAGCTCCACCAGCAGCAGGCAGTTGCCAGCGCGCAGAAGCTGCAGCGAGAAGCGCGGCGGCGGAAGCGTTTCCGCCTTGGTCGGCGCGGTTTCCGGTTCGGCAGCCGTTTCGGGTTCGGGCTGTACGGCCGGTCGCGGGGCGCTGCCAGGACGGGGAATCTCGATCCTGGCGCGCGCGGAGGGCGCCGACGGGCGGGCTTCCGCTGCGGGTGCTTTGGGCGTTGCGTCAGCAACCGGCACCGGTGCGTCCTCGTGGGGGACATCCGGAACCAGGGCCAGCAATTCGGGATTGGAAGGTGCGGCGAAGGGCAATGCCGTGCGGGGTAGCCAGGTGGCTACCTGCATGGCATCGAGATACGCGCGACGACGGTGTTCTGTGATCAAACGTCAGCAACCTGTGGGTGAGCCTTGCGCACGCCGGCCTGCATCAGGTTCAGCGCGTTGAGGTAGGCCTTTGCGGAGGCGACAACTATATCGGTATCCGCACCGTTTCCGTTGACGATTCGTCCGGCTTTTTCCAGGCGGACGGTGACTTCACCCTGGGAATCGGTCCCCTGGGTGATGGCGTTGACCGAATAGAGCTGCAGGCTCGACTCGGACGTCGCCAGGCTTTCGATGGCCTTGAAGGTGGCATCCACCGGACCGGAACCGTCGGCGCTCGCGCCTTGCTCCACGCCGTCGATGGACAGCACCAGCTTGGCCTGGGGCACTTCTCCAGTCTTGGAGGCGACCTCCAGGTAGACCAGTTTGAAGTGCTCCGGGGCTTCCTCGCCCAAGGTGTCGGATACCAGCGCCTGCAGGTCTTCGTCGAATATCTCGTGCTTCTTGTCCGCCAGCTCCTTGAAGCGGGTGAAGGCGGCATTCAGGTCGGCCTCGCTGCCCAGCTGGATGCCGAGCTCGTCCAAGCGGGTGCGGAACGCGTTACGCCCGGAGTGCTTGCCCAGCACCATCTTGTTGGTGTGCCAACCGACGGACTGGGCGGACATGATCTCGTAGGTTTCGCGGTGCTTGAGCACGCCGTCCTGGTGAATACCGGACTCGTGGGCGAATGCGTTGGCACCGACGATGGCCTTGTTCGGCTGAACCGGGAAACCGGTGATTCCGGAGACCATGCGCGACGTGCTGAGGATGTGCGGTGTGTCGATGTTGGTGTAGACACCGAGCACGTCCTGGCGGGTCTTGATGGCCATCACGATCTCTTCCAGCGCGGCATTGCCGGCGCGCTCGCCCAGGCCGTTGATGGTGCATTCCACCTGGCGGGCGCCCACTGCAACGGCAGCCAGGGAGTTGGCCACGGCCAGCCCCAGGTCGTTGTGGCAATGCACCGAGAACACCGCTTTGTCGGCATTGGGGATGCGCTGCAGCAGCTGGCGCATGGTTTCCGCGTACTGGTGCGGAATGGCGTAGCCAACAGTGTCGGGGATGTTGATGGTGCGAGCACCGGCATCGATGGCGGCTTCGATGATGCGACAGAGGAAATCGATTTCCGAGCGGCCGGCGTCTTCGCAGGAGAATTCCACGTCTTCGCAGAGGTTGCGTGCACGCGTCACCGCCCGAATGGCCTGCTCCACCACCTGGTCCGGCTGCATGCGCAGCTTGTACTGCATGTGGATGGGGCTGGTGGCAATGAAGGTGTGGATGCGCGCGGAGTTGGCGCCGGCCAGGGCTTCGGCGGCGCGGTCGATATCGGCATCCACTGCCCGCGACAGGCTGCACACGGTGCTGTCCTTGATGCTGTCGGCAATGGCCTTTACCGCCTCGAAGTCGCCGGGGCTGGCGATGGCGAAGCCGGCCTCGATCACGTCCACCCGCATGCGCTCCAGGGCCTTGGCGATTCGCAGCTTTTCTTCCTTGGTCATGGAAGCGCCGGGGCTCTGCTCGCCGTCCCGCAGGGTGGTATCGAAGATGATGACGCGATCTTGGCTGCTCATGGCTTGCTCCTCACGGCCCCACCGTGCGTGCGGCCGGGGCTCAGGCTGATGGTGCCGGACTGCTTGTGGCGACGGCACCCGATCAGAGGATTGTGGCGTGAAAAGCGGTGGGCGGAAAGGTCGGCGGGCGGGTGATGGAAGGGTCAGGGAAACCTGGTAGGAGCGAATTCATTCGCGAAAGGAGCGCGAAGCGCTCCCCCGGGGTTCCTGGGCAGGACTGCATCCTGCAATCGCGAATGAATTCGCTCCCACAATGAAAGCCCCCTGGGGGCTTCAATTGATCGGCGTCGCTGTCAGGTTGGCGCTGATGTCGGCGTTCTGCACCTTGATGCCATACATGGAGGTGACGGCGCCGCCGGTTGGGTGGACGTGTTGCAGGCGGTCGACGTTGATTTCCTTGAAGTGGATGCGGCCGTTCACCGCGAAGCCCAGCGGGTCCGGGGAAACCGGGGTGCAGTTGCCGCCGTTCTTCGTGCACACCTTGGTGGGCGCCACGTCCAGGTTGAGGTCGGCGTTGAAGCCGTAGGTGTTGGCGTTCGGGTCACTGGGGTTGCCATCCGAGGTGGAGAAGTTATCCACAACCAGCTGGCTGCCGGTGCCGGCGGCGCCGTTGACGCGATTGGTTTCCCAGACGATCTGGTTACGCTTCTCGTCGGTGGCCACGCCATTGGTGGTGCTGTCGATCGCGGTGTCACGGACGAAGACGTTCTTCAATTTCACCGACACACCTTCATTGCCCCGATCCTCCCAGCGCCCGCCGCTGGCCGAGCAGGCACCGGCATTGGGGCCGCTGCCGCCGACGCATAGGGCGCCCGCACCACCGGAGCTCACCGCCAGCGTGGAGCCCAGCTCAAAGCGCTTCAGTACCAACCTGCCAAGGCTGGTGCCGGTGGCACGATCCCCCCAGCGCAGGTCGCTGACCTCCAGCTTCGACCAGTAGGTACCCTTGCGCAGTTCGATGCCGTTGTTGCTCACGTCCACCGAGCCATCGCGAAAGTGCATGTCGTAGGTGGTGCCGGCCAGCCACAGGCCTTTGCCGGTTTCATCCACCGTGATGG
Source organism: Pseudomonas sp. DY-1 (assembly GCF_003626975.1). Lineage (NCBI taxonomy): Bacteria > Pseudomonadati > Pseudomonadota > Gammaproteobacteria > Pseudomonadales > Pseudomonadaceae > Pseudomonas > Pseudomonas sp. DY-1. The sequence goes on along the minus strand of NZ_CP032616.1, from coordinate 5,204,820 downwards.
CGGCACGGGCATCGCTGAAGACGAAGTCGGCGTTGTAACGCACACCGTCGCCACTGCCCCCCCCCGGCAGCAGGGTGATCTGGCCATTCAGGGTGAAGTCGTAGGCCGGGAAGATCTCCATCAGCACCAGCAGTTCGGTGCCGCCCTGCAACGGCGCATCGGCCGAGCCAACGCGCAGGCCGTCGAAGCTGTAACCGCCCTTGATGTTGGAAAGCCCCAGGCGTAGGCCGTCGAAATGACCGTTGTAGTTGCCCTTGCCCATGTCGCTCTGGGTGCCGGCGTAGCAACCGGTGCTGACCCCGCCCGCGCAACTCTTGGTCAGGTCCAGGGTGAGCTGGCCGGTGCCGTTGGTGCGCAGGCCGCTGAACCACATGCTGTTGCCGTTATCGGTGAGGGAAACCGAGCTGTTGGCCATGTTCCAGCTGACATCGGCAGTCAGGCCCTTCGCCCCGGAGTTGGGGTCGCCGCCCGGACGTAGCTTGAGCCAGTTCTGCTTGGCGCCGTCGTCGGCGAAGTTGAGGTCGATGGCCAGGCTGCCCAGTTTCTGGTTGATCGGGTTGCCGATGATCAAGCCGCCCAGGGTGGCGTTGAGCTTGAGGTCCTGGAAGGCCACCTGTGCATAACTGCTGCCTGCGTCCTGGGCCAAGTCGATGGTCAGGCCTCCGAGGCTGCGCAGGGTGCCGGAGAAGTTCTCGGCGCGAAGGATGCCTTCGTCCTGATACTGGAACAGGCTGCTACCGATATTCAGGTCCGGGCGGACGCGGATGCCATCGCCGCTCGCACCGCCACTTGCGACGCTGAGGCTGCCGCCCAGGCGCAGGTCCATGTTCAGCTTGCCGAAGCTGCGGCTGGCGTTGGGGTCCCGCAGGTCCGGCGCGCCGGGCGTCACGGGGGAGACCGTGGGATCGCCGTGGGCGAGGTCGAGACTGATACCGCCGACAGTGCCGATGAAGCGCGCGTCACCGAGGTTGAGCTTGACCTCCTGACCACTGCCACCGCTGACGATGTCCAGGTAGGCGTTGTTCAGGTAGGTGTCGAAGGACAGGCCTTTGACAATGAGGTCGAAGCCGTTGTCGCGGTAGTAGAAGGTCACATCGCTAAGGGACAGCCGGCTGTCGTTCACCGCGATGCCGCTTACGCCGCTGGCCCCGCCTCCCTTGAGCTTCAAGGTGGCGCCCAAGGTATAGAAGGCTCGGAACGAGCCAAAGCTCTTGCTGCTGCCATCCATCTCGATGTTGTTCACTGCCAGCACCTGCGGCGTGGAGCTGTGCTGGACCTCCAACTGGCCGCCCTGCACATCGATGGTCGACTGTGAGGTGCCGGTGGTGCCGGTGGCGGCGCGATTACTCACATCCCGCAGGTTCAGGCTGCGGCCGTCCTGTGTGTAGCTGACGTTGCTGGCCGACCAGCCCTTGCTGGAAGCCTCCAGGCTGATACCGCCCTGGCCGCTGACCGAAGCCATGGTGGAGTCGTCCAGCGCTTCCATGGCCTGGGCCTGGGAAGCGAGGAGCATGCCGAACAGCAAGGGGGCTGGGCGCATGGGCGGTTCCTCAGTTCTTCGGGAAGATCAGCACGCTGCCCTGCATGCGGATGGTGCCGTCGATCTTCGCCGAGAAGATATTCGTCTGCTGGTAGCTGGGATTGCCGCCGTTGGCGACGGTGCCGGACTTGTTCTGCCAGCCACCCTGGTTGGCCACGCCGAAGGCGAAGCTGCCGTTCTTGAAGCGCATCTCGTTGGGCAGGCCCAGCGCCAGCACATCCTGGTTGAAGGCCGCACCGTCGCCGCCGAAACCACTGCTGATCAGTCGGGTGTTCAGTGTCAGGCCCTCGAAACTGAAGATGCCCTTGAGGTTGTCCAGCACATACCAGCCGCCATTGGCCTCGGAGCGGATGGCGATGCGCAGGCCGCAACTTTCCGGAGTGGCGGCACCAGCGATGGCGCAGCTGCGCTCGTTGGCCGTCCATGTGGCCGGATTATTGGACACCGGTGTGTTCCAGAGCACGCCGCCATTCTTGTTGATGCTGAACTCGCCGGAGAGGTACACCCCGCCCTGCCCACTCATCTGGCTCAGGTCGGCGTCCTCCAGCGCTTGCAACTCGGCTCGCGCCATCGACGGTAGCACCAGCAATACCGCCAGGTAGAGCGCCCTAAAGGTCATGGCTGGTCACCTTCAGGTAATTGATGCTGAGCCCCTGGAGCGCGTTGTAACCGAAGTTGTAGCCACCGCTGGAAAAGCTGCCGCTGCCGGTCTGGAGGCTGTTGATGACGATGTTGGTGCGCGGCGCGTTGGCGTAGAAGTCAGCGGCCAGCGCATCCTTCTGCGCCTGGGAGGTACCGGACGCCGTGGGGTTGGGCAGTTCGAGCACGAACTGGCCGTTGCTGCTCACGTCGAACAGCAGCGGCTGGGTCTTGCCGTAGCCGAGGGATATGTTGGCGAAGGCGTTGTTGAGGAAGATGGTGCGGTCGCGCTGCTCGGTGGCAGTCGTGCAACCGGTGGTGCCGGCTGCGCAGCTCATGATCTGCAGGCTCTTTGTGAACAGATTGATACGCGCCTCGCCGACCATCTGGCTGCGGCTGCTATCCCCCCACAGACGCAAGTAGGAGCCGTCCATCGCCAGCTCGGCGAAGTCGAGGTTAAGGATATCGGTGCGTCCGGCGGCCACCTGGAAATCGAAGCGGATGCCCAGATCGACCTTCTCGCTGGCGCGGCTGGAGCAGTTGTTGCCGGCGGCAGCCAAACCCGCGATGCAGGGTTGGCCGGCGGCGCCGGTCAGGCGCTCCGGAAACATGAATTCGAGGACAGTGACATTGCTCGGGGTGGTCTGCACCCACTGCCCATCGTCGCGCAGGGTGCGCATGGCTTCGCCCTTGGCGAGATTGAGGGCGAAGGGATGGTCGAGCCGGCCGATGGTAACCGGGCTCAGATTCGCCCCTTTGTTGCTGCCGGCGGCGCCCAGGTAGAACTCCTTCACCGAGATCGGCACGTTCTGCTTGGCGGCGTTTGTGATGTCGTTGATGGTGATGGTCGCGTTGTTGGCGTCCAGCAGGACCTGATCCAGCACGAAGCCGATTCCGGCACCGTCCACATTGGAGAGCTCCGCGTCATCCAGCGCCTTGAGTTCAGCCTGCGCTGTGGCGGCGGCCAACGACAGCAGGATCACGATGGTTCTGCGCATGCTCAACACCCCGCGGTGGCTGTGCCCAGGCAGGTGTCCTGCCGCGGGATGCCATTGAACGCCTGCTCGAAGTCGATGTTGATCGGCGACACCAAGTTGCCGTTGGCGTCGCGGTACTTGGGCATGTTCATGAAAGCGCCCTTGAGGGCGGTCATGAAGGCGTTCTGGTCCATGTCCTCCCACGCCAGGTCCTGGGTCTGGAAGGAGATGAAGAAGCCCTTCGCCGCGCCCTCCATGGTGTTCATGTTGCTGATGTTGCCCACCGGCAGGGATTTGAAGTCGCTGAGCGGGAAGCAGGTATTAAGGGAGAGGATGCCGCAACCGCTGGACTTGAACAGGCTGAGCAGAGCATCGGAGAGGCCGCCGAGGTTACAACCGCTGACGCAACTCAGCGCCGTGCCATTGGTGAGGCCGGCCATGCCACCGCGTACCGGATCGGCGTTGCCGCTGGAGTTCACCAGGGTGGCGTCGGCCTGTAGCCTGGTCGAGTCACTGATACCGGCCAGCGCCAGGAGGAACTGATCGAACCCCGAAGCCTTGTCGATGATGGGCTTGGCGGTGCCGGTGATGTGCACCGGGATATTCCCGGTCAGGCTCTGGATATCCCCCGACAACACGCCCTTGGCCTCGCCGAAGCCGATGCGCACACCCACCACCTTGTTGCCGGAATAGGCCAGTTCGACGAAGGGATCGGCAATACGGAATGGGTTAACCGAGCCGTCCGCATTCACGGTGCCAAGGGCGAAGTTGTTGATGAGGATGTCGGACGAACCGGCGACTTCCCCCGCCCGAGTAACGGAGTCGTCATACTGGCCGAGCTGGAGCTTCTTCATGTTCAGCTGGGTGTCGACGTTCACCCCGAAGTTGACGCGGGTGTAGTTGATCCCGGCATTGGCGTCGGTGGTCAGGTTGATGAATGCCTGGCCGGTGATGTCGGACAGTTCGCTGTCGGCCAGCTCCTCCATTCGCGCCTGGGCGATAGACGAGGAGAACACCCCGGCAAGAAGAATGGCCTTCAGCGACCAGGCGGGCAGCGGATTCGAACGCATGGCGACATCCCTGATTGTTCTTGTATGGGCAAGCGACGAAGACTCGTCCCCTTTTTAGCCACTATAGGGAGGCAGGCCGGGAAGCGTCCCGACCCATAGTCGAGTTGAGGGTGCTTGCCAGGAAGTCGGCGATGGATGGCTGTTACCCATCGCAACAAAGGGGTAACGCCGAGGTCAGCCCTGGCGGAACAGTCCGACCAGGTGATCGGCGATGGCGCCCTTGATGTTCGAGACCTCCAGCCGGGAATTGCGTCCCAGGCGACTCGCATCGATGCGATGCAGGTGCAACGAAGGCATGCGCGCCTCGTACTCGCGCAGGTCACCCTTGACCAGCACTGGCAGGAACTGCTCGCCACGGGACTGGTAACGCTGGATCAGGAATTTGAGGCCGTCCAGGAAGGGCAGTTCGTGTGAAGCGCTGAGACGGTGCTCGCCGGGGATCTTCAGGTAGAGGCCGGTCGAGCCGAGCACTTCACCGGGAAGGACATGGATACCGGTAGGCAACACGGCGTCTGCAGGAATGTCATGGAAGGTGTCGTACCAGGCCATCTCGTCGGGAAGGATGGTGATGCTGCCATGTTCCTCTTCGGGCACCACGAAGCTGTAGCGGCTATAGAGCTTTTCCACGTACCCCGAATAGACGCACAGGCGGTTTTCGAAGTGCAGCAGGAAGTCGATGGCCTCTTGCCGGTTGGTGATGGCGTCGAGGTCCCAGGCCAGGTCGGTCTGGCGTTCCAGCTCGGCCCAGCGGGCGTCGGCGAGAAGTGCGGATTCGGGGCTCATGGTTCCTGCGGTCATACAGCGGACGCTTCCCTAACGCAGAAAACATGCCAGGGAATTCAATCACTTGCACAAGGCTTTCCAGCCTTTTTCGGCTATCTGATAGCACGATGCCAGTCGCAAACTGCCAAAAAATGTCAGTCCGCGACGGGTGTCGCTCCTCTGATCGGTTGAAGCTCAATCGCTGCCAGCAACCTGAAGTACAATCGCCTCTTTTTTCAGCGAACCCCGGCCAATCGATGATCGATCCCAAGCGCGTATTGCGCGCCCTAGCCGAACACTGGACGTTGCTCGAGCCGCTCTGCGAGCGCTTCGATGCCGGCACCCTGAGCCTGGTGGAACTGCGCGTGCAGCTCGCCGGCCAGTTGCCGGAGGGCACGCCCACCGACGTGACTGCCCTGCTCGACCTCTGGGTGCGCCTGGACATCCTGGTTCCCGTGGCCAAGAGTCCGAACCGCTTCGAGCTGAACGCGCAGATCCACGACTTCCTCGCCTACCTGCGGCGCGAACACCGCCTCGGCCTGTGCCTGGAGATCGAAGCCTACCTGCGTCACCTGGAACGCCTCGCCGGCTATATCCAGGAAGCCTTCGAAATCCGTGACGGCAACGACCTGGCGCGCCAGTTGCGTCTGCTCGACATGCGTGTACGCGATGTCCTGAAGAAGCTCGACAACGACGAGCAGGCCCTGGTGGCCGTGGCCGACCGCGCCAAAACCAGCGACCGGCAGATTCCCTTGCGCCAGCGCTACGCTGAAGTGCTGGCCACCTGGGACGAGTACGTCGAGCCGATGATCCAGCTGGTGGCCGCCGACGGTGCCTTCGAGCAAGGTGTGCGACGCGTCGAGCAGGTGTTGCTGCGCCTCCTGGGCGAACAGCAACGCCTTGGCCAGTTGGTAGACGACGACCTGCTGCTGCGCACCCATGCACGCATCCTGGAGATGCAGACCAGTGCCCAGATCACCCTGCGCAAGGCCCGCGAGCTCCTGCTGCCGCTGCGCGAAGAAGCGCGTCGGCACAATGCCGTGACCCGTGGCGCCGCCCTGGCGCTGTCGGTGATCCGCAAGAAGGGCCTGGACGCTGTGCCCCAGGCCGCGATGCCGCTGTTCACCCGCCCGCAGACCACCTTCCTGGGCAGTGGCTCGCAGGTGGAGGCCTATGTCTACGCCCTGGCACGCTTCCAGCCGAAACCGGCGCACTTCCCGAAATCCGGCGGGGCGCGCAAGGCCACTGCACCGCGCTCACCGAAGACCGCTCGGGAAATGCTCGACCGCTGCGAGCAGGCCCTGCCGCTACCGGACCTGATGGTCTGGCTACTGGAGCAGGAACCCGAAGGCGCCACCGACGAACTCCTCTACTGGTTCTCGCGTCTTTCCCGCGATTCGCGCTTCTCGCGCGATCGCCTGGAGCGTCGTGACTACCTGACCGCCGAGCACCAGGTCAGCCTGAGCTCCTACGCCCTGATCAAGAGCCCCAACGCCGCGGCCGAGAAGACTTCCTGATGAATATCGACCTGAAAGAAATGACCCAGCTGGCGCCTATCTTCCGCGAGCTGTTCAAGGGCTATCACCTCTCCCGCAGCGAGCCGGAGTGCTACGCCCAGCTGTCCACCATGCAGGACCAGTACCGCGCCCTGTTCAAGGGCCTCGGCTTCGAGCTGGTCTGCGACCCGCGTGGTTTCTACTACTTCGTGCCCGAGCAGATGGGTGCCCAGGTGAACAAGACCGCCCAGCGCCTGGCTCTGTTCACCTTCATCCTGGTGGAGCACCTGGCCGACCAGGGCCGCGACCCGCTTGCGGTACTCGATGGCGGCAGCATCGGCCGCGACGAACTGCCAGCCCTGCTGGAAAAGTACCGCGACCTGTTCATGCAGGCCGAGGTGACCACCCATGAAGAACTGGAAGAGAAGGTAATCCGCCGGCTCACCCAACTCGGCTTTGCCGAAGACAGCAACGGTGTTTACCGCTTCCTGCCGCCGATGCACCGTTTCCTCGATGTGTGCCTGGCGGTACAGCATGACCGCGACCTGGCTGCCAGCCTGCACAGCACTGACCTGGAGCTGCATGCCCCGGTACTGCTGGACGACGACAGCGGTGACGCCATCATCCCCATCGACGAGCCTGAAACCGTCGATGCGCCCGCAGAGTCCGAAGAAGACGCCCTGGCCCGTGCCATGGTCGAAGAACGCGCCGCCCAGGAGGAAGACGCATGAGCCAGGAACGCTACGGCATCCGCCGCTTCGCCCTGCTGAACACGGCCGGTTACAGCCTAGGCCTGTTCCCGCTGGAAACCCCGCTGTCGATCTACGGCGCCAACAACCTCGGTAAATCGGCTTCGATCAACGCGCTGCAGTTCCCGATCCTGGCGCGCATGTCGGACATGAGCTTCGGCAAGTACAGCCTGGAGCAGTCGCGCAAGTTCTACTTCGCCACCGATACCAGCTACATCCTGGTTGAAGTCTCCCTGCCCCATGGCCCGCACGTCATCGGCGTTGCAGGTCGCGGCCCGGGCGGTGGTTTCGGTCACCAGTTCTTCGCCTACCGGGGCGAACTGAACCTGGAGCACTACCAGCGCGACGGCACCTGCCTGCGTCAGCGCGAGCTGTTCAACAGCCTGGAGCGCGAAGGCATCAAGGCCTACGAGCTCAAGCCCGATGAACTTCGCCGCCTGCTGGTGGGCGGTCATACCTCCATCCCGCTGGACCTGACCCTGATCCCGCTGCGCTCCACCAGCGAACAGAGCCTGAAGACCTTCCGCTCGCTGTTCATCAACCTGCTGCACATGCGCGAGATCACCGCGGCCAAGCTCAAGCAGCTGTTCCTCGATGCCTTCGAGCACAGCCTGCGCTCGGGCAGCGTGGACTACATCGCCGCCTGCGAAGAGGCCTTCCGCGACGTGCGCCGCATGGAGCAGGACTACCAGGCGCTGGTTTCCGCCGGTCCGCTGGTCGAGGCCCTGGCCAACGGCGTGGCCCAACGCGAGACCCTGCGCGGCAAGCTGCACCGAATCTCGCCGTTGCTGGATTCGCTGCTGGGGACCTGGCAGGACTATTCCGGCGCCCGCCGCGAGGAGCTGGTGATCCAGGCCGAGCACTACCGCAACGAGCAGGACGGTCTGCAGAGCGAACAGCGTGGCGGCACCCAGGAAATGATGCGCCTGGAGCGTGCCATCACCGAGAACCAGCGCTGGCTGGGCGAGCTGGCAGTGCTGAAGAACCGCTTTGCCCTGGTGGAAAATGCCAAAGTGCTGGAGCAGCAGCTGCTCGCCGCCAAGGATGCCCACGACGAACTGGCCGGCGCCCTCGCGCAGTCCCGCCAGTTCTCCGCCGAAGACCTGGACGAGCGCCTGCGCGATCTGGAGAAGCGTCTGAAGGCGGTAAAACAGCAGCTCGACCACGCCGACAACAACAGCTACTCCCGCCTGCGCGAAGAGTTCTCCCAGGCCGACGTGGACCGCCTGATGCGCCTGTTCAACGGCCAACTGTTCAGCCTCCCGCTGGGCGAGAAAGGTATTCAGCTGGACGACGGCGAAGCCTGGGTGAAGACCCTGGAAACCGTGCTCGACCAGTTCAAAGGCAGCCAGTTCGAAGTACCGGGCCTGTCCATCGACCTCTCCCACATCGAACCGCCAGCCCTCCAGGCCCTGGCCGACCGTGCAGCCCTGCGCGACCAGAAAGACCGCCTGGAACGCGAGCTGAAGCAGCTCAAGACCCAGCAGTCCGTTGCCGCCGACCGCGCGGCGAGCAAGGCCCAGGCAGAGAAGCTGTACCAGGACGTGCTCGACGCGCAGAAAGCCCTGGAAGATTTCCGCAAGAGCCAGACCCTGGCTGCCGAAGAGCCCGCCAAGCTGGAAGAGCTGGCGCAGCTGGAAGCCACCCAGGATGAGCTCAAGCGCTCCGCCGATGCCTTCACCGAACGCGTCCAGCAACTCTCCGCCAAGCTGCAGTTGGTAGGGCGTCAACTCGCCGACCTGGAAGCCAAGGAACGCACCCTGGAAGACGCCCTGCGCCGTCGCCAGCTGCTGCCCGCCGACCTGCCCTTCGGCAAGCCGTTCATGGACCCGGTGGACGACAGCCTCGACAACCTGCTGCCGCTGCTCAATGACTACCAGGATACCTGGCAGGCACTGCAGCGCATCGACGGCCAGATCGAAGCGCTCTACGCCCAGGTCCGCCTCAAGGGTGTGGCCAAGTTCGACAGCGAAGACGACGCCGAGCGCCGCCTGCAATTGCTGATCAACGCTTACGCACACCGCCAGGACGAAGCCCTGACCCTAGCGAAGGCACGCCGCGCCGCAGTCACCGACATCGCCCGGACCCTGCGCAATATCCGCAGCGACTACGACAACCTGGAACACCAGCTGGCGCTGTTCAACCGCGAGATCAACAAGCGCCAGGTCTCCAACCTGTCGAGCTTCCGCATCGTCCTTGCGCCGAACAAGGAAGCCCTGCGTCACATCGATCAGATCATCCACAGCGCCGGCCAGTACGAGGAGGGCGAGACCCTATCTGTCTTCGACCTGACCAACTCGAGCGATCAGGATGCGAAGAACGAAGAGGCCAAGGAATACCTGGCGCGCCTGGTGGCCGCCAACGGCAACCAGCTGGGCCTGAAAGACCTGTTCGAGCTGGCCTTCGAGATCACCAAGGTGCACGGCCAGCCGGTCATCCACACGGACATCGATGGCGCCGCTTCCAACGGCACTACGATGACCATCAAGGCGCTGACCAACATGTACCTGCTGTTGCATCTGATGGACCGCGAGCAAGCCGGGCGAATTCGACTGCCCTACTACCTGGACGAAGCGGCAGACATCGACGAACGCAACCAGCAGGCGCTGATCGAAACCAGCCAGCAACTGGGCTTCACCCCCATCCTCGCGTCGGTTAAGCCGCAGGTATCGGCCAACGTCGCCATCGACCTGGAAGGCGGCAGTGGCCCGAACGGCATCTACATCGACGAGGCGGACTGGAAGTTCATCAAGCGTCGCGACGTGGCTACCGCCACCCAGGATGCGAAGGACGAGGCGGCCGAACCCGCCTGATCCGTTCGCCAGAAAAGCAAAAGGGCCGCGGATTGCGGCCCTTTTGTTTGTTACGTGCTTACTTCGCCAAAGGAATCTTCGGCGCCCAGGTCAGCCACTCGTCCTCGGCATCGTCATGCAGGGCGAAGGTCTGGCCATTGAGCGCGGCGTTGCCCATCTGCCCTTCGTTCGGTGTGGCGAAGGAAATCCCGCCCTCCACCAAGGACTCCAGGGAGCCAGTTCGCACCTTCACACCATCGAACAGGCTGGCATCCACCCCGACACCACTGGTGTGCCAGAAGCGGCTGCCGCTGTGCACCAGGGGCGCGTAGTGCGGTTCGATGAGTACATGGATGAAGACGCGGTCGGCGGTCTTGCCGAGCTCGTAGGAGAGCACCTTACCAACGGGAACCTCGCGATAGCTGACGATCACACCCGGTTTGATCGAGCCACGTCGCGGCGCGCTGAGGGTGATGCGCAGGCCTTCCTGGCGCGCAAGTGCATCCGGCGCCTGATCCAGCGCGGTGAATCGGGTCTGGGCTGCGCCAGGCTTGGCAGCTGGCAGCACCTCCAGGTATTGGCCGCTGACCAGTGTCTCCAGATTGGCCGTGCGCAGCAGACCGAGCTCCGGACGCACCACCCAGAACTGGGTTCCGGCGCGGGCAATGCGATCCGCCGCCTGGGTCAGACGTGCCTTGACCGTTACGCCGGATAGATCACTGTTCAGGGTCACGGTTTCCACTTCGCCCACATCGATGCCCTTGAAGCGGATCGGCGTACCGGCCTTCACGCCCTCGGCCTGCGGAATGATGATGTCGACCAGAGTGCCCTTGACGACGGCTTGAGTCTCATCGTCATACAAGGTGAAGCGACGCGGCCGGGTGACCGGCTTGGCTTTCGGATCTGGGGTGTCGAAGGTGATACCGCCCGCCAGCAAAGTCTGCAGGGATTCACTCTTCACCTCGACCCCCGACAGGCCGCCCTTGAGAGTAATACCGCTGGAGTTCCAGAAGCGGGTGGACTCGTTGACCAGCTTGGTGAACTCGGGCTCGATGTGAATGCCAATCACCACACGCTGCTGGTTACGCGAGAGCTGGTAGCTCTGCACGCTGCCCACGCGCATCTGACGGAACAGCACCGGGCTGCCGACCTCCAGGGAGCCGAGTCGCTCGCTGGTCAGCACCAGGTGCAGACCGGGCGCATCGGTGTTGAGTGGAGGCGCCTTGGGGCGCACCTTGAATTCACGGGTCGGCGTACCTTCCTTGGCGAAGCGCACAGCAATATAGTTCCCCTTCACAAGGGCTTCGATGCCGGTGATGCCCGCCAGCGAGATCGACGGTTTCACCGTCCAGAACTCGGTGCCTTCGACGAGGAAGTCTTCGGTACGTGGTTCCATGGTCAGTTCGGCAGTGGCGCCCGTGAAGTCCTTGTCCATGTCCAGCTTCTTCAGGGTGCCGACCTGGACACCGTTGTACATCACCGGGGTGTTGCCCGGACTGAGGCCACTGACGTCGTCCATCCGCAGCAATACGCGAAGGCCCGCCTCGGCGGACTCGAAGCCGTCATACAGCCGGAACGGGATGCTCGGGTCAGTGGGCGGACTGTCTTGGCGGTGCTCTGGCGTGGAGAAAGCGATGCCGCCGGCCATGATGCTTAGCGCGGACTCGGTGCGAATCTTCACGCCCGACAGACCCGCAGTGACGCTGAGGCCACTGGCATTCCAGAAACGAGTGTGCTTGCGCACAAGATGCGCGTAGGGCTGTTCGATGTGCACCTTGATCTCGACGGTGCGCTGGTCTTCCGCCAACTGGTAACTCTTCACCTGACCGACCTGAATCTGCCGGTAGTAGACTGGGCTCCCTTGCTCAAGCGAACCGAGGCGCTCGGCCTTCAGAGTGAGGTGAAGGCCGGGAAGCGAATCGGACAGTGGTGGGGGCTCAGCGAGCGCCGTGTAGCGTCGCGCGGGCTCGCCTTTGACCGGATCGATGGCGATGTAGATACCGGAAACCAGGGTTTCCAGTCCCGTAACGCCGGCGAGCGATACCCGCGGGCGTACCAGCCAGAAACGGGTTTCCTTACTGAGGTAGGGCTCGGCCTCCTTCATCACCTCGACCGTCGCAATCACGCCCTTGATGTCGTTGCTGACATGCAGGTCGATCACCTTGCCGACCTGGATGCCTTTGTACATCAGTTGGGTCTTGCCGACTTGAATGCCATCACCGTTCTCGAAACGGATCTGGATCTCGATGCCTGCTTCACTCATGGCCTTCCATGCGAGCCAGAGGCCAATGATGAGCGCCAGCAGAGGTAGCACCCAGATGGCAGACCAACTCGTGGTTTTACGGGTTTTAGGCGTTGGCAACTCAGGCATTCTCGTCGTCCATATCGGTGTTGTCCCAGATCAGCCTGGGATCGAAAGTCACTGCCGCGATCATGGTTATCACCACGACGGTAGCAAAGGCAGCCGCTCCCAGGTTGGCTTCGATGCTGGCCAGGTTGCCGAAGTTCACCAACGCCACAAGGATGGCGATGACGAAGATATCCAGCATGGACCAGCGACCTATCCATTCGATGAAGCGGTACATCAGGATGCGCTGTCGCGGTGACATGGGCAGTCGTCGCTGTACTGAGTAAAGCAGCAGCGCGATGCCCACCAACTTGAAAGTGGGCACAAGGATGCTGGCGACGAAAACGACCAGGGCAATGGGCACCATCTCGGCGTGAATCAGCTCAAGCACACCCCCCATGATGGTCGAGGGCGCACCGTTGCCTAAGAAGTTCACCGTCATGATTGGCAGCACATTTGCCGGCACATAGAGAATGGCCGCGGTAATCAGCAATGCCCAGGTGCGGGTCAGGCTGTTGGGGCGACGAGGGTGCAGGCGTGCACCGCAGCGGCTGCAGGAACCGTGATCCTCATCGGACTCAGGGCGGTTCAACTGATGGCATTCGTCGCAGACGATGATGCCGGCATCAATGGCTCGCATGGGCGTCTCCTTCGGCGTCCAGTGCATCCCACACCTGGTGTGGCGACATGGTCACCTCGAGCCATACCTGGGCCAGCAGCAAGCCAATGAAACAGGCCAGACCGATGCCCAGATGGAGGTCTGCAAGATCGATCAACTTGACGATGGAAACCAGGATGCCCATGAGGTAAACCTCGAGCATTCCCCACTCCCGAAGGTGGTGATACAGGCGATAGAGCATCAGCCCCAGGCCAAGGGCGCGCCGAGTCTTGATGCAAACCAACACAATCAGCTGACAGAGCAGTTTGATCAGCGGAATAACCATGCTGCACAGGAACACCAACACCGCGACACCTTCCATGCCCGTGTTGTAGAGGCCTAAAACCCCTGTCCAAACCGTATCGTGGCTGGTCTGCCCAAGCAGGTTGAGCTTCATGATCGGAAGGAAGTTTGCCGGTACGAACAAGAACAGTGCAGTCAGCACCAACGCCAGGGCGCGACGCTCCATCTGCGAGCGGTGCACCACCAATTCATAGCCACAGCGCGGGCAACAGGCCTTTTGCTCTTCGCCGATGTGTGGGTGGCGCATTAATAGATCGCACTCGTGACAGGCAATCAGGTCGTGCAGAGGAAGTTCGGAAAGGGGGCGTTGTTCCGCCTGTTCGGGCATGGTGGTAAGGCTCTTTAGGTATCGCGGCTATTCTAGACGAGCGCAGCACTGGCGGTGGCGATTCAAGAGTTTCCGGGCGCTACCGGCTTCGACGCGGTACCGCACACTTTTTCGCGCCCAAAGACAAACCCCCGAACCGTTTTCACGGATCGGGGGTTTGGGATAGAAGCTTGACGATGACCTACTCTCACATGGAGAAGCTCCACACTACCATCGGCGATGCGTCGTTTCACTGCTGAGTTCGGGATGGGATCAGGTGGTTCCAACGCTCTATGGTCGTCAAGCAATTCGGTTGGGATCTCGTCTGCGACGCGATCCCGAATCAGGTATGTGACAGTCTGTTTTTGCGGTTTAGGCCAATTTTCGGTCTGTCGACTTCAACCAGTCGCACCCACAATCACCAGATTGTTTGGGTGTTATATGGTCAAGCCTCACGGGCAATTAGTATTGGTTAGCTCAACGCCTCACAGCGCTTACACACCCAACCTATCAACGTCGTAGTCTTCGACGGCCCTTTAGGGGATTCAAGATCCCAGTGAGATCTCATCTTGAGGCGAGTTTCCCGCTTAGATGCTTTCAGCGGTTATCTCTTCCGAACATAGCTACCCGGCAATGCCACTGGCGTGACAACCGGAACACCAGAGGTTCGTCCACTCCGGTCCTCTCGTACTAGGAGCAGCCCCTCTCAAATCTCAAACGTCCACGGCAGATAGGGACCGAACTGTCTCACGACGTTCTAAACCCAGCTCGCGTACCACTTTAAATGGCGAACAGCCATACCCTTGGGACCGGCTTCAGCCCCAGGATGTGATGAGCCGACATCGAGGTGCCAAACACCGCCGTCGATATGAACTCTTGGGCGGTATCAGCCTGTTATCCCCGGAGTACCTTTTATCCGTTGAGCGATGGCCCTTCCATACAGAACCACCGGATCACTAAGACCTACTTTCGTACCTGCTCGACGTGTCTGTCTCGCAGTCAAGCGCGCTTTTGCCTTTATACTCTGCGACCGATTTCCGACCGGTCTGAGCGCACCTTCGTACTCCTCCGTTACTCTTTAGGAGGAGACCGCCCCAGTCAAACTGCCCACCATACACTGTCCTCGATCCGGATGACGGACCAGAGTTAGAACCTCAAGCATGCCAGGGTGGTATTTCAAGGATGGCTCCACGAGAACTGGCGTCCTCGCTTCAAAGCCTCCCACCTATCCTACACAAGCAGGCTCAAAGTCCAGTGCAAAGCTACAGTAAAGGTTCACGGGGTCTTTCCGTCTAGCCGCGGATACACTGCATCTTCACAGCGATTTCAATTTCACTGAGTCTCGGGTGGAGACAGCGCCGCCATCGTTACGCCATTCGTGCAGGTCGGAACTTACCCGACAAGGAATTTCGCTACCTTAGGACCGTTATAGTTACGGCCGCCGTTTACCGGGGCTTCGATCAAGAGCTTCGCTTGCGCTAACCCCATCAATTAACCTTCCGGCACCGGGCAGGCGTCACACCCTATACGTCCACTTTCGTGTTTGCAGAGTGCTGTGTTTTTAATAAACAGTCGCAGCGGCCTGGTATCTTCGACCGGCATGGGCTTACGCAGTAAATGCTTCACCCTCACCGGCGCACCTTCTCCCGAAGTTACGGTGCCATTTTGCCTAGTTCCTTCACCCGAGTTCTCTCAAGCGCCTTGGTATTCTCTACCCAACCACCTGTGTCGGTTTGGGGTACGGTTCCTAGTTATCTGAAGCTTAGAGGCTTTTCCTGGAAGCATGGCATCAACCACTTCGTGTTCTAAAAGAACACTCGTCATCAGCTCTCGGCCTTGAACACCCGGATTTGCCTAAGTGTTCGGCCTACCACCTTAAACTTGGACAACCAACGCCAAGCTGGCCTAGCCTTCTCCGTCCCCCCATCGCAATAACTAGAAGTACGGGAATATTAACCCGTTTCCCATCGACTACGCATTTCTGCCTCGCCTTAGGGGCCGACTCACCCTGCGTCGATTAACGTTGCGCAGGAACCCTTGGTCTTTCGGCGTGCGAGTTTTTCACTCGCATTGTCGTTACTCATGTCAGCATTCGCACTTCTGATACCTCCAGCAAGCTTCTCAACTCACCTTCACAGGCTTACAGAACGCTCCTCTACCGCTCGTCTTACGACGAACCCGTAGCTTCGGTGTCTAGTTTGAGCCCCGTTACATCTTCCGCGCAGGCCGACTCGACTAGTGAGCTATTACGCTTTCTTTAAAGGGTGGCTGCTTCTAAGCCAACCTCCTAGCTGTCTAAGCCTTCCCACATCGTTTCCCACTTAACTAGAACTTTGGGACCTTAGCTGACGGTCTGGGTTGTTTCCCTTTTCACGACGGACGTTAGCACCCGCCGTGTGTCTCCCACGCTGACACTTCCAGGTATTCGGAGTTTGCATCGGTTTGGTAAGTCGGGATGACCCCCTAGCCGAAACAGTGCTCTACCCCCTGGAGTGATACGTGAGGCGCTACCTAAATAGCTTTCGAGGAGAACCAGCTATCTCCGAGCTTGATTAGCCTTTCACTCCGATCCACAGGTCATCCGCTAACTTTTCAACGGTAGTCGGTTCGGTCCTCCAGTCAGTGTTACCTAACCTTCAACCTGCCCATGGATAGATCGCCCGGTTTCGGGTCTATACCCAGCGACTAAACGCCCTATTAAGACTCGCTTTCGCTACGCCTCCCCTATTCGGTTAAGCTCGCCACTGAATATAAGTCGCTGACCCATTATACAAAAGGTACGCAGTCACCTAACAAAGTAGGCTCCCACTGCTTGTACGCATACGGTTTCAGGTTCTATTTCACTCCCCTCTCCGGGGTTCTTTTCGCCTTTCCCTCACGGTACTGGTTCACTATCGGTCAGTCAGTAGTATTTAGCCTTGGAGGATGGTCCCCCCATATTCAGACAAAGTTTCACGTGCTCCGTCCTACTCGATTTCACTTCCTGGACCCTTTCGCGTACGGGGCTATCACCCACTATGGCCGCACTTTCCAGAGCGTTCCGCTAAAATCCAAGAAGCTTAAGGGCTAATCCCCGTTCGCTCGCCACTACTAAGGGAATCTCGGTTGATTTCTGTTCCTCAGGGTACTTAGATGTTTCAGTTCCCCTGGTTCGCCTCTTGCACCTATGGATTCAGTACAAGATACCTAGGTTATCCTAGGTGGGTTCCCCCATTCAGAGATCTCCGGATCAAAGTCTGTTTGCCGACTCCCCGAAGCTTATCGCAGGCTACCACGTCTTTCATCGCCTCTGACTGCCAAGGCATCCACCGTATGCGCTTCTTCACTTGACCATATAACCCCAAGCAATCTGCTCGTGATCATAGGGGTGAAGACGACATTCGCCGAAAATTCGCGCTTGAACTCGCAAATTTTACCTTGAATTATTGAGTGCAGTGAAACACTCAACAAGTCACTTCTATCACATACCCGAATTTTTAAAGAACGATTCTGAAGCAAAGTTCAGAATTCAATATCCCACCCGGGATATTTAATTCTGGACTCTTGGTCAGCCTGGAGATGGTGGAGCCAAGGAGGATCGAACTCCTGACCTCCTGCGTGCAAAGCAGGCGCTCTCCCAGCTGAGCTATGGCCCCAATGTCAACCGGTCATACGACCCCGCGACAATTGGTGGGTCTGGGCAGATTCGAACTGCCGACCTCACCCTTATCAGGGGTGCGCTCTAACCAACTGAGCTACAGACCCAATCGCCTTCGCAATTGAATCAAGCAATTCGTGTGGGAACTTATGAAGAAGCTGAAGTCTTCGATTAAGGAGGTGATCCAGCCGCAGGTTCCCCTACGGCTACCTTGTTACGACTTCACCCCAGTCATGAATCACTCCGTGGTAACCGTCCCCCTTGCGGTTAGACTAGCTACTTCTGGAGCAACCCACTCCCATGGTGTGACGGGCGGTGTGTACAAGGCCCGGGAACGTATTCACCGTGACATTCTGATTCACGATTACTAGCGATTCCGACTTCACGCAGTCGAGTTGCAGACTGCGATCCGGACTACGATCGGTTTTATGGGATTAGCTCCACCTCGCGGCTTGGCAACCCTTTGTACCGACCATTGTAGCACGTGTGTAGCCCTGGCCGTAAGGGCCATGATGACTTGACGTCATCCCCACCTTCCTCCGGTTTGTCACCGGCAGTCTCCTTAGAGTGCCCACCATAACGTGCTGGTAACTAAGGACAAGGGTTGCGCTCGTTACGGGACTTAACCCAACATCTCACGACACGAGCTGACGACAGCCATGCAGCACCTGTGTCTGAGTTCCCGAAGGCACCAATCCATCTCTGGAAAGTTCTCAGCATGTCAAGGCCAGGTAAGGTTCTTCGCGTTGCTTCGAATTAAACCACATGCTCCACCGCTTGTGCGGGCCCCCGTCAATTCATTTGAGTTTTAACCTTGCGGCCGTACTCCCCAGGCGGTCGACTTATCGCGTTAGCTTCGCCACTAAGATCTCAAGGATCCCAACGGCTAGTCGACATCGTTTACGGCGTGGACTACCAGGGTATCTAATCCTGTTTGCTCCCCACGCTTTCGCACCTCAGTGTCAGTATCAGTCCAGGTAGTCGCCTTCGCCACTGGTGTTCCTTCCTATATCTACGCATTTCACCGCTACACAGGAAATTCCACTACCCTCTACCGTACTCTAGCTCAGTAGTTTTGGAGGCAGTTCCCAGGTTGAGCCCGGGATTTCACCTCCAACTTGCTGAACCACCTACGCGCGCTTTACGCCCAGTAATTCCGATTAACGCTTGCACCCTTCGTATTACCGCGGCTGCTGGCACGAAGTTAGCCGGTGCTTATTCTGTTGGTAACGTCAAAACAACCAGGTATTAACTAGCTGCCCTTCCTCCCAACTTAAAGTGCTTTACAATCCGAAGACCTTCTTCACACACGCGGCATGGCTGGATCAGGCTTTCGCCCATTGTCCAATATTCCCCACTGCTGCCTCCCGTAGGAGTCTGGACCGTGTCTCAGTTCCAGTGTGACTGATCATCCTCTCAGACCAGTTACGGATCGTCGCCTTGGTGAGCCATTACCCCACCAACTAGCTAATCCGACCTAGGCTCATCTGATAGCGTGAGGTCCGAAGATCCCCCACTTTCTCCCGTAGGACGTATGCGGTATTAGCGTCCGTTTCCGAACGTTATCCCCCACTACCAGGCAGATTCCTAGGCATTACTCACCCGTCCGCCGCTCGCCGGCATCCCGAAGGACCCGCTGCCGCTCGACTTGCATGTGTTAGGCCTGCCGCCAGCGTTCAATCTGAGCCATGATCAAACTCTTCAGTTCAATACTGCTTGGGTTTTGAGAAAACCCTAAACTTGGCTCAGCAATCGCAAATAAACTCTCGAATTCACGAGTGTTACTTGTGATGCTGATAATCAGTTGACTATCAGTCTTACCTCACAAGCACCCACACGAATTGCTTGATTCAGTTGTTAAAGAGCGTTTCGATCAAGTCTTTCGTCTCAACCGAGGCCGCGCATTCTACAGCAGCCTTTCTTACTGTCAAGCTGTTTTTCGAAAATCTCTTTTCTACTCAACCGCTTGCAAACTCGAGCTGATTCCACCAGGGATTCAACCCAGCAGTACCACCAGGGTAACTGCGAAGCCTACATTTCGAGGGCTTTCACTAATAGGCAAAGCCCCGATATGCACAAGGCATATCGGGGCTTTGGGATAGAAGCTTGACGATGACCTACTCTCACATGGAGAAGCTCCACACTACCATCGGCGATGCGTCGTTTCACTGCTGAGTTCGGGATGGGATCAGGTGGTTCCAACGCTCTATGGTCGTCAAGCAATTCGGTTGGGATCTCGTCTGCGACGCGATCCCGAATCAGGTATGTGACAGTCTGTTTTTGCGGTTCAGGCCAATTTTCGGTCTGTCGACTTCAACCAGTCGCACCCACAATCACCAGATTGTTTGGGTGTTATATGGTCAAGCCTCACGGGCAATTAGTATTGGTTAGCTCAACGCCTCACAGCGCTTACACACCCAACCTATCAACGTCGTAGTCTTCGACGGCCCTTTAGGGGATTCAAGATCCCAGTGAGATCTCATCTTGAGGCGAGTTTCCCGCTTAGATGCTTTCAGCGGTTATCTCTTCCGAACATAGCTACCCGGCAATGCCACTGGCGTGACAACCGGAACACCAGAGGTTCGTCCACTCCGGTCCTCTCGTACTAGGAGCAGCCCCTCTCAAATCTCAAACGTCCACGGCAGATAGGGACCGAACTGTCTCACGACGTTCTAAACCCAGCTCGCGTACCACTTTAAATGGCGAACAGCCATACCCTTGGGACCGGCTTCAGCCCCAGGATGTGATGAGCCGACATCGAGGTGCCAAACACCGCCGTCGATATGAACTCTTGGGCGGTATCAGCCTGTTATCCCCGGAGTACCTTTTATCCGTTGAGCGATGGCCCTTCCATACAGAACCACCGGATCACTAAGACCTACTTTCGTACCTGCTCGACGTGTCTGTCTCGCAGTCAAGCGCGCTTTTGCCTTTATACTCTGCGACCGATTTCCGACCGGTCTGAGCGCACCTTCGTACTCCTCCGTTACTCTTTAGGAGGAGACCGCCCCAGTCAAACTGCCCACCATACACTGTCCTCGATCCGGATGACGGACCAGAGTTAGAACCTCAAGCATGCCAGGGTGGTATTTCAAGGATGGCTCCACGAGAACTGGCGTCCTCGCTTCAAAGCCTCCCACCTATCCTACACAAGCAGGCTCAAAGTCCAGTGCAAAGCTACAGTAAAGGTTCACGGGGTCTTTCCGTCTAGCCGCGGATACACTGCATCTTCACAGCGATTTCAATTTCACTGAGTCTCGGGTGGAGACAGCGCCGCCATCGTTACGCCATTCGTGCAGGTCGGAACTTACCCGACAAGGAATTTCGCTACCTTAGGACCGTTATAGTTACGGCCGCCGTTTACCGGGCTTCGATCAAGAGCTTCGCTTGCGCTAACCCCATCAATTAACCTTCCGGCACCGGGCAGGCGTCACACCCTATACGTCCACTTTCGTGTTTGCAGAGTGCTGTGTTTTTAATAAACAGTCGCAGCGGCCTGGTATCTTCGACCGGCATGGGCTTACGCAGTAAATGCTTCACCCTCACCGGCGCACCTTCTCCCGAAGTTACGGTGCCATTTTGCCTAGTTCCTTCACCCGAGTTCTCTCAAGCGCCTTGGTATTCTCTACCCAACCACCTGTGTCGGTTTGGGGTACGGTTCCTAGTTATCTGAAGCTTAGAGGCTTTTCCTGGAAGCATGGCATC